>QZKE01000078.1 GCA_003598015.1 Actinomycetota bacterium | reverse complement strand
ATCCCGCAGGTATTCGCTCTCTATGATGTCCGTCTTCTGCATCTTCCTTCCTCCTTTCCGTTATATTACAACCCATCGCCCTCCCGCCCGGCAAGGCCGGAGAGCCATGGCCGTACCGTCCCATTCTTTTCTGACTCGAGACGGAAGCGTCCCTCCGGGGTATCGCGGCGTTTACAAAACGTCGCCCCCGCCGCCTTCCCGGCCACCGAGCTCGGGCCGTTTCTTCATCGTCCACGCCTTCGCGGCCTCGCGCCTCCACCTCTCCACTGCGCCATGGTCACCGGAGACGAGCACCTCGGGCACTTTCCAGCCCAGGTAGTCCGCTGGCCGCGTGTATTGCGGATATTCCAGCAGGCCTCCCGAGAACGACTCACATACCAGGGACTCCTCGTTTCCCAGCACCCCCGGGACCAGGCGGGTGACCGATTCTATAACCACCAGGGCCGCGAACTCGCCTCCGGACAGGACATAATCGCCGATGGAGAGGGTGTCCGTACACAGGTGCTCGATCACCCTTTCATCCACTCCTTCGTAGCGCCCGCAAATCAGCGCGATATGCTCCAGTGCGGCCATCTCCTCGACCTTTGCCTGGTTCATGCGCTCTCCGCGTGGCGTGAGCATCACCACCCTTACCCGCTCGCGCAATTCCCCCAACTCATCCATGCCGTATCCCAGGCTGCGGGTGACCGCCGCGAACACCGGTTCCGGCTTCATGACCATGCCCGGACCTCCCCCGAAGGGAGCGTCATCCACCTGGCGATGCCTGCCCTCGGCGTAGTCCCTGACATCATGCACCCTGATATCCAGGATTCCCTTGCGGATCGCCTTTCCCAACAGTCCCTCCCGCAGGGGCATCTCGAAGATATCCGGGAAGATGGTATAGACATCTATGCGCACGGCTTCATGCCTCCAGCAAGCCCGGAAGGGGTTCTATGATGATAACCCCGTCCTCCAGATCTATCTCCTTGATCACCTCTCCGATCATGGGTATCAGGCATTCCGTCTCGCCCCGCACCACCAGGACGTCGTTGGCACCCGTCTCCAGCAGTTCCTCAACTTCCCCCAGGAACTTCCCGTCCCGGGTGCGCACCTCCAGGCCTATGACCTGATGCTCCCACAGGGAGTCGGGAGGCGCCTCACCTACTTCCTCCGTCGTGATCAGCAGTCTACAGCCGGTGAGCTCCTCCGCCTGTTCGCGGTCTTCCAGGCCCCGGAATTTCACCAGCAGCGCGCCTCGCATCTCCCCGACCTCCTCTACAACCAGCCTGCTCTCTCTCTCCCTGCCCTCGAGTATGAAGGCGCTTCCCGCCTGGAAGCGCAGGGGGTTGGTGGTGAGCACCTCCACTTTCACCCAACCGCGGACGCCGTAGGGTTTGATAACCCTGCCGGTGACCACGTGGGACGGCCTGCTGGAAGGAGGAGTCATGGGGATCAGTCTATGATCTCAACTATGGCGTTGCGCCCTTCTTTGGTTGCCGACGCCTTGACGAGCGTGCGCATGGCCTGGGCGATTCGTCCCTTCTTGCCTATTACCTTGCCCACATCATCCGGGTCCACGCGCAACTGGAGAATGATGGACTTCTCGCCTTCTACGGAGGTTACCTCCACGCTTTCGGGATTATCCACCAGGGCCTTGGCCAGATACTCGAGCAGATCCTTCATGCCAGCCTCCTGGCCGGCGACTTCTTCATTTGCCACTTTTTTCCTCCTGAAACTTCTGCCAGATACCCCTGATCTGCATGAGCTTGCGCACCTGATCGGTGGGCTGCGCCCCTTCACGCAGCCACTTCAGGACCTTCTCTTCATCCAGCTCGATTAGGGATGGCTCCTCGCGAGGATCATAGCGGCCGAGGGTCTCGATGAACCTGCCGTCCCTGGGGCTGCGTGAATCGGCAGCCACCACCCGATAGTAGGGCTTTTTCTTGCCCCCCATCCTCCTGAGCCTGATCTTCACCAATTAAACCGCACTCCTCTCCGTTTCGATCATCCCGCATATCCCGCGGATCCGCTACAACTGGAAGGGGAAAGCCTGTCCCATCTTGCGAGGGGACATCTTCCCGAATTGCTTGATCAGCTTCTGCATCTGCTGAAATTGCTGCAACAAACGGTTCACGTCCTGGGTACTGGTGCCGCTTCCCCGCGCTATGCGCTGCTTGCGGCTGGCGCCTATTATCTGCGGTTTGCGCCGCTCCTCCGGGGTCATGGAGTGGATGATGGCTTCTACTTGCTTGATCTGCCCCTCGTCCACCTGTAGTCCCTTCAACTTGGAGGCGGAGATACCCGGTATCATGCCCAGTATCTGGTCCAGGGGGCCCATCTTCTTCAACTGGCCCATCTGGTCCAGGAAATCCTCCAACGTGAACTGCTGCTTGCGCAGCTTCCTCTCGAGCTCCTGGGCCTTCTCTTCGTCGTAGGTCGATTGGGCTTTCTCTATGAGGGTCAGCATATCGCCCATGCCCAGGATGCGCGAGGACATACGGTCGGGATAGAAGGGCTCCAGGTCTCCGATCTTCTCTCCCACGCTGGCGAACTTCACGGGTTTGCCGGTGACCGTCTTTATTGATAAGGCCGCCCCGCCGCGGGCGTCGCCGTCCAGCTTGGTGAGGATGATGCCGTCGAAACCCACATCCTCGCCGAAGGACTGGGCTACGTTCACCGCGTCCTGGCCCGTCATGGCATCGACCACAAGCAGGGTCTCGTTGGGTGGAAAACCCTTCTTGATGCGCACGAGCTCCTGCATCATCTCCTCGTCGATATGCAGGCGGCCCGCGGTATCGATGAGCACCGTGTCCAGGCCCTCCTTCTCCGCCTTCCTGATACCCGCCTCCACTATGGCCTCGGGCCGCGCGGAACGGTCGTAGTAGACCTCGATGCCCGCCTGCTCACCCAGCTTTATCAGCTGGTCGATGGCCGCGGGCCGGTAGATGTCGGCGGCCACCATCACGGGATGGCGTCCCTGGTTCTTGAGGTGGACGGCCAGCTTTGCGGTGGCCGTGGTCTTTCCGGAGCCCTGCAGGCCGACGAGCATGATGGTCGCGGGAGGTCGGCCGCCGAAATTTATCTTCTCGTTGGAGCTTCCCAGCAGCCCGGTGAGTTCCTCATCCACGATCTTGATGACCTGCTGGGCGGGGGTGAGGGAACGCAGGACCTCCTCTCCCACCGCCCTCTCCTGTACCCGCGCTATGAAATCCTTTACCACCTTGAAGTTGACGTCCGCCTCCAGGAGGGCGAGGCGTATCTCGCGCATCACCTCGCCAACCTGTTTCTCGCTCAGCTTGCCGCGCCCGCGCAGCTTCTTGAAGATATCCTGCAGCCTGTCGCTGAGATTATCGAACATCGCTCCGGCAACCTCTCATATCCGCCTACTCCACCTGTATATCCGCGGGTAGCATCCGCGAGGTGGTCGCGCCCTCCGGCACGATCACTAAGTTACTTAAGTTATCGGAAAAGTGGTGGGTTGTCAAAATATCAGCAGCTCAACGGCATTCACGCCGGTACATCATCTACCGGTGCGAGCGAACGAGCCGGAACCCAGCCCCGGTTGCCCCGGCTGTCGACGCACCACACCCAGCCGCTCGTCGCCTCGCCGGCTTCCACGATATCCCCCATGGAGACATCCAATTCCGTGGAATCGTAATCGCGCAAGGCCACGCAGGTATCCCCCCGCCTGTCCAGGAACTCTCCGGGGACCCACGCCCCCTTTCCGGCGCCGTCTACGCACCAGATCCAGCCGCTCCAGGCCGTCTCCCGGTCAACGACATTCAGAACCTCGCCGACCGCGATGACCAGAGCATCGGGGTAGGACGCCCGATGGTCCGCGATGACCCGGCGCCGGGTGGTCATCTCTCCATGCGCCACCACGTCACCTTCTCTCGTTCGTACTCAAGCCAGGGGGGCGGTGAAATAGAAGGAAGTGCCCTCGCCCGGGGTCGATTCCAGCCACACCTCTCCTCCCCAACCCTCCACCGCCCGTTTCACGGTGGATAGACCTATCCCCAGGCCCGGATGGCTGGGACCCCCGCAGCGCCGGAAGGGTTCGAAGACATAGCCCTGCTCCTCTTCTTCGATGCCTGCACCGTTGTCACCGACGCAGTAGACCGCCATATCCCCCTCCTCCCGGCAATTCACCTCGATCCGTGGTTGCCGGCAATCCCCCATGTACTTGAGGGAATTCCCTATAAGGTTGGAGAAGACCTGGTAGGCATGGGAACGGTCGGCATGGATAGCCGGGAGTCCTGACTGTATGGATATCTCCGCGCCAAGCCTCGCGATGTTCTTCTCGTTTTCCTCCAGCACATCCCGCAAAACCATGGCGATATCCACCCTCTCCGCATCCACGGTGCTATGCCTCGCACCGGCATAAGCAAGGATGGAGGCCACGAAGTCCTCCATGCGCTGGGTCACCTCAATGATATGCCCCACGCATTCGTCAAATCCCCCGTATTCATCCCTGCCGGCCTCGGACCGTGCGGTCTGCGCAAATCCCCTGATCAGGGAGAGGGAACCGCGCAGGTCGTGAGAGACGGTATGGGCGAAGGCATCCAGCTCGATGTTTTTCTCCTCGAGCTCCTCTCCCACCCTTATACGTTCGGCTATCTCCTCCTGCAGCCTCTCGTTGGCCTTCATCAAAGCGAGCGTACGTTCCTCAACCAGTTCCTCAAGGTGTCCCCGGTACAGCTCGAGCTCCTCCTCGGCTTTCTTGCGTTCCGTTATATTCCGGAAGATGCCGCGGGTACTCACCGGCTTCCCTTCTTCGAAACGGCAGCTGGCGCTGCCCTCCACCACGATCTCCATGCCGTCTTTCGCTACGAATTTCGCCTCGATCCCCGCCAGCGATTCTCCGGCCATCACGCGCTCGAACATCTCCGCACAGTGGCTCATGCTGTCGGGGTGGATGATATCGAGGTAGTTCAGGTCGGCCAGTTCCTCCGGGGTGTAACCCAGGGTCTCCAGCCAGGCGCGGTTGACATAGACGAAGCGGCCCTCGGGATCGACGCTCTGGATGAGGTCGCTGGCGTTCTCGAAGAGATCGCGGTACCTTTCCTCGGACTCGCGTAGTGCCTCCTCCCAACGTTTCCTATCCATGATATCCACGGCAGTGGTCGCCAGGAAGCAGGGGTTCCCCGTGTTGTCCCTTACCACTACGAGGTTCATGAGCATGGGAAACGCTTCTCCGTCGCGCCGCGTATGCCACACCTCCACGGCGTTGAGATCTTTGCCCCCGCTCATCTGGTGCGTCAGGTCGAGCACCCGGGGAAGCTGTTCCGCGCTGTGGAATACGGAGAGGTCCTTTCCCTCCAGCTCGGCGGGGGTATAACCGTGCGCGTCCGCGAAGTAGTCGTTCACGTAGGTGAGTTTTCCGGAGATCTCCGCTATGGCCACACCATAGTTGGCGTTGTCCGCGATGGCCTTGAACCTTTGCGCCTCCTCCTCTGCCTGCCTGCGATCGGTGATATCCGTCATCAGGCCGGTAATCCCAGCCAGATCACCCTCCCTGAACAGAGTGCGGCTGCTTGTTCTGACGTGGCGGACCGTTCCGTCGCGGTCCAGCACCCTGAATTCGAACGGCTCCCCGCGTCCGGCAAGGGTCGCTTCCAGGCTCTTCAGCAATCCCTCCATGTCATCGGGATGCACGAACTCGAGGAATGAGTGGCCGATTATCTCGTCCACGGCATATCGGGATATCCTGGTAATAGCCGGGCTTACGTAGGTAAAACGCCCCTGGCCGTCCAGGTTGAACACTGCGTCGTTGAGGTTCTCCACTATCTCGCGATAGCGCTTCTCCCTGTTCACGAGAACCCGTTTCGCGTCCTTCAGTTCCGAGAGGTCGGAGGCGGTCAAGACGATTCCCCGGATGAGCGGATGCTCGAGCATGTTCTTGCCTACGGTATGGACATAGCGCCAGTTGCCATCCTTGCTGCGGATGCGGTATTCCGTCTCCTCAACGCCCCCGGGCGTACTCGCCAGCCGGGTCAGGCTCTCCGTCACCGTAGTGACGTCGTCGGGGTGGATGAATTGCAGGGGATTCCTGCCCTCGAGCTCTTCATGGGAAAAACCGGAATATCTCTCGTTGGATGGGCTTATATAACGTACGGTGCCGTCCGCGTTTATGACCGTGATTACGTCGTTGATGTTCTCAACGAGCAGCCGGAAATATTCGTCGCCCGGTCCCGGATCGTCTCCGCGCCGGCACCCGCCTTTGTCCTTGCCTGCGAAACCCCCGTGCTTTTGGCGTCCACGCCATATTCGCCTCGCAAGGGAGCGTCTATTCTCTTCCTCGCCCTTCAACCTCGACCCCTGAGAAAAAGCGGCCCAATGGTTATTGTGTAGAAGTGCCCCCACCCTGTGCAAGCCGGATAGTGAAGTAATGCGGACCTTGATGCCATCGCGCTAAACATACATCATCTCCCGATGGCTGGCAACCCGGCAAAGCCGCTCTTGATGCGACATGCGCCGGATATTCGCCCTGATCCCTTTCCCCAGTATACGGACGGTCGCCAGTAAGGTATATGACCCAAAGGAGGTAATCTGGGGCTCCAGACAGGCCCTAACACAAGCAAGCCGACATGTATCTCAGGAGAAGAGAGCGGCGGAGAACTCCTGCGGGTCGAAGGCATGCAGGTCGTCCATCTTCTCGCCCACGCCGATGAACTTTATGGGGATACCGAGGTCGTGCACTATGGCCACCACGATACCCCCCTTGGCGGTGCCATCCAGCTTGGTTAGGACAACCCCCGTCACTTCGACCGCGCCCTTGAACTGGCGTGCCTGTATCAATCCGTTCTGGCCGGTAGTGGCGTCTATTACCAGCAGGGTCTCGGTCACTGTCGCGTTGCGTTCCGCCACGCGCTTGATCTTCTTGAGCTCCTCCATGAGGTTGGCCTTGGTGTGCAGGCGCCCCGCGGTATCCGCAATGACCACGTCGACGCCGCGCGCCAGCGCGGACTCCACGGCATCGTGCACAACGGCGGCGGCGTCGGCTCCGTGCCTATGCTTCACGGTATGCACGCCGACGCGCTCGCCCCAGGTCTCCAGTTGTTCTATGCCCGCGGCGCGAAAGGTGTCGCCGGCGGCCAGAAGCACCCTCGTGCCGTCGCGGCGCAATAGGTACGCGAGCTTGGCGATGGTGGTGGTCTTACCCGTCCCATTCACGCCTACAACCATGAATACGCTGGGCCCCTCGGGGGCATAACGCAGTTCCCGGTCCCCCACGTCCAGGGCATCCGCGAGGACCTCCCGGAAGAGGGCGAGCAGCGCATCCGGGTCCTTCACCTTCTCCCTGGCCATGCGTTCCTTCACCCTCTCCACCACGATCGTGGTCATCTCCATGCCCACGTCCGCACCCACGAGGATGTCCTCCACCTCCTCCCAGAAGACATCGTCGAAGCGGCGGGACGCCATGGCCTTGGACAGGGGGGCCACGAAGTTCATGCGGCTCTTGGAGAGCCCCGTACGCAGGCGGGATAACCACCTCTTCTTCTCTTCCTCGGGGGGGAGCTCCTCTTCCGCTCCCTCCTCCTCCTCTTCCTCCTCCATGGCGATCTTGTCGCCCGCGGTATCATCCTCCGTAAGGTCCGTCCCGGGCGATATGGCTGCCATATCCTCCCCCGGCGACTCCACGGCGCCTTCTTGCGCTACGATCGCGCCGTCGCTGCTCCCCTCCTCGACCAGGACGCACTCCTCTACCTCGGGACCGCAATAGAGAGCTTCGCCCTGCCCTTCCTCGACCTCAGGCAGCTCCTGGAGTTCGTTCAGCGCCTGCTCTTTCTCCTTCTTCCTCGCCTCTTTGAGCTGTCTTTTCTCCTCCTTGAGCCGGGCCTTCTCCTCCTTTTCCCAGAGCCTGGCTTCTTCCTTTTCGCGTTTTCTGCGTTCCTTCTCCAGTCTCTTGTTGTCTTCCATCAGCACCCGCCTCGATCCACTCACCTGCACGACTCAAATCTATCATATCTGGTTTTTCTCCAAGAAGTGCGGGTAAAGGGTAGTGAGAAGGCATGGGAGTCGCGGGCAACGTTGAAGCTCGAACTCTGACCTTAGGCGGTACCGGTGCGGGCCAGTCGCTCCGCCTCATCAAGCCTCTGGCTGACTATGCGCGAGATCCCGGACGCTTGCATGGATACCCCGTAGAGGATGTCGGCGATCTCCATGGTGCGTTTCTGATGGGTTATCACGATGAGCTGGGAGTCCCCCTTGAACTCCTTCAGCATGTTTAGAAAGCGGTGGAGATTGACGTCGTCCAGGGCCGCCTCCACCTCGTCCAGGAAATAGAAGGGGCTGGGCCTGGTCTTGAAGATCGCGAAGAGGAAGGCCAGTGAGGTGAGGGCGGTCTCTCCACCCGAAAGCAGGGAGAGTTTCTTGAGCCTCTTGCCCCGGGGCTGGGCCTCTACGTCCACCCCGGTGTTGAGCAGGTCGGTGGGATCCGTGAGGTTCAGCTCGGCTCGCCCCTGGGGAAAGAGCATCTCGAAGAGCTCCTGAAAATGCTGGTTTACCTCCTCGAAGGTCTCCTTGAAGATACGCACTATCTCGCGGTCTATGGCGCGCACTACTTTGAGCAGCGCGGCCTTGCTCTCCCGCAGGTCCTCCACCTGTTCCATGAGGAAATCGTGGCGTTCCTTCATCGCCCTGTGTTCCTCTACCGCCCGCGGATTGACCTGGCCCAGCATGTCGCGGCGGCGTTCCAGGCTCTCCAGCACAGGCCTCATCTCGTCTTCGTCCGCGGAGGGCCGGTATTCACTGAGTGCGGTCTCCAGGGGTAGCTTGTGTTCATCGAGAAGCCGCTGCACCAGCATATCCACACGCATCTTGAGTTGAGCCGCTGCCAGGTCGCGGTTGTGTACCAGCTCCCGCAGTTCCACCTCGCGGGACTCCATCTCTTCCAGGCGCAGGCGTAACCCCTCCTGTTCCTCTTCCTTGCGCTCGATCTCATCCCGGCTCTCCGCCTCCTTGCGCCCGATTCCGGTCGCCAGTCTGCCATGGGCATCCACCAGCTTTTTTACCAGCTCCAGCAACTCTTCCTGGGTCCTGGACATGACGCTTAGTTCCTCGCGTCCCGGCAGCAATGATCCGTCTGACTCGGCGTCAAGCTCCTTGATTCTCTCCTCCAGGTGATATCGCCTCTCGGCCATGGATGCCTTGCTTGCCAGGACATCCTGCAGGGCTTCCTCGAGCTCTCTGTCACGCAGGCGCAGGCTCGCGATCTTTCTCTCCTCTTCCCTGATCCTGGGTTCCAGCTCACGCAACTCCAGCTCGAGTTCCTCCGCTCCCGCCTCCAGGGCGGCGGCTTTCCCCAGCAGCTCCGCCTCCTCCGCTTCCATGGCCCGGGCTCGCTCGTCCAGCTCCGCCGTCTCCGTATCGTCGCGCTTGACCTGCATGCGCGCTTCGCGCAGAGCCGCGTCGAGATCCCTCCACTCGGACTCCAGCGCCTTTTTATCCTCCGCCAGCATCTCCAGGTCCTTTTCCAGGCCGGCGATGGTGGAGAGGGCGCTCTTGCGCTGTACCTCGAGGGAGATCCCCTCCTCGTCGCAGAGGTCGAGCATCTCCTGGAGTTCCTCTATCTCCCTGCGTCTGGCGATGATATGGAAGGGGCTACGGGGCCGCGCGCCTCCCTTGACCGCCCTGCGCGGCGCTATCACGTCACCATCCTCCGTAACGAAGGTCAGCCTGGGGTAGAGTTCGGCTCGGCTGCCCGCCTCATCCAGGGATGCGCAGAAGACCACGTCCCCCAGGAGGTACTCCACGGCGGGCCGGATCTCCGGGTCGCAATCTACGACCTCCAGGGCCGGAACACCCCCGGCTATCCGGGCAAGGCTCTTATTCTCCTGTATGGATTCCGTGTCCATCTCGGACAGGGGCAGGAAAATGCCGTATCCTTCCTCGCGCTTCTTAAGGATCTTTACGGCGTCCAGAGCGCTCTGCAGATCCCGCGTGACCACACAGAAGAGCCACGGCCCGAGGAAAGACTCCAGGGCTTTCTCCCATTCGTCGCGTATGCTTATCTTGTGCAGCAGCATGCCCAATACACCGGGAAGACCCTCGCCTTCGTCCATAACCCTTGCCGCCGCGGCAGCATAGTCGATACGCGAGCTGAAGACCTCCTGCAGGGCTCTCAGCCTGGCAATCACCAGCGCTTCGTCCTGGAAAGAACGACGCTGCCTGCGCGATATGGACTCTAGTTCCTCCCGGAAACGCGACAGGTCCTCGCGGGCCGCTACCGCCTTCCCGTCCTTTTCGGCCTGCCGCCCCTCGATCCCAGTCATGGTCTTGTTCTTCTCTTCTATCTCGTCACGCAGCGAAGCAAGTCTTCCGGCTATGGCTTCCCGCTGCGCTCTCACGCGCTCCGCCTCCAGGCGGATTTCCTCCGCGCTCCGCGCCGCGCGCCTCGCCTCTTCCCGCGATTCGCGACCTCTCTCCTGCAGCCCGCTGAGGGATTGCTTGAGGGCGTCGCGATCCCGCCTTGCGCTGCTTGCTTCCCCGCCCAGCACCTTTCTCTCGTCGCGCAGGCGCTCCTCCTCCGTCTCCAGTTCGCCGAGCTCGGCCTCCGCCCGTGCCCGTTCCTCCTCCAACTCGCTCTTCTTGTGCGAAAGCTCCTCGCGTCGCGACCTCCAGCCCTCCCTGAAGGCAATGTCGCCGCTGAGAGCGGCGTACAACTTCAATCTCTCCTCGCCCAGGCTCTCGCACGCCCGCAATCTCTCACCCAGGGAGAGTAAGCGCATCTCCCGCGTACGACATGCTTCCAACGCCTGCCGCAGCTCGCGCAACCTCGCCTCGATGCCGGTCAAGCGCTCCTTATCCTCTCTTACCCCCCGCGATGTCTCCTCCAGCTCGTCGGCAAGCCTTTCCTCTTCTTTCCTCCGGTTCTCCCATTGGCCTTTCAACTCCTGGAGTTCGGCCACCAGGATGCGGATGGAGACTTCCCTTATCTCGCTGTCCAGCTCCGCGTATTCCCTGGCCTGCTGGGCTTGCCTCTCCAGCGGCCGCAGCTGCTTGTTCACCTCGGAGATGATATCTCTCACCCGCACCAGGTTTCGTTCCATGCCCTCCATCTTGCGCAGGGCTTTCTCCTTGCGCCGCCTATGCTTGCGCAATCCCGCCGCCTCCTCCAGGAAGGCGCGCCGGTCCTCGGGCTGGCTACGCAGTATAGCCTCCAGTTTGTTCTGGCCGATGACCGCCGTAAGCTCGCGTCCCACCCCCAGGTCGGAGAGGAGCTCCTGGATATCAACCAGTCGGCATGGGGCCTTGTTCAAAAGGTATTCGCTCTCACCGGTGCGATAGATACGGCGTGTTACCACCACCTCCGGAAAATCTATGGCCATCTTCCCGCCGCGGTTGTCGAAGGACAACGAGACCTCGGCCATGTTCTGAGGTTGGCGGGTCGCGCTCCCCGCGAAGATGACGTCCTCCATTTTCGTTCCGCGCAGGTTTCGCGGGCTCTGTTCTCCCAGTACCCACAGCACGGCATCGGCTACATTGCTCTTTCCGCTGCCGTTGGGGCCGACGATAACGGATATGCCGGGTTCGAAATCGAGGGTGGCCTTATCGGCGAAGGACTTGAAACCCCGCGCGGTAAGCGACTTCAGATACATCCGTGCCTTGCTCTCCTCTTACTCCTTGTTCAAACGGATTTTCTAGGTATTTTTCTCCCTCCGGCGTCTTTTACCCTTCCATGGCGCCGCAGGCAGGCATAGGGGTCGAGCCCGGCCCGGGCATCGGCCGACGCATGCAGCAGGAAAACGGGCTCGTCCGGCGCCCCGGGTTCCTCAGCCAGGTTTATACTCGAACCGGGGATTTTATCACGCGATCGGGAAGAAACCGACGCCCACCGTGCCGGGCCCGACATGAGATCCGACCACCGGGCCCGTTTCGTTGGCGACTATGGACGCGGGATCGCAATCCAGGGCCGTTATGATCTTCCCCTTCAAGTCGTTCAGCCTGTCCAGGTCGCGCACATGGGTCAGGCCGACCTGGACCCGTTTTCCTCCTGCTTTCTCCACCGCCAGCTCTACCAGGCGGTCGAGGGCTTTTTTGCTGCCGCGTACCTTGTCCAGGGCGTCGATGGTCCCGTCGAGATACAACAGCGGCTTGATGCGCAGCATGGAGCCCATCAAGGCCTGGGCGCCCCCTATCCTGCCCCCGCGGTGCAGGTATTCCAGGGTGTCGACACAGAACATGATCACGCTTCCCTCGATCATCCCGGCAGTCAGGGACTTCAGCTCCTCCAAGCCCTTGCCTGCGTCCCTGGCCTTGACCAGTTCCTGCACGAACATCATGAGCTGTACGCCGGTGAAACGGGAGTCGATCACTTCTATGGGATAATCTCCTATTTCGGATGCGGCGGAGCGGGCGGATTCGCAGGTGCCGCTGATGCCCGACGAGATGTGTATGCTTATCAGCGCATCGTAGCGTTGCGACATCTCTTTATAAGCCTCCAGAAACTCACCCGCGGAAGGCTGTGAGGTGGTGGGGAATATATCCTCCTCCCGCATACGCTTGTAGAACTCGTCGTTGCTGATGTCTATCCCTTCCCGGTAGGAAACATCATCCATGATGACCTTCAAGGGTACTACCTTGATGTCGTTCCTCTCGATATAATCCCTGTCCATGTAAGCGGTCGAGTCGGTCACGATCCCTATGCCAGCCAATGCGATCCCCCCTTTTTTCTCTCGGACGCCTCTACTCCACGATATCTCATATACATGCCATACGATCCAGAGCTTCCCGGGCAGCCTCCTGCTCCGCCTCCTTCTTGGAGCTCCCGCTTCCCGTGCCCATTTTCTCATCCGCCACGAATACGGTAGCGTGAAATGTCTTGCGGTGGTCCGGCCCCTCTTCTCGCAGGCGGTAACGGGGCAGTACACCCCTGTCCTTTACCACCATCTCCTGCAGCCTGGATTTGTAGTCATAGTCGAGCGTTCCGGATACCGCCTCCTCGAGCTTCTGCTCGAAAAGCCTCATGCACAACCGCCCCGCCTCATTTAGGCCCTGGTCGAGGTAGACGGCCCCGATGAGCGCCTCCAGGGTATCCGCTATGATAGAGGCTTTTTCTCCCCCACCGTCAGCCCTCTCTTCCCGGCTGAGCAATACATGCTCTCCAATGCCGAGCTCACGCGCCGTATCCGCCAGTGAGTTCATATTCACCAGGTTCGATCTGATACGCGTCAGGTCTCCCTCGTTCAGCTCGCTGTGTTTGCGGTAGAGGTGATCGGACACCACCACGTCCAGTACGGCATCGCCCAGGAACTCCAGACGTTCGTTGGTGTAATCGGCCGGCATGCATGTCTCGTGAGCGTAGGAACGGTGGGTCAGGGCGCGATGCAGTAGTTCCTTGTCCCTGAAATCGACCAGCAGAATGTCCTCGATAGCTTCCCTCTTCCTGCCACGGCGTTTGAAGAGCATCAGCCGCCTCCCTTGCCCGCTACCAGGAGGCTCTCAGTCCTCTCGACCAGCCTGGCCTCCACGGCCTCTGCCGCCGCGCGGATGGAGTTCTTCACGGCCATGGCATCTGAGCTGCCATGAGCTATGATGCATACTCCCTTGACTCCCAGTAGGGGAGCGCCTCCGATGGCGCGATAGTCCAGTTCCTGGCGCAGGCCCAGCAACGCCGGCAGTACGGGCTGCAGCTCCTCCTCCCGTAATGTGCCCAGGTTCTCCAGCAGTTTTCTGGTGATCATCGATGCGACGCCCTCGATCACCTTCAGGGTTATGTTGCCCGTGAAACCATCCGTGATCACCACGTCCGCGCTGTCTGTCGCCAGGTCTCTTCCCTCCAGGTTGCCCACAAAATCTATCCTCGCCTCCGAGGACAGAAGCTGGAAAGCCTCACGCGCAAGCTCGTTGCCCTTCGATTCCTCGCTACCGATGTTCAGAAGGCCCACCCTGGGTCTATCCAGACCGAAACGTAGAGAGGCATAGGCGCTGCCCAGAACCGCGAACTGGCGCAAGTGTTCGGGCCGGCAATCCGCGTTTGCCCCGGCATCGAGGAGAAGGGTGGGAGACTGGGCAGGCGGCAGGACCACCGCTACCGCCGGACGCTTGATACCTTTCATCCTGCCCCATGAGAAAAACGCGGCCGCCATCGCGGCACCGGTGTTTCCGGCCGAGACCATGGCCTGGGCTTTACCCTGCCTCACTGCCTCGGCGGCGACGACCACGGAAGCGCCCTCACGGTTCTTGATGGCGAAGGCGCCCTCCTCCTCCATGGAGACGGCTTCCGGAGCATGCAGGATCTCCAGCCGCCCGCGACTCTCACCCATCGATCCCAGGATCCCGGAAAGGGCGGTTTCGTCCCCTACGAGCAGCACGTCTATGCCCAGTTCCTCGCATGCTTCCCATGCTCCCGAGACGTTCGATTCCGGGGCGTTATCCCCACCCATGGCATCGAGGGCCACTGTCACCCTGTCCTTGCCAGCCATATGATTTCTCCAGTGGCTATGTGTCTCCCGCCAACTACAGCCCACCGTTCCGCGCAGGCTTTTTGTCGGTCCGGACAACACTCGCGATAGCTTCTATGCTATTCCCGTGGGGTCGATAAAGCATGTTCACCGCTGCCAAGCCGGCAAGAAGACTATTCCGTCTCCAGTATTTCCCGACCGTTATAGGTGCCGCAATTCGGGCATGCCCGGTGGGGCAGCTTAGGAGAGTGGCACTGCGGGCATTCCGACTTCGGAGGTGCTTGCGTGCCCCACTTCGCACGCCTTGACGCGACGCGCGAACGTGATTTTTTGCGTTTGGGTACCGCCATTTCTTACCTCCGGAAAAACCTTCCTTTTTTACTGCTCTTGTCCCTTTTTGGCACCATCAGAGTATATGCTCGCACCCCGGCATGGTCAAGCGAAGCCCGCCGGCACGGTCATCCGCGCTTCACTCCTCCCCGCTCTCCAACAATGTCTTCAGTACCTCGAGACGCGGGTCGATGACCTCCCGCACACAACCACATTCTCCCTCGTTCAGATTTTTTCCGCACCATTGGCACAAACCCTTGCACTCCTCGGTACACAGGTGCTTGATGGGGAGACTGAGCATAACGGCGTCGTTCAAGAGAAGGTTCAAGTCGATCGCCCCCTCGGCGATCACGTACTCGTCTTCTTCCTGTATCTCACCGTCGGCCAGCCTCCTGCCGTCGCCGCCCAAGGTACTGAGACCGGCCCGGCGATAGAACTCGTCGACCGCTATGTCCAGGTCCTGCCGGTATTCCTCCAGGCAACGAGTGCACTGCAGGGACACGGAGCCCTGGATATCCCCCTTGACGCGTATACCATCCGGGCTGCTCTCCAGCCATACCTCCAACTTGAGATCTCCACGATCGCTTTTCTCGCTCACGCCATGCTCGCCAACGGCGATGTCCAGGTTGGCCGTGAACCTTTCCCTTGAAAACACCTTCTTGAGCAGGTTGGTTACAGGGACTTTGAGTTGGCGTAAATTCAATTTCTCGGCCATGTCTACTCCCCTGCCATCCGACAACCCATTTTGCATCTCCGCCCCTGGATTCTACGTTCATACACGCATATATCCGTCGATGCATGATCCTGGTCGTTGTCGAGCGGGGCACAGGTGTCCATCTGTTTATCCGTTTATCACCGTGGGATCGTCCCGGAATGTTCTTGACATCTCAGCGGGGGAATCTGCCGTGTCCTTGGCTTACCGTTGGATCTGAGCCATATCTATCTCGACCCCGACCGCCTCGTCGCCAAGCGGCTTGCCGCGGGGTAACGCCTTCTACTCCAGGTCGAACTCCTCTTTCTCCTCCACCTGTTCCTGCGGTCCCTGCAACCTCTCCCGCGCTCGCTTGATGACCTCGAGGAGCTTATAGCAGGTTACCTCGAGATTAGCCAGTCGCTCGTCGGCGTAATCCTCCGCCTCCAGGCGTATCTCCCTCGCCTGTGCCTGAGCATCTTCGATGAGCCTGTCAGCCTCGGCCCGGGCGGCCTTGATGATCTCAGTCTCCTCTATCAGGCGCGTCCTCTCCTCGCCCGCTTCTTCACGGACGCGCTCCGCTTCCTTGCGTGCCTCGTCCATGAGCTCCTGCTTCTCCTTGACCATCCAGCGGGCCTGCTTCAATTCCTCCGGGAGGGTGCTGCGGAACTCGTCCAGAAGCTCGAAGATCTCCGTCTCGTTGACCATCACCGAAGACGAAAAAGGAACGTGTTTGCTGGAAACGATGAGGTCCTCTATCCTATCCAGTTGTTGAAAGACGTCCATCTAGACCGCCCCTTTCTTCAACTTGCCGAATTTCCTTGCGAACATCTCCACCAGCTCCAGCTCCAGATTCTCGGGCACCAACCCTTTTATGGCGCCCCCGTAGCTGGCCACTTCTCGCACCGCGCTCGAACTTATAAAAGTATACTCGGGATTCGCCATGACGAAGAAGGTCTCGACCTCCTCGTCCATGGCCTGGTTTATCTGGGCCATCTGGAACTCGTATTCGAAGTCGCTTATGGCCCTCAGACCCTTTACTATCGCCGTGGCACCTACCTTACGGGCGAAATCGATCAGCAGGGTGTCGAACGCGGTCACCTCCACGTTGGTCAATCCCGCGGTAGCCTTCTCCAACATATGCGTTCTCTCCTCCAGGGTGAAGAGGGGTTGCTTGAACGGGTTGGCGGCCACGCCTACGATGAACCTGTCGAAATACTTGCAGGCCCTGCTGATGATGTCCAGATGGCCACAGGTTATGGGATCGAAAGTCCCCGGACAGATGGCTACCGTCATGACGCTAGCGGCCCCTCCTTCAAGCTGACAGAAATTTACTCTTTTACATAAACATCCACCGCGGTCTCCCCGTACTTCCGCCTTTCCCGGAAGTGCACTCCCTCGGGCGAACCCGGGGATGAGCTCCGCAGTGGAGCTTCTATTATAACCACCGCCGACGGGGCAAGGAACCCACCTGCGGCCAATCTTCCAAGCATCTCTTGCCGGTAGCCCAAATCAATTCTATAAGGTGGGTCTATAAAAATCAAATTGAAAGGCCTCTCCGGAAAAGAGGCTTTGCGCAGGTAATCGAGAACCTCAGCCCTTATAACCCTTCCCCTGTCCGCCATTCCAAGTCTGTCCATATTCTCCCGTATAATGCGTCCGGGTTCGCGCCCGCTGTCAACGAATACGGCCTCTTCGGCACCCCTGCTCAGTGCTTCCAGCCCGAGCGAACCGCTTCCGGCGAAAAGGTCAAGGACCCTGGCTCCCACCGTTTGCTCGCCCAGCATGCTGAAGACGGCCTCGCGTACGAAATCGCGCATGGGTCGCGTCGCACGTCCCCGTGGCGCCTTGATCTGCCTTCCCTTTGCCTCCCCGGCGATTATCCTCATGCATCCATTTTAAGCCATGGGGTCACCGGACATGGGACATTTTCCGAGGTACGTAAGATCTAAGGCGATGTGCTCGCTGAAAATGTCCCATGTCCGGTACCCCATGCAGGGATGCGCGAACGGTATAGCGATAGGGCGGATGGAAGGTGGGCGATGGCCTGCCGTTCTCCGCGCAGCAAACGAAAATGGTGACGATGGCGCTGGCCGTTGGATCGACGATCCACAGCTCCGTATCGCCTACAACCAGGCCTTCGCTCCAGTGGTACTCGTAGTCCCTCCCCCCATAGCTCAGCTTGATCTCGTCCCCTGCCACCAGGTCGAAAAGGCGGTTGAAGGGAAAGTCGATCTGGCCGCTGGCGTGGGCCATGACTACGTAGTTGCCCCTCCCGGGGCGCCCAGCTCCCGGATAGTGGCCGACACCGAAGCCGATGATGCTGGCCACCCCCTGGGGATCCGTGGACTCTATCACCTCTCCACTGAAGGAGAAGGCGGGTATCTCCATGATCACCCCGTCACCGCGCGTGGAGAAAGAAAGCTCCACCCATTCATCGCAGACCCTGCCCTGCAGATCCCTGGCCACTCCAGGCTGCAGGTGGAAAGTGTATTGTGCTTGCGGCGCCAGAAGGTTAACCGGCACCACGAGGCATTCGGACTCCCCTGAAACGGCGAAAGCCACCGGCGGCTCGAAACGGGCAGCCCGGGTGATACTCTCCAGATCCATGGGACGGTCGAAGGAGAGGGCGATAACCACATCCCTGCCGTATACTCCATCCTCATCCGGCATCACCTCCATCAGGTTCGGGCTATTCCGCGCGCCGAGCACTGCATCGCAGGTGATGGTGGGAAACAGCAGGCTCAGCAGGCAGACCACCACCAGGGAGGCGAGTACACGTACTCCACGCGCCTCCGTTACGTTCATCTCCACCTCTCTGAACCCGCAGTACGAATCCTCCCCTGAGAGGATATCACCTGCGCGGCATCCCGGTGATAAAGGAGCATCGATGCTTGGCGTGGCCTTATGCCTGGAAGAGCCATTCCAGGTTCTCGCGAAAGCGCTTCGTCACCTCCTGGAGCAGAAGCAGGTGCTCCGGATCCTGCAGGTGCGGATCTTTCTCGACCAGATCGAAGGCGTCGGCGCGGGCCTGCTTGAGCAGGCGGAAGTCGCGGATGAGCCGGGCGACGCGCATATCGGGCATGCCCGACTGACGGGTACCGAAGAGGGAGCCCTCACCACGTATCTCCAGATCGGCCTCGGCAAGGGCGAAGCCGTCCTCGATCTCCGCGATAGCTCTCATACGCCTCTGGGACTCCTCGGTCTCACCGTCGAACACGAAAATGCCGTGCGAGGGGTGCTCCCCCCGTCCTACCCGTCCGCGCAGTTGGTGGAGTTGGGAAAGCCCGAAACGGTCCGCGTTCTCAACCATCATCACCGTGGCGTTGGGAACGTCTATGCCCACCTCTATGACCGTGGTGGACACGAGCAGCTGCACCTCGCCGCCGCGGAAATCCGTCATCGCCCTGTCTTTTTCGGCCTTGGCCATCTGACCGTGCAGGAGCCCAATTCTCGAGCCGGGGAAGACCTTGGAGAGCTCGCGCGCCTCTTTCTCCGCTGCCTTGGCCTCGATGGCCGGTGAGGCATCCACCAGCGGGCAGACCACGAAGGCCTGCCTGCCCTTGAGCAGTTCCTCGCGGATTATGTCGTACGCATGCGCCCTTCCATCCGGGCCGACCACCAGGGTGCGCGTCCCCGCCCTGCCCGCCGGGAGCTCATCCAGCACCGACACCTCGAGATCTCCATAGAGCGTGAGCGAGAGGGTGCGCGGGATGGGCGTCGCCGTCATGATCAGTGTATCGGGATGGACTCCTTTCTCCTTCAAGAGCATCCTCTGGCGCAATCCGAAGCGGTGTTGCTCGTCCACGACGATCAGTCCCAGGCTCTTGAACTCCACGCCCTCCTGGATGAGGGCATGCGTACCGACCAGGATATCGAGCCCTCCGCTGCCCGCCGCCTCCAGGATCTCCCTGCGCCTCGCAGCGGCCGTGTTCCCGGTGAGCAACTCCACTCGTAGTCCCAGGCCTGCGGCCAGCAGGCCGGTGATGCTGTTGAAATGCTGCTCCGCGAGTACTTCGGTGGGGGCCATGATCGCCCCTTGATGGCCGTTCTCCAGGGTGAGCAGCAACGCCATGAGGGCCACCACCGTCTTCCCGGAACCCACTTCCCCCTGCAGCATGCGGTTCATCGGATAGGGCTCGGACATGTCCCCGCTTATCTCCCCGAATGCCTTTTCCTGGGCCGCGGTGAGGCGGAAGGGCAGGGAGGTCGCGAAGGACCTTATGAGCTCGCCTGGATCCGCATGGGCTATGCCCTGCGTCTCGAGCTTGAGACGCTGGCGGCGCATGGCCAGGGCCACCTGCATCACCAGTAGTTCGTCGTAGGCCATACGCTGGCGTGCGCGGTTGAGCCGTCCCGCTGATGAGGGAAAATGCATCTCGCGCAGGGCCTGGCTGCGGTGGGGATAACCGTAACGCAGACGCAACCCGTAGGGGATGTGGTCGGGCAGGTCCCCGTACTGCTCCAGGGCACGCATGATGAGGCGGCGGAGCATGGCCGCGCCCATCTTCTGTGTGGCGGGGTGGAGGGGTATGATGCGGCCGGTATGGACCGTCTTCGACCCTACGTCCCCAGCGTCCTCGAGGATGTCGTAGGCGGGATTGACCATCTGCAGGCGCCCGTAACGGTACTGCACCTTCCCCGAGAAGGCCACTTCCGTGCCCGGCTGCAATCTGTCGGCATGGTAAGGCTGATTGAACCATATACCGTACATATATGCGGAGCCGTCGTAGATGGCTACGTTGAGTACGCTTCTGTTGCGCGAAGTGCGATTGAGATCGGCCTTACGCACCGTGCCCACAACGGTCGTATCCTCACCGATGCGCACGTCTCCTATCCTCGAGAGCCTGCGCCGGTCGAGATAGCGGCGGGGAAAATGGTAGAGGAGGCCCTCCACGTCCTCGATATCCATGGCATGGAGGTAGCGCAGAAAGTTCCTGCCTATCCCGCTGACTTCGCTGAGAGGCCCCTGCAGGGCCTTCCAGTGTGCCCCCAACTCCCCGGCGCGCCGCTCCACCTGTTCCGGCATGGAAATATCCCGCAAAGCCAGCTGCCCTATTCCACCCCGAAGATGTAGTGATAAACCGGCTGCCCACCGTCTATCACCTCCACCTCCATCCCCTTGTCTTCCAGCAGATCTATCAGTTCGGCGTGGTTCAGTCCGTGGCCTTCATCGCCGATAACCATGCTCACGATCTCGTCATCCTCCTCGATCATATTCTCCAGCAGGCTTCCCGCCGCCTCCAGGGCCTCGCTGGAGGCGGAGACGATCTCGCCGCGAAAGAGGCCGATGTAGTTGCCCTTCTTGATCTTTCCCGACTTTCCCTTGCTGTCCCGCACCGCCACCGTCACCGCGCCGGTCTTCACCCCCTGCATGGCCTGGAGCATCTTTGCGCCGTTATTCTCCAAGTCGCCGCGGGGGTCGAAGGCCACCATGGCCGCGAAGCCTTCCGCGATGGAAACCGCGGGTATGACCACGACCTCTTTCTCCGTCAATTCCCTGGTCTGTTCGGCCGCGGGTACGATGTTCTTGTTATTGGGTATGAGCAGGACGTGGTCCTGGGGTATGCTGTTGATGGCGTCCAGCATCTCGGCGGTGCTGGGATTCATGCTCTGCCCGCCGTCCACGACGTGGTCAACCCCCATGGAGCGCAGGATCTCCTTGATGCCGTCCCCTACCGCAACCGCAATGACTCCGGTCGGCTTCAACTCCACCGCCCGGCCGGCGTCCAACTCTTCCACCTGCAGCTTGAGGTCGGTTATCTCGACGTCGCTCAACCTGCCGATGGCCGAGGCCTCCTCGATCACCTTGCCGAGCTGATCGGTGTGCACGTGCACGCGGTAGAGCTTATCCCCTCCTACCACGAGCACGGATCCGCCCACTTCGTGCAGCGTCTCGCGGAAACGCTCGGCCTTGGAGTCCTTGCAGTGCAGTATGAACTGGGCTTCGTAGCGAAAGTCCTCCACCTGGACGTGTGCGAGGGCGGCAACCGTGCCGACTTCCTCCTCGATAACCTGGAGTTCCTCGCCGGTGAGATAAGCGAGTATGCCCTCGAATATCGCCAGCAGACCCCTGCCCCCTGCATCCACCACACCGGCCTCCCTCAGTACGGGCAGCAGGTCGGGGGTGTGTTCCAGGGTCTCCCGGGCTTTGAGTACCACTCCCGTGAACCATTCATCCAGGCTCAGCTTGCCGTCCTTGCTGCGCGCCCCCTCCTCCGAGGCCTCCCGCACGACGGTGAGTATCGTTCCCTCGACCGGTTTCATCACCGCACGGTAGGCCACATCGGAACCGCGGACCAGCGCCTTGGCCATGACGTCCACATCCGCCGACTCGTTCTCGCCGATCACCTCGGTCATGCCCTTGAGTATCTGGGACAGTACGACCCCAGAGTTTCCCCGCGCGCCCATGAGGGAACCGCGGGATATGGCCTGGCAAACCGAGACTATGTCCCTGTTGTTGGTGTTGAGGATAGACTCCTTCACGGCCTGCATGGTAAGGAGCATGTTGGTACCCGTATCGCCATCCGGCACCGGGAACACGTTCATGGCGTTTATCTCGTCCTTATGAAGCTTGAGCGCATCGATGGATACGTCGACGAGACCGACGAGGTCCGACGCATCCAACTTCTCCACCAATTAACGCACCCCCACGCTCAATTGACCCTTACGCCCTGGACGTGGACCTGTACTTCATCCACCTCCATGCCGGTCGAGCTCTCCACCATGTATTTAACCTGCTCGATGAGGTTGTGAGCCACTTCGGCGATGTTGATGCCGGCCTCCACGATTACGTAGAGGTCGAAGCTGACCACCTCTTCTTTGCGCCGCAACCTTACGCCTTTGCGCAGGGAATCCCTGCCCAGCAGCTCGGCTACGCCCTCCTGGAAGCTCTGGCTCGCCATGCCCACGATGCCGTAGCAACGCGTACAAGTAAGGCCGGCCAGGTCGGCCAATACGTCGTCGCTTATGTTTATCTTCCCCGCTTCTCTGGGGATTTTCTCCTCGTTCACCATCACCCTCCATACCCAGCCGGGACGTGCAATAGACTGATTATAGCAACCACCGCGGACCATATACTATAATGCCGCAACGGGTGAAAAGTAACATGGGGCGCTCATGCATGCATCGAGACGCAAGCGTGCCGGGTTACGGCGATTTCATCGCTGCCGCATCCGGTGAAAAGCAACATGGGGCGCTCATGCATGCATCGAGACGCAAGCGTGCCGGGTTACGGCGATTTCATCGCCATGCAAGCGTGCCGGGTTAAGCCTGGCGCCATCGCACGATGTTCAGGATGTGCACCTGTCAGGCCTCGCATCGCTTCGTGGCGCAACGCACTTACACCGTCGCGCCACCCTCCGGGCGTCGCCATCGCTTGCGCGATGCAGTCATACGATCCTTGTATCCTGTAGGGGGTTCTGTTAACATACATCCGTATGTTTTAAGGAGGTATACGTGTCGAAGATATGCGAAGTTTGCGGCAAGAAGCCCGGTTTCGGGTTCAATATAAGCCATTCACACCGCAAGACCAAGCGGCGGTGGAATCCGAACGTGCAGAAGATACGGGTCGTCGTCGACGGCAAACCCGCCCACATGAATGTGTGCACCAAGTGCATGAAGGCTGGTAAAGTCGCCAGGCACTGATCGCCCGGCGTTCTCCCGGATAACATCTCCCCGGTCTATTCCCCATTGCGGAACAGGCGAGCTTCGTGGATCCTGCGTTTATGCCGGGCAAACAAAGGGGGAGCGGAAGTCACGGCCGCTGCTCCCATCCCGTCGCCAGGCCTTGGGCCGGGACCCCCGAACTTCCCTCACCGCCGGCCGGGTCCGTTTCTCCCTACTCTTCCAGCTTCTTGTCCTCTTGGATCTGTTTGGCCTCGGCTGCGAGAGCGTCGCCTTCCTGGCCCAGCTCGCCTACCTTCTTCAGTTCTTCGCTGTCCATCATCAGGCTGATGATATCGATATCCTCGCCCGCCGCCATGGCTGCCAGGGCTTCTGTGAGCATATCCACCAGCTGGCCGGTGTAATCCAGCTGCTCCATGTAGACGCCGATAGCCTCTATCATCTTGTTGGCGTAATCCTTGTAGTCCTGCACGCCGCTCAGGGCAATGATCTTCTCGTACTCCGCACTCGCAGCTTCCAGGTTTTCCGCTATGGCATCCAGAATCCCCATGACCATTTCCTGCAGGGCGGCTCCTGCCTCGCCGGAGATCGCGGACATATCCCCTTCCAGCGCCGCCGCCGCCAGGTCCGTCTGCTCGGCCTCGAGGTCCTTGGTCATCTGCTTGACCTCGGCCATGTAGGCGTCTCCAGACTTCATCAACTGCATGGCTTCGTCCTTATCGGCATCGCTACCGCATCCCGCCAGAACCGCCAGCATGGACAGGGCGAGCGCGGCGACAAGAAAGACCACCACTGCTCTTTTCATCTCTCTACCTCCTGTTTGCTCCTTGCCACTCCCTCTCTCTGCCCGGGTATATCTGTCGCTCCATATTGTTTTTGGTACTTCTCCGACAAGTATGGATAGCTACCGTCAGGCCCAGCTCCACCATATTATTCTCCCATACTTCTCGGAGAAGAACCTTGTCTTTCCTTTCGGGATCTTCGATGTACCCGCCCTGTCGCCGGTTCCAGCCGTCATGGACGCGGCTCCGCGATGCCAGACCGGCGGATCGTGTACCGCATGATAAAGGGAGCGGAGGACGCGGCCTCCGCTCCCATCCCGCCGTCCGTCGGGGCCCCGGCTCCGCTCTACGCCGGCCGGGTCCTCTGTTTATCTACTGTTCCAGCTTCTTGTCCAGCTTAATCTGTTCTGCCTCATCATCCAGGGTTTCTATCTGGTCCGCCATCTCTCCGATGGCCGCGAGCTCTTCGCTCTCCATCAACTGGGTCAGGAATTCCAACTCCTTGCCGGCCTCGATGGTGGCCAGTTGCCCGACAAGGTCCGTCAGTAGTTGGTCCGCGGCGGCGACCATCTTCTTCCATATCTCGATGGCCTCCATCCTTACTTCCGCGTATTCCTTGTAATCATCCACGCCGTCGAGTCCGGTGATCGCCTCGTACTCGTTGAACGCGTTTTCGAGGTCCGTCGAAACCTTTTCAAAAGAATCGGCGAATCCCTGGATCATCGCCTCTCCCGCCTCGCCGGTAAAGGCCGCCATGTCCCCCTCCATGGCCTTGGCGGCTATTTCGGCCTGCGCATCCTCGACACCCGTCCATGCCGTCATCACCGCATCGTAATAGTTGTCGCCCGCGTTCATGTGCTGCACCGCTTCGTCCTTGTTGGCGTCGCCTCCGCACCCCGCCAGAACAGCCAGCATTGACAGGGCAAGCGCGGCGACCAGTGCGATCACCACTGCTCTTTTCATGTCTCTACCTCCTGTTGACATCTCAGAACACCTTCCTTCCGTTTAAGTATAGTTCATCCCTGCATGGGATTTTCCCTTTTTCGGGCTTGAGATGTACCCGCCTCACCGTCCGTTCCCGTCGCGACCGCGGGATTACCGCCGCCGGGGCGGTCCTGGGGCAAGACACGGGTGGCGAGCAGGTCGCCGCTGCGTATGTCGTAAAGCGAAACCCCGTCGCCCTGCAGTATACCCACCGAGGGCACGCCGTCACCCTTGGGAAGGGAGGGACTCCCCGGATTGCACACCAGCATCGGCCCATGCTCCCACATGCCGCGGATATGGGTGTGCCCTCTCAACAGTATGCGTACACCGTAGGCGAGTGCCATCTCGACCAGCTCCATCCGGTCCAGGTTGTCCCCATGGGCTACCAGTATGTTCAACCCCTCCAGGCGGCAGAAGGCGTAGGGTGTCATGATGGGATCATTCAGCGCAAGCTGATCCACCTCCGAATCGCAGTTACCCCGGGCATGCAGGATAGGAATGGGGCACTCGTTCATCTCCCGGGCAAGTCCCCTGGGGTCGTAGGTGGGAAGGACGGGGTTGAAAGCACCGTGGTAGAGGTGGTCTCCGGCGTGCAGGATCAACTCGCACGCATCGAAGATCTCCAGTGCCTGCCGCCAGGCAGCGACATCGCCATGCGTATCGCTGACGAGACCGATCTTCATCGCTTCCCCTTTGCTGGCCGTGAGCCGCCCGTGCTGGTGGATAGCTCCGGGATGGACCCGCGCGTGTCCGCTCTTCAGCCCCTCTTCACACCGACGATCGCCTGCCACCACCGCTGCATCCCCGGCCGACGCCCGCACGCGATGACGCCAGGCTCAGCAATGATTATAAGTCATGAAACCGCTATTTGCCCGTCGCTGGCCGCTCCCGACCCGATGCGGGAAGGGGGTGTACCGGACCCCTCCCCCCGCCAATATCCAGCGCATGCCTCAGGGCCCGCGTAACGTTCTCCTTGGCCCTGCTCACCGCGCGCAGGGGGGTATCGCCCATGGCCAGGTAGGCGGCCGTAGCGGCCGACAGCATACAACCCGTCCCGTGGGTGTTCGCGGTGTCGACGCGGGGGGAGGTCAGGGTGATGAGCTCTGAACCGTCGTAGAAGATGTCCACGGCTTCCGCTGTTGCGGCCAGGTGGCCGCCCTTGAGCAATACGCACGCCGGCCCCATGTCCTTGAGCAGGGCGGCGGCTTTCTTCATCCCCTCTATGTTCGTGATCTCCAGGTCCAGCAGCAGCGAGGCCTCGCTCAGGTTGGGGGTGATCACCGTCGCCAGCGGGAACAGTTTCTCCGCTATGGTCTCGATGCCCCCGCCATCCAGCAGAGAGTGACCGCTGGTGGAGACGGCGACCGGATCCACAACCAGCATCGTCACATCGCGCTGCGCCAGGACCTCCGCCACCGCCTTGATTATCTCCGCGCTCGCCAGCATGCCCGTCTTCGCAGCCCTTACGTCGAAGTCGCCCAGGACGGCCTCGATCTGCGAGACCACCACCCCCACCGGCAGGTCGTAGCGGGATGCCACGCCGAGGGTGTTCTGCGAGGTGACGCTGGTTATCGCGCATGTACCGTGCACGCCGCACGTATAAAACGTCTTTATGTCCGCCTGGATGCCCGCGCCTCCCCCTGAATCGGAGCCGGCTATGGTGAGGGCTACCGGAAGCCGCACCCTCATCCCTCCTTGAAATGCTCGTATCCGATACGACCTTTGTCGACACGCTTTCCCGTGGAGTCGAGCACGACTACGCCCCCACCTTCCTTTATCATCCCGATTACGGTGAGGCCGAGCTCATCCCGCATGGCCACCGCTTTCTTCTCGTCCGCAACCAGTACGAGCTCGTAATCCTCCCCACCGAACAGCGCCGCGCCGGGTGCGTCCTCTGCAAGCTCCCCAGCCGTCTTCCTGGCCGCGTCGGATATGGGGATATCCTCCAGGAATATCTCCGCCCCCACGCCGCTCTCCTCGCAGATATGGCCGAGATCCCTGAGCAGGCCGTCGCTGACATCTATACACGCCGCCGCCGCCAGTTCCCTGGCGCGCCCTCCCTCCTGCAAGCGGGGCTGCGGATAGAGGTGGCGCTGGGCGCACGGATTGGAATCCTTTCCTCCGCCCATCAGCCATTTCAAGCCCAGAAAGGAGTCGCCCAGGGTGCCGGTGACCATCACCACCTGGCCGGGACGCGCCCCGCCGCGGGTGAGGAATCCCTCCTCCACCGGTCCGACCAGGGATACGGAGACGAAGAGGTGCTGCGGTGAGCGCACGATGTCTCCGCCCACTACACTGCATCCGAACCGCCTGCCGCAGTCCTCCATGCCGCGGTACATCTCCTCGACGGCCTCCACCTCGCTATCGCCAGTGAGGCCCAGTACCACCAGTGCAAAGGAAGGAGCGGAGCCTCCCATGGAGGCCAGGTCGGATATGTTCACCGCCAGGGACTTGTATCCCAGGGAGTGCCAGGAGGTATAGGCGGGATCGAAATGTACTCCCTCCACCACGGCATCGGCCGTATAGGCCCACAGCCCTCCCGCGGCGGAGCGGAATACCGCCGTATCGTCTCCCACACCGTGTATCAACCCTTCCCGCTCGCCCGCCAGCATGCCGCGGAGCCTGGCGATGAGCCCGAATTCCCCCTCATCTGCTACGCGCAAGTCATACCTCCTGTCCCTTTCATCCGCACTCGGAAATATCTTCACGGCCGAGGTAGTCCGAAACGAAACGCATGGCGCAGAAGTCCCCGCACATGGTGCAGGCTTTCTCGCCCTCCACCTGGCGCTCCCCGAAGAGGCGGCGGGCTTTCACGGGATCCAGGGCGAGTTCCAGCTGTTCCTCCCACTGCAATCCCTTCCTGGCCCTGCTCATGCTCAAGTCCCAGTCGCGTGCGCCGGGAATACCCCGGGCGATATCCGCGGCATGGGCGGCGATACGTGTGACTATGACGCCCTCCCGCACGTCCTCCGCGGTAGGCAGGCCCAGGTGTTCGCGCGGGGTCACATAGCAGAGGAAGTCCGCCCCGGCCATGGCGGCTATGGCCCCTCCCATGGCGGCGGCTATGTGATCGTAGCCGGCGGCCACATCCGTGACCAGTGGCCCCAGCACATAGAAGGGCGCGCCGCGGGTTATTCCCTTAGCCATGCGGATGTTCGCCTCCACCTGGTGCAGGGGGATATGCCCCGGTCCCTCCACCATGCACTGTACCCCTGCTTCGCGGCAGCGCTTCACCAGCTCGCCCAGGACCACCAGTTCCGCCACCTGGGCCGCGTCCGAGGCGTCCTCGATGCACCCAGGGCGCAAGCCGTCCCCCAGGGACAGGGTCACCTCGTACTTGCGAGCGATGTCCAGGAGTCGATCGAACCCCGCATATAACGGGTTCTCCTCGCCGTGATGGAGTATCCACCCCGCCAGGAAAGCGCCCCCCCGGCTGACTATATCCGCCACCCGCGGGTTGGCCTTCAGCGCCTCCAGAACCTTGCCGGTTACGCCACAGTGCACGGTGATAAAATCCACTCCCGATGCACAGTGGTCCTCGATGGCCCGGAACATATCGTCGGGGTCCATGGCCACAATGCTCCCTTTTTCATCCTGTGCCCGCACCGCCGCCTGGTAGATGGGCACGGAACCGACGGGCACGGGAGAAGCGGCCACCACCGCGTCCCTTACCCTGTCGATGGGACCGCCCGTGGAGAGATCCATTACCGTGTCCGCGCCGGCCTCCACCGCGGCGCGTACCTTGACCAGCTCGTCTTCCATTCCGGTGTAGTCGCTTGAGGTGCCGATGTTGGCGTTCACCTTGATGCGTGAACCGCCCCCCACCACGCAGGGCTTATCCATCGTCCGGGTGATATTGTAGGGGGTCACGGCCGTCCCATCGAGCAACACATCGACGAGATCTCCTGTCTCCATTCCCTCCGCGGCCGCGAGTTCTTCCACCATAGGTGGGACCGCACCCAGTCTCAACTCCTCCAGTAGCGTTCTCCTTCTCATTTCGTTACCTCCCCGGCAGGCAGGCGTCCACCACCGAGCGCAAGCGCCTGACCGCCTCCCGCATATCCTTCGCCGCGGTCACCGCGGATATTACCGCGATACCGTCCGCGCCGGCCGCGAAGACCTGCCTCGCGTTCTTCTCATCGACACCGCCGATGGCCACTATAGGCAGGTCTACCGCCTCCCTTATGCTCCGCAAGCCCTCTATGCCAATGGGGGCCACCGCGTCCGGCTTGGTGGGGGTTGCGAACACGGGCCCTACCCCCAGGTAGTCGGCGCCATCTTCCCGGGCTCTCTCCGCTTCCTTTACCGTGGTGGCCGACATGCCCACGATCATGTCCTCTCCCGCCAGGGATCGGGCGCTGACAGCCGGCATGTCTTCCTGCCCCAGGTGCAGGCCATCCGCACCTGCGGCGACGGCGATGTCCACCCTGTCATTCACGAAGAACAGGCATCCACCGCCGCCCTCGTCCGCCATCTCCCTTATACGCAGGGCGAGACGATGCAGGTCTCGTCCGCATATTTCCTTGCCGCGCAGCTGCAAGGCGTCGGCACCGCCGTCCAGGGCAGCCCTGGCCACGTCGAGGTGGCCGTAACCTATCCCAGCGTCCTCGTGGGTGATTATATAGAGACCGAGCCTCAGGTCCCGCACGGCCCGTACTCCTTTCCTCCCTCGGGCATTCCGCTTTCCTCCCGCTGTCTCGATGGTGTTCTACCTTTCAACGCTGCACGGGCGTCAGGCCTTGCCCGTCGGAACGGTCAAGGCGCTGACCCACCTATCAAAATAGCCGCGTTCCTTTCCGGGAATGCGGCACGTTATGGCATCTACTCACCACGTTTCCTCCGCTGGCATTACCCAGATCAGGTTCCAGGGTATGCTCTCAGCCCCCGCTCGGGAGCACCCCTACATGGCGTTTATACAATTTTCAATACCGCTGCTGGGCGGTTATGCTCTATATTTATATCATAGCGCAGAGCGCGAAGTGGAGAAAGGGCTGCGATCATCCACGCCGCACACGACGGCCACCCGTCAGGCCCAGGCTTTACATCGCTGCGCTCCTTGTATCTTTTTATATTCTTTATGTGTGTATAATCACTAATGCGCCGTCTCGTACATTTGCGCACTTAAAGGGACGGATACGGCGGCGGCCGAATGCAATATGCCTGCATGGCGGCGCATCTGTGAAAGGAGGGTGTGAGAAATGGCCGAAAAGAAATCACACGAAAACAGAGAAGAGGAAAAGGAGACGAAAGGGAAGCCGGCTGAGGACAAGAAGCCCGCCACTAAAAAACCGGCGAAGAAACGCGCTGCGGCCGCGGAGAAACCGCCCTTCGAGGGGGAGCCCGAGCCCGCGTCCGAGGAAGTGGTGGAAGCGGGTTTTCCGGAGGAGGAAGCGGAAGCGGCCGAGGAAGAGAAGCTCAGCGAGGAGGAATTCCGCCGCCTGGTGGAGGAGAGCATGGAGAAGGTGACGGTCGCCGATATCGTCCTCAATATTATGAACGATCTCGCCAGCCTGGGTTATATGAAGCTGGGCCTGCCGGAGAGCGTGAACCTCAAGTATCGCGATTTCGACCAAGCGAGCCTGGCCATAGATACGCTGGAGGCAATGATCAAAGCTGCCGAGGGAAAGATATCTCTGGAGCTCCTGCAGCCTTTCCGGGGGACCCTGGCCAACCTCCAGATGAACTTCGTCCAGATAAAACGCGTATAGACCTCTTGGGCTTGTGGGGCATGGTTCCGCGGCGGCGATCGCATGCGATCGTATTATGGATAGGGATGCCGGGCTTCGGATGGATAAGATATATCGCCGCGTGAGGTTCAGGACACGGCGTCTATGGACGCGGTGCTTACGTAGACCACGTCCCTCTCGTGCCTCTCACCGGCCAGGGTACAGCTCACGTCCTTCACGACCAGAAACCCGCCTTCCGTGATCTCCAGCAGGTCACCGCGGAAGTAATGGCCTCCGGTAGTCCAGACCATCAGCTCTCTACCTATCTTGTCGCCGTAGATACGCCGGTATTCCTCGAGGTCGGCCATGGCGCTCACGCTCCTTCCTTGAGCTTGTCCAGACGCCTGCGGGCACGGGCGTCATGAGGCTTATAAAACAGGTAATCTTCCAGGTCCTGCCTGGCCTCAAAGAAGCATTCCTTCTCTATCCAGGCTAGAGACCGCTTGTAGTAGGCCTGGGCGTAATCGGGATACAGCTCCAGGGCCTTGGAATAGTCGTTTACCGCGGCATCGTAGTTCCCGGCCCCGGCGTCTATATCCCCGCGGGCGGTGTATGCCGCCGCGAAATCCGGCTTGAGCCTGATGGCCGTGGTCAGGGCCTCCTTGGCCTCGGCGAACCTCTTGGTCTTGCCCAGCGCGATGCCCAGGCTGTAGTGGGCGACGATGAAATCCGGATAGAGCTCGACCGCGCGGGAATACATGGGGATGGACTGCTCCCACTCACCCTTGGAATCGTGGAGCTGCGCGCGGGAGTTCAGCTCGGCGGCCTCCTTGATGGCATCTATGCGGCCCCCGGAGAGGGCGAACCCGCAAACCGGGCAGTTATCTACACCCAGAGGGACCTCTCTCGTGCAGTTGAAGCAGCGCGTGGTCTCGGACACCTCTGATTCCTTTGAAAATAATGGCGCCCTTGGGGAGACTCGAACTCCCGCACGTGGCTCCGGAGGCCACTGCTCTATCCACTGAGCTACAAGGGCACCGGCAACCTCTGATTTCCTCTACATATTATCAAGGCACATAACCCTTTTCAAACGATGGCCACATTCGGTCGCACCGCCTGGAAAGCGGCAAATACGCCCCTCAAGTGGTCGTAAATACCCACAGTTCTCCCTCGTTCCCACGCTGAACCGCACCCTGTTCTTCCAGGATGAGCAGGTGTCCAAGGGCTTCCTTGAGCGCCAGGAAATGGTCAACGTCGGGTGGTTTGTTCCTCACCTGAGGGAAGAGGCGTAAGGCCACCTCCCACACCGTGCGGCATCCTTTGTCTACCGCCTCCCGCGTTTTTGCGAGGCGCCTTTCGTGGTGGACGAGGTTCATCTCTATTCTCTTCTGGACCTTGTGGACGGCCCTGCCGTGGCCGGGGTACGCATGGCGGACATCGTAGTCCTCGAGCAGGCGCAGGGAGTCGAGGAACTGCGTCAGCCCGGTCATGTTCCCGCGCCATGGAGGGCAGTACAGTTCGGGATTGGGCGTTATGGTGCGCATGAGGTGGTCCCCGGAGAAGAGAAGACCCTCCCGCGCGAGGTAATAGCAGACGTGGCCCGCGGTATGGCCGGGGGTATGGACGACCTCCAGTTCGTGGTCGCCGGCCCGGACCCTTTCTCCCCCGCCCAGGCGTATGTCGACGGGGCAGGGTTCGGAGAGGCTTATCCAGACCGAGGCGAGGTTGAATATCTGGGACGCGATCTCTTCCGGAAAGCCCATGCGCGCCGACATCGAGGAGTAGCAGGCGTACTCCTCGCGCAGGCGTTCGTCGACGTGCTCCACCCGCGGCCTCTCGTAGCGGTGTGTTGCCACCTTGGCCCCGGTCATACGGCGCATGCGCGCAGCCATGCCCGAATGATCGATGTGGGAGTGGGTGAGGTAGATGAACGCCAGCCCCTCGATCCCCGCGAAACGAAGTGCCTCCACGATGATGCCCTCGAGGAGCGGGTGATAGGGGCCGGTATCGATGAGCGCCGGGTATTCGCCCAGAAAGAGGTAGAGGTTTATGTTCTGTAGCGCGTGCTGGATAGGGATGTCTATATGCAGGATATCTTCGCGTATCCGCTTCACCATCCCGGCCACATCGATCCCGGAAGGTATCATCCCACCAGAGCCGTTTCCAGGTATGGTTCCCAGGTAGGATGGATGTCCGGGGCCAGGCTGAAGATCCAGATGTGATTGTGGGGCTCTACGGGCTTGCGAATCAGTTTGAGCCCCGCCTCGGAGGGCAGCCTGTTCATCTTCCGGGTATTGCAGCGGCGGCAGGCAGCGACGACGTTCTCCCACACGTGTCCTCCTCCCCGGCTGCGCGGTATGATATGGTCTATGCTCTCAGCCCTCCCGCCGCAATACTGGCAGGTATGCTTGTCTCTCAGGAAAACCGCGCGACGGCTGAGGGAGACGGTACGATAGGGTATGCTTACATAATATACCAGGCGAATGACGCTGGGATAAGGCATGGTCATCCTCTCGGAATGGAGATACTCGCCGCGTTCCTCGATGATCTCCGCCTTTTCCTTGAGCACCAGGACAACGGCTCGTTTGACGTTTACCAGGTTCAAAGGCTGGTAGGAAGCGTTGAGGACCAATACCCTGCGCATCGTCTCCTGTTACCCGGCGGCACACCGCTTTTCAAGGTTACAACCTGTCGCCGCGCGCCCTCGGCCTCCTTTTCTCGTACCGTGATACGAATACTTCGTCCATAATGATAAACCATACTCCGGGGGCTTGCACAACGGTATTCCTTCAATGTGCGCCGACTTCCCGCAGCAGGCGTGCGGCGGCGATCTCGGCCAGGACCGAGAGGTCCTCGGTGGGCAGATAGTGCGGCGCCGTGATATCGAAGAGGATACGTGCCGAGGCGGGAAACTCCTCGTCCTTCTCGTTGAATATGACGAGGAGGGGAACGCGGGGAAGTGCCTCCCAGGCCACGGCCACGTCCCCGGGAAGGTCCAGTGCGCGCGTATGGTCCCGTGTCCAGGCCCGCAGGGCCTCCAGGCGCCCCTCCAATCCTAGCGAGAGGGGCCCCTCCACCTCGGCCTTGAAGGCGGGCTCGTGGTAACGGGCTCCGGGGAGATCGCGATATGAGACCCACTCGTCCCGGTTCGATTCTCCGTCCGCTTGCACCAGGTAATGAAGGAGGATGATCTCCTCCAAGCCCACCGCCGGGCTGCCGTCCGCGTGCCTGACCGTGCCTTGCGGAAAGGCGACGGTATACTCCTCTGCGAAGAGGGGGACCGTGAAGGAGCGTGAGGAGAAGGAATATACCGTCCCGGAACGGGAAGCGATCCAGGAGGGATCGAGGAGGCTCATCTCGCGGCGCACCTTCTCCCGTGCTTCCCTCAATTGATCCGGACCGTATTCCGTGGTCATAGATGCCTCCAACGGCTTGCACGACGCGTTCATTCCTACGCTCATGAACATATCATACGGAGAGCGGGCGTCCATGATGCGTATTAGCCCGCCGGCGGCACGCCCGGGGCACCTTGTCCGTGCCCCCTATCTGATCCCCCAGAGGCGGTGCGTCTGTGGGATTACCCGCACGTCCGTGAAGAAGGCGGAGACCGCACGGTACAACTCGGCGGCTTTTTCAGGCCCTATCCCGCCCCCGCTATGCACGGGCGAAACGGGCTGCAGGACCAGCGGCGCGTCACCGGCCACCTCGCCCAGGATGATGCATGCTCTTTCCAGCTCCTCCGTGGAGGTCGCTGCATCGATGACCACCTTCAGGATCACTTTCGCGGTTGCTGCGCGGGAGAGGAAATCGTGGTGCCTGCCCGCGGTGTCCTCCCCCGCCAGAGCCGAGGGGAGCTTGATATCCATGGCTATCCAATCCGTCCAGGGCACAACCAACTCCAACCCATCGCCCAGGGTCCCGTTGGTCTCCAGGTAAACGGCCATCCCTCCGCGCTTGAGCGCGGGGAGCAGATGGGTCAATCCTTCCGCCTGCAGCAACGGTTCACCGCCGGTCAGGCTGACGGAATGCATCGCATGGTCCCAAAGGGAGCATACGATGCGCGCCAGTTCACCCACTTCCAGGGGATTGCTCACTTCTTCCCTCTCGCCCTCCCAACCGTAAACCGTGCAGAACTCCCCGCGCTCCCTCGCTGCGGGCGTATCGCAATACGAACAGCGCAGGTTGCATCCGGACAGCCTTACGAAGACCTGGGGGACGCCCACCAGGATGCCCTCACCCTGGAAGGAGGGGAATATCTCGTGTACGTAAAGGACTTTATCCATCTAGAGGTTGTCAGGTCACACCCTTGACCTTGCAGCGCGCCTGCTCGATACCCTTCATCTCGTTGATGAAACCCTGGAGCACCTTGAGGATGAAGTCGTCGACCGGCACATCCAGGTCCTCGAGGCCCAGCGTGGGCACGGGAGTGTTTTCACTGGATACGTTGATGCCCAGGTGGATCAGGGTGGAAACAGGGCTGGCCGTGGCCACGGATACGGTGAGCTTGCGGTTCTCCTCCTCGCCCTCCACCACCTCCACCTCGATGTAAAGGTCGTCTCCCATCCTGCTTATGAAGAGTTCGGGTTTCAGTTCCTCGATGACGTCCTTGACCACGCAGAGGAAGAGCCTCTGTACGACTATGGTTCGATCGAGATCGCTGCCATAGAGCTCCACGATGAAATGGGCCATCTCCTCGCTTACTATCTCGGCGCGGTCCTTGCGATCCTCCATGTCCACGAGGTTCTCCACTCCAACGCGGCACGGGCCGCGGAAGGCCACGATGGAATCGCCCTGCACGTCGTGTTCGGAGTAGGCGTAGAGGGAATGGAGTTGCGAGCCGTCATAGGTGATTTTCCTGCCCTTGATGTACTTGCCTTTCATGACCCCTCCCAGATTTTTACTCCGGTCTCTCCGTCAGGTTCGTTGTACGAAGAGTCCTTTGAGCCGGCTCGAGCACCGTAGTGCCTGCGCGGAAGCGAGCAGGCGGGCGCAGGATTCACATGACCCGCACATCAGCTCCCCCCCATTATAGCACGACCATATATTGCGAAAGTCCAGCTCACGCACTATGGCTTCGCGCATTACTCCCATTTTATCCCACTTCAAGGTAAAACTCCGCAGCCGTACCCGCGACAGGGTCGAGTATCCCAGGGCGCGGTTGACCTCGCGCACGAACCCCGGGGAGTTATCCGGGAAGGTCGAGCCCTCCTCGGCGTTCAACCCCATGACCACCCACTCCAGGCCGGCGGCCTCAGCCACGCAGGCTCCCATGTTCACCACAAGGCCGTTGCGGTTGGGGACCCACACCGCGCGCATGGCATCTTCCATCAACGCCGCATCGCCAAGTCGATCGCTTTCTATCACCGGCAATGGGACTTGTGGCGTGGTGAGGGCATCCTGCGACAGACCGCCCAGCCAGGTGGCACCCAGGACAACATGTCTCACGCCGTACAGTCCGCACAGCGCGCGTGCTTTCTCCACCTCGCGCGGGGCTGCACGCTGGCCGTAATCGACCGTGACCGCCGCCCCCACGCCGCCCCTCTCCAGGGCGATGAGGAGATTAACGGCGGAGTCCATTCCGGCGGACAGGAGCACGAGGTTGCGGGCGTCGCTCACGCGTCCTCCCGGTAGACGACCTTGGTGTCGGGTGATTCTGACACGCTCACCCATGCCAGGCGTATGCCTTGCGGGAGGCGCGGCATCATCTCGGCCAACATATGGTAGATATGACGGGCGATGTTCTCCGAAGTCGGTGAGACTTGCGTGAAGGGTGACACTTCGTTGAGGCAATTGTGGTCGAAGGGCGCGACCACCTCCTCGAGCAGGCGCCGCAAGTCCAGGAAGTCCACGAGAAGGTGCTGCGGGCCGAGCCGGGAACCCGCCACGGCCGCCTCCACGCGGAAACTGTGACCGTGCATACGGGCGCAGGGCCCATCGTAGTCCAACAGCCGGTGGGCGGCGTCGAAATGTGCGCTCGCCCTTATCTCGTAAACCTCGCTCACTTCTCCTCCATTTCCAGCGCCGATAACGGGCTTCGCCCGTTCACGATACCAGTATATACGCTTCCCAGCCTCGAGGGCTTGGACGGCGGGGGGAGCCGCCCGTAACGCGCGGTCGAGCCCAGGGCTCATAGCCTGCGCCTTGAACGGTCAGAGCCAGGTAGTCCCGTGCAAGGCACGCAGCTCGGGCTATTCCTCGAGCATGGAGACGAAGCTCTCCAGGCGTGTCCCGGTCCTGGCATCGATGTGGGTGCTGCGGTCCAGCTCCAGGGTGAGGACGGGTATGTCCAGGGACTTGCGCAGGATTATGTCCTCCACCTGGCGGAAGCAGAAGCTCTGGACGTAGTGGACGACCCCCGCCAGTCTCCTGCGTTCTATCTCCGCCCTGATATCCTCCAGACGGTAGAAGATGGAATAAGGGTAACTGTAGAGACGATACTTCTCTACTACGTCCTGCGTGGCGAAAGGCAGGCTGAACTGGCGTTGCGTCTCGTTATAGACCACCCGGGCTCCCAGGTCCTCCAGGAAGTCGTACAGTGCGGGAGCCAGGGGCGGCACCCCGACGTATCCCAGGCGGATCATCTCGTCTGCGTTGCGGAGGCCGCCCTGGCCCGCACGTGTCCTGACCTCGTGGGTGAAAGTCTCCAGCCTGGCTTCGAAGCTCGCGGGGTCGCCTTCCATGTCGCTGCAGCTTACGAGATAAAGGTGGTTCTCAAAGCCTTTCACCAGACCCTCGTCCCAGGTCAAACGGTCGATCTCGTGGGCCTTGGCGCGGACGGCGTCCAACCTCCGCATGGTCTCATCCACGCGGTCCTTGTCTACCCCCAGGCGCCGCATGAAGATCTCCATCTGCACCGCGAGCAGCTCGTATTCCCTCTCGTAGGGATAGGCGAAGGGGATGACCTCCACGCCCTCCGATTGCAGTGTCTCCATGAGAGCGTGTGTATTGGAGCAGTCTCCCTGGGTGACTGCGACCACAGCCGCCAGGTCGTGCATCTCCTTCACTACACCGTAGATGCCCTTGATCCAGGCGCAGAAGGATCGCGGGAAACCCACCACCTCCGCCTCCTCCAGCAGCCTCTCACAGGCGGGATGGGAGACGAAGACGTTATTCAGGTCCACCGGCACATGCCCGGCTGCATAGATCACCTCTATGGGAACTGTGGTGGTTATACCTATCTTCGCCATAGCCACCATGATATCACCACGCCCGCAGGTTAGATGGGGAAGAACCCTATTCAAGTACGCCTCCCTCGGCGCGAAAACCGGTAGCCCTGTCCAGCGGAGGCATTAAAGTGAAAGTAGCGAGTGTTTAAATCCGCAAGTATATATGGGGTAATGGGGTCTTGTCGTTTCGCCACGAACGCTTTTGAGAGAAGAGACATACGGTGTGCAGCACGCAATACCCGATCCAAGAAACGTGGGTGGTAAGTAATAGGTAATGGGGTCAGGTCTTGTCATCTCTCGCTTTCAGCTCGAGACGCAATACCTGACCCACACCCAACGGGGAAAAGAACGGACGGGCCCCGGGCTGCGGGCGGTAAAAAGGGGCGCCCGCGGGCGCCCCTTTAAAGCGTGAGCTTCTAGACCCAGGGATAAGCGTCGGTGACGCCCATGAGGTTGGCGCCGATGACCAGGCGCTGGATCTGGGCGGTACCCTCGTAGATCTGCATGATCTTGGCGTCACGCATCAGCTTCTCCACCAGGTACTCCTTCATGTAACCATAGCCGCCGTGGATCTGTACCGCGTTCACGGTCACTTCCATAACCATGTCGCCGCAGTAGGCCTTGGCGTATGAAGATTCCAGGGAACAGGGCAAGCCCTTGGAGGCTTTCCAGCCGGCCAGCTGGTAGAGGCGCCTGCCGGCCTCGATCTTCATGGCCATCTCCGCCAGCATGAAGTTGATGGACTGCTGGGCGATGATGGGGCGGCCGAACTGCACCCGCTCCTTGGAGTACTTGAGGGCCTCCTCGAAGGCGGCACGGGCTACTCCGGTTGCCAGGGCGGCAACGCTGGCGCGGGTCAGGTCCAGGGTGGTCATAACGTTGTAGAAACCCTGGCCCATGGGGACGAACAGGTTTTCCTTGGGCACCTTGACGTTGTCGAAGATTACCTCGGAGGTATCCGAGGCACGGATGCCCATCTTGTCCTCGTGCTTGCCGACGGAGACACCATCGTAGGAGCGCTCCACGATAACCGCAGCGATGCCGCCGTATTTCTTCTCCCTGTCGAAGGTACAGAATACGCTGTAGAAATCGGCAATGCCGCCGTTGGTGATGAAGCACTTCTGGCCGTTGAGGATATAGGCGTCGTCGGTCTCCTGCACGACGGTGGAGATCGCCGCCGCGTCGGATCCCGCTCCCGGCTCGGTGAGGCAGAAGGCGGCGAACTTCGGATCGTCGGGATCGCACAACCGCGGGAAGTACTCTTTCTTCTGCTCCTCGGTGGCCGCTATGACCATGGGCGTGGTGGCCAGGCTGTTGGCGCCCAGTGTGGTGGCGATGCCGGCGCATCCCCAGGCAAGCTCCTCGCTCACCATGGCCGAGGTCACCGGGTCGAGCCCGCCTCCGCCATATTCCTCCGGGATGGCCATGGCGGTAAGGCCCGCGGCCGCGGCCTTTTTCACCAGGTCATCGGGTACCTTTCCCTCTTTGTCGCACTCCAATGCGATCGGCCGCATCTCGTTGAGCGCGAAATCGTGGGCCATCTTACATGCTGCTTTTTGCTCTTCCGTGAGTTCGAAATCAACCATTAATGAACCTCCTTACCTCTTCGAACTCCAAAGCGGGTTCACGATCACCGGCTACCTGCGGGCCCGTATTGAAACCCATCTATGTCATCGAGTACGCGCATTTACCTTCCCACGAACTTGGCCTTGCCCGGGCCTTCCGCGATGAAGGTACGCATACCTATCTTCTGATCTTCCGAGCCGAAACAGAGCGCGATGCCGTGCGCTTCGATGAGCAATCCCTCTTCTATCGAGCACTCCATGCCCTTGTTGACGGCCTTCTTGGCCATGGCCAGGGCGACGGCGGGTCCTGCGGCATACTTCGAGGCCACCTTCTGTGCGTACTCGATCACCGACTCCTCGCCGGAGACCACCCTCTGCACCAGCCCCATCTCCAGGCAGTCCTGGGCGGAGTAGAAGCGGCCGCTGTAGATCATCTCCTTGGCCCTGGCCGGACCGATGAGGCGGGGCAGCCTCTGGGTCCCGCCCGCGCCGGGGATGATGCCCAGCAGTATCTCCGGCTGGCCTATCTTGGCATCCTCGTGGGCGTAGCGCCAATCGGCGCATATAGCCAGCTCGCATCCTCCTCCCAATGCGAAACCGTTGATGGCCGCGATAACCGGCTTGGGGATGTTCTCCACCGCGGTGAAACTGGCCTGAGCGGCGCCGATGAACTTGGAGATCATCACCGGCGTCTGTTCGACCATCTCCTTGATATCCGCTCCCGCCGCGAAATGCTTCTCTCCTCCCGTCAGCACCACGACCCTCGCGCTGTCATCCATGGACAGTTCCAAGGCACACTGCCCTATCTGCAGGAAGAGCTCGGCGTTGAGGGGATTGAGGGGTGGGCGGTTAAGGGTCATGGTAGCCACACCGTCAGCGATCTCCACGTTCACCAGTTCATAGTCGTACGCCATACTTCACCTCTCTTTTTCCATGCATCAGCAACCCCTGTTGACGTTAAGAACCTGGGTTTTCGGTTCCCACCTCCTCCTATAGCTCCGGGTCATCCCGGTGTCTGCATCCTTGGGTGAGAATCCCATCCCTCGGAGTCAAAATGCTGGTGGAAGGGATCGATCCGCATCGGTGACCCCTCCCTGCTGGCGAACCTTTACCAGATTATCACCTACCCTATATGCAGTCAATAAAGCAACATACCCAGTCTTGTACATCAGCGCAGCTAAACAAGGTGGTTGCGTGCCAGGCCGGCATTGATCGATACGCCAAAAGTCCCTTGAGGGCGGCGGGGTTGTTCTATATAATCTCGCGTGGGAAGGGAACGAGCCGAGCGGATCCAGACTTCGCTAGCCGGGAGATACGCATTATGACACTCGAGGCCACCTCTATCTGGTTCGGGATAATCGTCCTCATCGGTGGCCTTGGAATGTTCATCTATGGCATGGTTCTCATGAACGAGGGGCTGCAGCTCGCGGCCGGGGACAGGCTGCGCAGAATGCTCGAGACCTTTACCAAGACGCGTTACCGGGGTCTGGCCGCCGGAACCGGAGTCACCGCACTCATCCAGAGCTCTTCCGCCACCACCGTCATGCTCGTGGGCTTCGTCAACGCGGGCCTGATGACTTTCACGCAATCTCTCGGCGTCATATTGGGCGCCGATATCGGCACCACCATTACCGCACAGATCGTCGCCTTCAACGTGATCCTCTACCTCTCCTTCCCCTGTATCGGTATCGGGCTGCTCCTGTACATGGTCGGCAACCGCAGGGTGGTCAAGTACAGCGGCGAGATCCTGCTGGGTTTCGGCCTGCTCTTCCTGGGGATGGAGATAATGAAGGGAGCCATGGTCCCCCTCAAGAACTCCGGAACCTTTGAGGGCTGGATAACCTCTCTGGGGTCCCACTGGTTCCTGGGCCTGCTGCTGGGGATAATCATCACCAGCATCGTACAGAGCTCATCGGCTACGACTTCACTGGTCGTGGCCATGGGCGCTACGGGCGTACTGAGCATCGGCGGCGCCGACCCCCTGCGTATCGCCATCCCCATCATCCTTGGCTGCAATATAGGGACCTGCATCACCGCCTGGATCGCTAGTATCGGGACCAGCCTCCCCGCAAAGCGCGTCGCCTGGGCCCATTACATATTTAAGATAACCGCTGTCGTCCTGGTTCTTCCCTTCCTGGCCTGGTACCCGACCCTGGTGCGCTGGGTCAGCGAAGGCCTGGGCGCCAGCCCGGACAACATCGGCCGCCAGATAGCCTGGGCCCATACCATCTTCAACGTCATCCTCACCCTGATCTGGCTGCCCTTCGTACCCCAGTTCGCGGCGTTGATCAAGAAGATAAAGAAGGGCACCGAGCCAGAAATCATGCGCGATCCCCTCTTCCTGGACCCCCGTATCTTCCACAGCCCCGCCCTGGCCCTGGAGATGGCCCGCAAGGAGATTACCCGCATGGGCAGATTGACCCTGGAGATGCTGCATTCTGCCGTCGGCTACCTGAAGAAGATAGACCGTTCCGGGAAGAAACAACTTCTGGAGATGGAATCCATCGTGGACAGCCTGGCACACTCCATCACGGAATACCTCTCCAAGCTCTCCCAGGAACCACTGGCCGACGAACAGTCCGACAAGCTGGCAGGATACATGCATGCCGTTAACGACATCGAGCGCATCGGGGATCACGCCGAGAACATCATGTATCTGGCCGTGAACAAGATGGAGAGCGGCCATGGTTTTACACCTTCCGCCGCGATTGAGCTTGAGGAGCTATCCGAAACGACCTTCGAGATGTATGAGGGCATCATCGACGCCTTCGAGCGCGAAGACCCCGCCGCAGCCCAGCACTTTCAGAACCTCGAGCACCTGGTGGACGAGATGGCCTCCAAGTTCCGCGGCAATCACCTCAAGCGCCTCAACCGGGGGGAATGTGACGGTACCGTCGGCGTAATCTACCTGGATACGCTGAGCAACCTGGAGCGCGTCGGCGACCTTGCCAATAACGTGGGTCATGTCACCACCGGCGAACTGGAGAAACTGTAGTCCCGGCAACGTGCTTTTTCATACCGTCATCCCACCCTTCCCTGCAGGGAAACCGGAGCCGGAGCGGGTATAATTTATATATGTCGAACGGCGGTGCATGACGGGGAACGGCGATGGATCTCGAACAGGATTTTTACAAGAGTCTACTGGACAACCTCTACGACGGGGTCTACTTCGTGGATACGGACCGCAGGATAACCTACTGGAACCGCGGCGCGGAACGCTTGACCGGATACGACTCCGAGGAGGTTCTCGGGTGCTACTGCCGCGAGAACATCCTGGAGCATGTGGACGACAAGGGCGTGAAGCTCTGCGAGACATCGCTGTGCCCGGCGGTTAAGACCCTGCGGGACGGCAGGGCGCGGGAGGAGGAAGTGTACCTCCATCACAAGAAAGGACACCGCCTGCCGGTGGCGATCCGCGTAGCACCTATCCTGAGCCCGGACGGCAAGGTCGTGGGTACGGTGGAGGTGTTCAGCGACAATACACCGAGGGTGATCTCCAAGCAGACCATCGAGGAATTGCAGCGCATCGCCCTCCTCGACCCGCTTACCGAGGTGGGCAACCGGCGCTATGCTGAGATGAACCTCAAGTTCAGGCTGGCGGAGCAGGATAGATACGGCTGGCCCTTCGGGATCCTCTTCATCGATATCGATAACTTCAAGGCGGTCAACGACCGCTTCGGCCACGAAGTCGGAGACGATGTTTTGAGGATGACCGCCAGGACCCTCGTGGGCAGCCTCAGGTCTTTCGACCTGGTGAGCAGGTGGGGCGGCGAGGAATTCCTCGCCTTGGTTATAAATGTGGATACCGGCAGCCTTCTCGGTGTGGCGGACAAACTACGCAAGATGATGGAGCAATCCAGCATCACCTACGGCTCACAGACCCTGAGCATCACCATATCCATCGGCGGCACCCTGGCGCTGAACTCCGACAGCGTGGAGAGCATCGTGAGAAGGGCGGATGATCTCATGTATCGCAGCAAGGCGGAAGGGCGCAACCGTACGACTCTCGGCTGAGTCCAGCGGCTTTTGACCGCTGGTCGAGTCACCATGCGGGCTGCAAGGCTCAAGCGAAAGGCGGGAGATGGATCAGGACAACAAGCCCATCGTGATCGTGAGCAAATGCCTGGGGTTCGAGCATTGCAGGTGGAACGGCGAGATAGTAAACGACGAGTTCGTGGAGGGGTTGGCCGCCCATGTCGTTTTCCATCCCGTCTGCCCCGAAAAGGAGATCGGCCTGGGTGTGCCGCGCGACCCTATCCGCATTGTGTCATCGCGGGGTGTTGCGAGCCTGGTGCAACCCGCCACCGGCAGGGATGTGACCAGCGAAATGCTGGATTTCTGCGAGGGATTCATGGCTTCCACGGGTACGGTAGACGGCTTCCTGCTCAAGTCCCGCTCGCCTTCCTGCGGCCCGGGCGACGTCAAGATATACCCCGCCGGCGGAAAATCCGGAGCCATGGATAAGGGGCCCGGTTTCTTCGGGGGCGCGGTGCTGGCTGCCTTTCCTGACCTGGCCATTGAGTCGGATGGCAGGCTCAAGAACTTCCGCATCCGGGAGCATTACCTTACGCGCCTTTTCACCATTTCACGCTTCCGCGCCATACAGAAGTCGGCAGCCATGCGGGACCTCGTCGACTTCCACGCCCGCAACAAGTTGCTGCTCATGGCCTATAACCAGTCCGAGCTGAAGGTCCTGGGAAAGATCGTCGCCAACCACGAGCACAGGCAGGTGGAGGAACTCATCCCCCTCTACCGCGACCATCTCGCCAGGGCCCTCCTTAGATCCCCCCGCTATACCTCGAACATCAACGTCCTCATGCATGCCCTGGGCTACTTCTCCAGGGAGATCACACCCCGCGAGAAAGGCTATTTTCTGGAAGCATTGGAGAGATACCGGGCGGGCAACATCCCCTTGAGCGCCGTGAGCAGCATCGTCAACTCCTGGATCGTCCGCTTCAACCAGGCTTATCTCCAGCAGCAGTCGTTTTTCCAGCCGTATCCCGAGGAGTTGGCGTTCATCAGCGACTCGGGCAAGGGCAGGGACCTGTAGCTTCGCCATGTTCATGTTTCACGGCTTTCCGTCCCGCACGGCGTCAGTGTACCTAGATGTTCTCCATCTGGTGGCGCTCCCGCATGGAAGGTTGGGTGGAGATCGATGGCGAGAGCATCCAACTGCAGGGAGACACGGTACACGAACAGATGATCTTACGCGGTCGCCTCCCGCGTCAGTAGCCGCGCGTCATCACGAAATACATGGCCCTCTCCGCCATGATGGGCACATCGGAATCGACCACGGTGGTGAAAGAAGCGCGTTCCAATCCGGGCAGAGCGTCCACGCTCACGGTGACGCGCCGCTGCGGCGGGATCAGGTACTCCCGGCTTACGAGCGCTCCATCTTCACGCTGGAATACCACCTTCACACTGGCGGGTTCGAAGGAGGGATTGGAGAGGAGTATATAGGTATCGAAAGCCCCATCCGTATAACCCTCCGCGAAATACCAGTCGCCGGAGAGCACCGGTGAACCCATAGTAGCGTGCCCGCCCCGGTGGCTGTCGAGGTCATAGTAGACGGACCTCTCGACCACCACTGGCTGGTCGGCATAGACGGAGAATGCCATCTCGGTTTGGGCAAGGCCGCCCTGTCCGGCGATGGGTATGGTCGCGCGGCTGTAGGCCCCTACCATGTACTCGTGCCTCAGGCTCCCTTCGTTGAGATAATAGTCGATGGTGACGAAGGCATCCCGGTCACCGGGATTGCACAGCAGTATGTAGCTCTCGAAAAGCCGGCGCGTGCATCCTTCCGCGAAATACCAGCTCTGGGAGGGCTGGCTCGCTCCGATGGTAACATGCCCTCCCTTTATATAACCCTTGTTGAAATATTCCGCCCTCTCCGCAACGATGGGCCCATCCGCGTGCACGTGCATGGAGAAGGAAGCGGCACCCACCACTGGAAAGGCATCCACCGGCATGGTGAAGCGGGAGTGCGGCCCTATCCAGAACACGTAGTCTACTATCCCTCCCCCCTCCATGAAGAAGTAGACCCATGCGTTCACCGGGTCATCCCCGGGATTGGCCAGCAAGAGATAGGTGTCGAAGATCTGCGCGGTATATCCCTCGGCGAAATACCAGTCGGTGGACGGCTGGGTAGCACCCAGCGTGACCGTCCCATCCGTCCTCTTTCCCGCGGAGAAATACATGGCGCGTTCGGCCACGATGGGCCCGCTTGCTTTCACCTGCATGGAAAAGGCCGCGGCGTCCATTCCGGGGACATCGTCCACCGTGAGGGTATAGCGCGTGTGGGGCGCGATACCGCAGACCTGCTCCACGACCTCTCCGCTCTCCTTATAGAAAAAGACGTGCGCGTCGACGCCGCTTTCACCGGGGTTGCCGAGCAGAAGGTAGGTGTCATAAGCCTCCGCGGTATAGCCCTCCGCGAAGTACCATTCATCGCACAGTTCCGGAGCACCCGTGGTGGAATGGCAACCGGAGATGATCCTGCGCGCAAGTGAAGCATAGGTTATAGTCAGGGGAGTGCTATCTGGAGCCCAGTAATAAGGCCAGTAGGCCTCCAGGGGATGCTGCCGGATACAACCGTGAGATGCCGGGGCTCCCAGTCCCGTCTCGTAACTACGCGAGCCGCGCGGCCATGAATGCATGCCGTGAGCCGAGGTGAAGGACATCCAGTAGTCGCATACGGCTCCCCCGAGCCCCACGTTGGTTCCATAATGGCCCAGAATACGGAAGCTCCCGGTCGGCGTGGCGTTGTTGAGTCCGGTGGAACAGCGCGTTACGTTAACCAGTTGATCCCCCTCGAAGAAGTAGAGGCGTTGATCGCTGAGGGAGCATATCATCTTCTTCGGTCCGCCGGCTATGCCAACCGCGGGCTCCAGGGCCGTATAAACGCGATCCGAGACGGAGCCCTCGTTGAGATCGGCGTCCACCGCGGTTACGGCGTAATAATATCCCCTTCCCTGCTCGACGTTTTCGTCGAGAAAAACCGGGTAATCGAGCATGGAGTCCGCCGCCTTGCCGCCGACCTGCGAGAGGGGTCCATCCTCCATGTCCGACCGGTAGACGTTGTATCCGAAGGCGCTCTGCACCGGTTCCCAGGTCAAGGCGATCCTCCTGCCGGCATCCTGCGGCCGCGTAAGCGCATGCAAACCAGCAGGCGCTTGCAGCTGGCTGCTCGCCTCTGCCGTAAGCCCTCCAGCCGGAGCCATTACCGCCAATGCCGCCGCAAGAAATATGATTACGAACGCCTTCCTCATCATTATCTCTCCTTTGTGTGCTCTTATATTCCTATACCGTTCTTTTCGGACGCCGGCCTGCTGAGATTAACGCCTCAGAGCGAAGTACATCGCACGCTCCGCAACCAGGGGTTCGTTTGAGCAGGTCCCGTCGCGTGCACGCACATGGAGAAGGCCGCCGATGCCAGCTCCGGCAGGCCGTCTACCGGCAGGGTGAAACGTGTATGGGGAGCCAGGGTATAGCGGTATCCCGCCTCTCCTCCCCCCTCGAGGAATAGACTGACGGCGGCTTCCACCGCCTCCTCACCCGGGTTGGCCATGAGCAGGTAGGTATCGAAATCTCCGGCAGTGCATCCCTCGGCGAAATACCAGTCCGGGGAGGGCTCCCGCGCTCCCATCGCGTCGTGGCAGCCCGCCACGGTCATACGGGCCAGTGATGCGCCGGTGACGGTAAGGGGGGTGCCGTCGGGAGCCCAGTAGTAAGGCCATTGGGACTCCCGGGGATGCAGGGTTATGCATCCGGGGGAGGCGGGCGAGCCCAGCATGGTCTCGCAGGCAGGCTCTACCTCGCGCGGCCAGGCATGGATTCCGTGGGACGCGGTGAATCCCATCCAGTAGTCGCATACACCTCCCCAGACAACGCCGTGGGAAAGATGATGGTTGAGTATGCCGAACCGCCCCTGCGGGGTACTGCCATGCAACCCCGTGGAACAGCGCATGATGTTCACCAGCTGGTCGCCCTCGAAGAAATAGAGTCTCTGGTCGGGCAGGGAACAGATCATGCTCTTGGGCCCTCGCTCCATCGAGCGAGCCCCCGCTGCAGTCGCCGCCATACAGACCGAACGCGCAACGCCGCCATCCTCATCCACTGTGCGCATGGTGCAAGGTGAGTGCACGCAGAAAAGGAGGGCTAGCGTCAAACAGACCGCAAACGAGGGTAAGGCTCTCCTCATAGCAACCCCGCCAAAGATTGAAATCCTGCAGCTGAACCCCGGTGCCCGGTACCCGCTCGAGCCGTATCCCGACCAGCCGGAGTCCTTATCCCACCTCTAGAAAATGAGCACGGGGATCCCCACTGAGACCCTCTCGAAAATGTCCTCCGAGTCCTTTATATACATGCGGATGCATCCATGGGACGCGGATGTACCTATTGACCAGGAACTGTAGGTGCCATGGATGAAAACCCCGGATGCGCTGGTGCCTATGGCGCGGGTTCCCAGGGGATTACCCGGTCCGGCAGGGATGTATGGGGGCATGGTAGTCGCCCATGATGTGCCGGGGTTTACCCAGACGGGGTTCTTCTGCTTACTGGTCACCTTGAAGGTGCCGCTGGGCGTTGGCCAGGACGCCATGCCCACGGCGACTGGATACTGTTTTTCTATCTCCATGTTACTGTAGAGCGTCAGGATATGGTTGGTCTTGTCTACCGTGATCACCTTTCCCACCTGTTCGTCGGATACCTCGGGAGGCGTCACCTCGATCTGCAGCTCCGCGTCACGTTTCTCGGAGGACAGTGCCGCTATTATGCTGGCGCGGGCCAGTTCGGAATCGAGGGTCCAGCCCTCCTGCGACCTCTGGTAGACGAGCTTGCGACCCTCCAGCTTTATCTCGGCGTTCACCGGTTCGCGGTTAATGGTCGACTCCAGGGTGGAAAGGAAAGACTCCAGCTTCTGGCGATCGTAGTGGATTACCAGGTCTATATCGCGATCGAGGCCCCGGAATATGGCACGGTTGGCCCAGCGCTCGTAGAAGGGGATGTCGCGCCCCGCTTTCATGGCCTTGTCCACGCTTGCTTCGATATCCACGTAGGCATCTATCTCGTAGAGTGGAAGCGGCCAGGTATGGCCGTCGAAGGCCAGCACCAGGTCGCTGTTGAGTGTCGCCAGGTCCAACTCGGCGCGAAGCGTCTCTATGGCCTCCTCGCGGCTCATGCTGCCGATGTAGACGCCTTCAACCGAAACGCCCTTGAAGACATGCCCCGCGTAGGCGATATCCAGGCCTAAGAAAGTCAGGCCGATTACTATCAGCACGGCCATCACGATAACCACTATGGCGAGCAACATCTGGCGGAGAACCCGCCATGTCTGCATCCTGAATACCACCTATGCTCCTCCTTTTGCGCTTAACTTCCGCGTATGCCTGTTATTATCCTTCCCGCCCTTCCTACCAATAAACGAAGAAATACTGACCCGATAACGGTCTAGCCGTTTTTTACCATAAAGTCCTGATAATTAAAATGATTTCCGATAAATAGCTTAAGCCCGCAATATGATTTATGATTGCCACCGCGTCCTGCGACGATTGCCGCAGTGCATCGTACAGGCCCTTCCCTATTGCGGCCCCTGATCCCATATCAAGCTTTCCTGGTTATGCGGGAGGAATAGAGATTTGGACCGATAATATCCATTATTTCCACGGGGACACCAGGTTCGGATTCGGGCAACGCATGCAATCCTTCGACCGGCCTCCTTTCGCAAACATAAGCCGCATCGAATAGATGCCGTTCGATAAAAGGAAGGCCGGGGGCGTAGACGAACGTGCCGCCGACGCGCAGCGCTCCGAGTATCTCCATGTACTTCCTCGCGTAATCGATGTAGCTGCCTTCGCGCCTGAGGTGTTGATGAATGAAATGGTTGGAGAAAGACATGTGGGCGATGATCGTGCCCCAGCCACCATCTCCGAGGCTGACATCCATCCAGTCGGCCTCCAGGAGATAGGGTGCCCGTCCTGCCGTCCTGTCGATGCCGTATGCCTCGATACCCTTGTTCCTCAAGTGGCGGACCAGGTGCTCATGCATGCCGCATCCCAGATCGAGCACTGGTTCGGCCAACTCATCCGGCTCAAGACCCAGGACGCTCAACTGTCTATGCGGGGAATACTCCATATTTGGGATCCAGCTCGAGGTTCTCAACAGAGAGGCGTCTGAGATGGTGGTGAGGAACAGTGCCAGTAATGAATGGTGCCTCCTGATGATCCCGTTTGCGCTTAGCTCGAAATCCTCCGGAATGCTCCGGTTTCCCATCAGGTCGCATGTAGCCCTCAGGAGTTCTGAATATATATCGTTAAGGTATTGTGTTTCGCGGTTGGAGATATTTACGAACTGGTTTTTCGAGAAGATGCTTGAGCAGGTCCTCCTGACCATGTAACCTGTCAGTGCCCTAAAAACCTTTCCGTCCGCGAGAGCCGCCTGCAGGCGGTACCTCTGCCCGTAGGCGGTGCACAGCCAATCCGGCCCCAACGTGCAGAATGCCTCCCGGCCGGCATCGCTGAACAGGTCCAGATCATCGTTGCGGGCGTATCGCCCATCTATAAGTCCCACGAGGTTTTCAATCGCATGGTCCAAGAGGTCCTGCTTTTTGACGTTGAGCATTGTTCGTTTGCTGGCCGATCGCTGCATGCACGATCCCGACGTATGACACGGTTTCCATGCCCTGCTTGACGATCTGTTTGCAGGCGGATCTCAGCGATCAGCCGGTCCGCAACGCGAGCCGGAAAGGGACGCCGACGAGCCTTGCGGCCAGATAGTCGTCACACGCGCGGCACGTTTCCTGTTGCGTCGCTTCCATAGCTCTGAACATGGCAGTCGCCTCTGCCGTTCTGCTGAGCATTTTCCTGGGCAGGAGTCTCCCTTGCTGGTGGACTCGGTGGTTGAATCGCTCACTTCCTTCCATATTTTAATAACATTAACCATCAATAATAATCAATACTTGACAATATTACCTATTTGTGCTTTAATAAAGGCAGTTCGAAACGAGAATTTTGGATAACGTAGAAGGGGTGGAGCCCAGCTCCACCCCTCTCTTGATTCAGGTTGAGTATCAGGCGAATGCCTCCGGAATCTCCTTGAGTTGCGCGTAGGAGAAAACCGGGCCGTCCTTGCAGACATAGAGATGTCCCACGTTGCAGCGGCCGCATTTCCCGATGCCGCACTTCATGCGGTTCTCCAGGGTGGTGTAGACCTGCTCGGGCGCGAAGCCGAGCTTCTCCAGGTTCTGCAGGACGAAATTGATCATCACCGGCGGCCCGCAGGTCACGGCGATAGCGTTATCCGGCTTCGGGGCCACCTCCATGAGCAGGCTCGGGACGAAGCCCACGAAATGCGGCCATTCCTCCTCCTCAACGTCGATGGAGAGATGGCACGCGCAATCTCCCGCCTGGTTTATCTCCTCGAACTCGGCCTTGAAGCAGTGGTCCTGGGAGGTGCGGGCGCCGTAGACGAGCTCGAGCTCGCCATAGTCGCCGCGGTTGTCCCGTACCCACTGTATAACGGGACGCAGGGGGGCCTGCCCGATGCCGCCCCCGATGGTTACGATGTTCTTTCCCTTCCACTCCTCCATGGGGAAGTTGTTTCCCAGGGGGCCGCGGATGAAGAAGGAGTCGCCCGCCTCCAGCTCGTGCAGGGAGGCGGTGTTCTTGCCCGCCTTCATGATGCTGAAACGCAGGTAGCCCTTCTCCGTGGGCGAGGAGGAGATGCAGAACATCGACTCCCCCACTCCGGGTATACCCACCATGGCGCACTGCCCCGGCAGGTGGCTCCAGGTGTCCCATACCTTCTCGTCCGCGAAAGAGACCTTGAAGGTCTTGATGCAGCGTTCTCCCGGCGCCTCGTACCACGCGTCCAGTATGTTGACCTCGTAGGGAATATATGGGTTCTTCATCATGCATCCACCACCTGTTCGAGGATATCCAGGATGTCGATGTTCACCGGACAGAGGTTGATGCAGCGGCCGCATCCCACGCATGCGATGACGTCGAACCGGCCCGGGTAATAGGAGTACTTGTGGTTGACGCGGTTTCGCGTCCTCTCCTTGCGGGTCGGCCGGGGGTTGTGACCGGAGGCGTGCACGGTGTACTCGCTGAACATGCACGAGTCCCACATGCGGCAGCGCCGTCCCTCACCCTCCTCCACCTCGTCCTGGATGTCGAAACAATGGCAGGTGGGGCAGAGGAAGGTGCAGATGCCACAACCCAGACATGCGGCCGAGACCTTCTGCCAGAGCTCGTTATCCCATAAGTCCGGCAGTTTCTCCGGCACGCCGTCCGTGTCGATGGAGCGGCGGATCTTTCCCTCCGATGCGAGCGCCATCTCTTTCGCCTTCTTCTCGTCGCCGGCGGAGCCGTCCTCGAGTTGCGAAGACAGGGTTTTCTCGAGCTTCTTGCCCTTGTCCGTGAACGCCTGCACCAGGTAGTAGTCGCCCATGTCGGTGAGGAGGATATCCAAACCCTCCGTCCCGAAGGGGCTACCCCCCAGCGAGGTGCAGAAGCAGTTCACCGAGGGGGGCTCGATACATGCCATGCCCACCAGGGTGGTGAGCTCCCTGCGCTTGAGATAGTAGGGGTCGTCGTAATCCCAGGCGAAGAGCTTGTCCACGATGGCCATGGCCCTGGCGTCGCAGGGCCGCAGGCCGAAGATGACAGTGGTCCCCTCCTCCTCCACGTTCGCCTCCGTCAGCTCCGGGCTTCCCTTGATGAACCGGAACAGCGTCTCGGTCTGGGGGAAGGCGAACTTCTTGGGAGGTATAGTGGAGTTCCCGTATTCCAGATAGGCCTCCGCGGGATCGTCGATACGCTTGAAGACCACCACATCATCCGACTTGGCGGGCGCGATGAGGCGGAACTTGCAGAGCTCTCCCAGAGCCTCTGCGACCTTGTCTTTGCTGAGTTTCTGAACTGCCATAGCACCCACCTCTCACATTATGAAGTCTTCACGGTCTTCTACCTTGAAGGTAGAGAGAAGGGGCGGATTCTCGACGTTGGTGCCCGGCTCATAGTCGTAGAGCTCCTCAACGTCCTTGTAGAACTTGCGGTTGAGCTCCATGAGCGGGATGTCCACCGGGCATACCCGCTGGCACTCGCCACACTGTATGCAGCGTCCCGCCAGGTGATAGGCCCGGGAGATATGGTAGGCGGTATTCTCGCTGATATCCACGCTGCGGCGCATCCACTGGGGCTGCAGGCGGTCGAGCACGCAGTCCTCGCAGTAGCACATGGGGCAGACGTTGCGGCAGGAGTAACAGCGGATGCAGCGGGAGAACTTCTCCTCCCAGTAGGCCCATTTGTCCTCAGCGGCACGCTTCTCCATCTCCTCCACGTCGGAGTAGTCGTCGTCGGCGAAGCGCTCCACCTCGCTGTCCAGGAGCTCATCGTAGACCAGGGGTGTGGGATAGCGGCAGCGCTTGCACTTGTCCGCCAGCAGCTCCTCCTTGGCGACTTCCTCCTTGGTCCCATTGAAGGAGAGCACGAACCTGTCTCCCTCCAGGGCTATCTCTCCCAGTTCGAGGATGTTCGGGAACCTGGCCTCGACCTTGGCCATATCCACAACCCCCGTGCAGGGAATTCCCAGAACCAGGATGCGATCCCGTTCGTAGGCCTTTTCCTCCATCTGCTGCACCAGGGCACGGGAGTCGCAGCCTTTCACCATCACCGCGACCTTGCGCAGGTCCGGCTCCTCTCCCCTTTTTACAGGGAGCTTCTCCTCCAGGACGATGTAGCTGGCGAGGTTGTTCACGCAGGCGGGCGTGAAGATGAGTTCGCCTGCCTCGTCAGGACCCATGACGAAGGCGGGGCGAGCCCGGAAGCCGTAGGTGCCGGGACGGTACCCGATGAGCTCCCTCACGTCCTCCCTGGAGATCACCTCTTTGGCTGTCTCTCTGAGTTTGTTTACGTCTACCAATTTAACTGCCTCCGTTTGAACTGATCCATGGGTCCGACTTCCTTGACGCCATTCGTAACCTCCTCGATGACCTCTTTCCATTTGGCCCCCTCGGAGGCCGAGACCCAGCTCATACGCACGCGTGCGGGCTCAACGCCCAGGTACTCCAGGAAGTTGCGCATGAGATTGAAACGCCGCCTGGCGTAGTAGTTCCCCTGCATGTAGTGGCAGTCACCGGGGTGACACCCTGAGATGAGCACCCCGTCGGCCCCCTGCTGCAGCGCGTTCATCACGAAGAGTGGGTTCACCCTGCCGGAACACATCACCCGGATGACCCGCACGTTGGACGGGTACTGGATACGCGAGGTGCCGGCCAGGTCCGCTCCGGCATAGGAGCACCAGTTGCATAGGAAAGCGACTATGTTTGGTTCGAAGTCCTCGTTCTTTTCCGCCATGGTCTATTTCACCCCCAGGGCCTGTATCTGCGGAAGCAGCTGCCAGTCCTTAAAGGAACGCTGCTGGATGGAGCCCGACAGGCAGGCAGCGGCGCAGGCGCCGCATCCCTTGCACAGCGCTTCGTTGACCCTGGCCACCTTGACCGGCCAGCCCATGCGGTTCACCTCCACCAGCTCGATAGCGGTATACGGGCAGAGTTCCACGCAGAAGCCGCAGCCGCGGCAGGTGGCCTCGTCCACCACCGAGGTCTGGGCCTCCACCTTGACCCTGCCGGAAGCCATGGGGATCATGGCCGCCGAAGCGGCTCCCTTGGCCTGGGCCACTGCGTCGGGGATGTCCTTCGGACCCTGGCACACGCCGGCCAGGTAAACGCCGTCGGAGGCAGTATCCACCGGGCGCAGCTTCGGGTGTGCCTCCATGTAGAAGAGGTCCGAGGACTGGGAGAGTTTGAGCAGGTCGATGATCTCCCGGTTGTCAGAGCGGGGGCACAGGCCTACGGAAAGGACCACCATATCCGTCTCGTGCTCCAGGGGAGTGGAGGTCAGGGTGTCCTCGGCCCTTACGATGAGCTTGTCGCCCTTCCTGTAGATCTCCGAAGGGTTGCCGCGGATGTACTTCACGCCCTCGCGCCGCACGCGGTCGTAGAACTCCTCGAAGCCCTTGCCGAAGGCGCGCACGTCCATATAAAAGATGGTCACTTCTGCATCAGGAGCCTTGTCCCTGACCAGGTGGGCGAGCTTCGCCGTGTACATGCAGCAGACGCGGGAGCAGTACTCGTTACCCACGCTCTTGTCGCGGGAGCCTACACACTGGATGAAGGTCACGCTATCTGGCGCGCGGGGTGGCTCTACCTCTTCGCTTTCCTTCTTTTTCTTCTTCTTCCCCCGCTCCAGCATGATGACCTTACCACCGGTGGGACCGGAGGCGTTGACCATGCGCTCGAATTCCAGGGCGGTGAGGACGTTGTCGTAGACGCCGTAGGCGTACTCCGGCTTCAACTTCGCGTCGAAGATGTCGAAGCCGGTGGCCACGATGATCGTGCCCACCTTGAACTCCACGATCTCATCCTCGAGGTCGAAGTTGACGGCTCCGGCCTGGCAGGCATCCTTGCACTTGGGCGATTCGCCGCACTTGCCCTTGGTGAGGAAGAGGCAGGTGTCCTTGTCGACGGTGTACTTGGCGGGGACTGCCTGCGGGAAGGGCAGGTAGATGCAGCCGCGCATGCCGATTCCCTCGTCGAACTCGTTGGGGAAACGCCCGGCCATGCGGCAGGCCTCGGCGCAGTCGCCGCAGCCGGTGCACTTATCCATGTCCACGTAGCGGGTCTTCTTGCGCACCTTGATGTCGAAGTTGCCGATATAACCGCCGATCTCTTCGACCTCGGAGTAGGTCATGAGCTCGATGTTGGGATGGTTGGCGACGTCCACCATTTTAGGGGTGAGGATACAGGCCGAGCAGTCCAGGGTGGGGAAGGTCTTGTCCAACTGGGCCATGTGCCCGCCCACGGTGGGGCTCTTCTCCACCAGGTAGACCTTGAACCCCGCGTCGGCAATGTCCAGTGCAGCCTGGATGCCGGCTATACCGGCCCCGATGATCAGGCAGGACGGCTCCACGTCCACTTCCTTGACGTCCAGGGCCTCCAGCCGGCGGGCCTTGACCACTGCCGCTTCCACTACGCGCTTGGCCTTCTCGGTGGCGGCTATGGGGTCCTCGTGCACCCAGGAACACTGTTCCCGGATGTTGGCCATCTCCAGGAAGTAGGGGTTGATACCCGCACCCAGGATCGTCTTGCGGAAGGTGGGTTCGTGCATGCGTGGCGAACAGGCCGACACCACCACGCGGTTCAAGCCCATCTTCTCGATGTCATCGGTGATCAGCGCCTGCCCCGGGTCCGAGCACATGTAGGAGTAATTCCTCGCAACCACCACGTCCGGAAGGGTCTGCGCGAACTGCACTACCTCCTCGACGTTGACCGTGCCGGCGATGTTCGTGCCGCAATGGCAGATGTAGACCCCGATCTTCGGTTTACCGTTCATATGTCTCTTTTCCTCCTCGTGCCTTGCGCAAAAGGTAGATTATCCTGCAATTTCATTATGGCAACCGGAGGAGTCCGGTCTCAATGACAACCCTTAAGCGCCCTTCGACTCCTTGATCTTCTCCACCAGCTTGGGGACTACCTTGAAGAGGTCGTCCACGATGCCGTAATCGGCGATGCCGAAGATGGGTGCATCGGGGTCCTTATTTATGGCCACGATGACCTCGGCGCCCTTCATGCCGGTGACATGCTGGAAGGCGCCGCTGATGCCCACCGCCAGGTAGAGCTTGGGTTTAACCGTCTTGCCGGAGATACCCACCTGGCGGTCGGAGGGCAGCCAGCCTGCGTCCACTACGGCGCGGGACGCGGCCAGGTCCGCCCCTATGGCCTGGGCGAGTTCCTCCACCACGGGCATGTTCTTGTCCTCGCGTATTCCACGGCCAACACCCACCAGCAGGTTGGACTGGGTTATGTCCACCTCTCCTACCTCCGGCTCCACGTACTCCAGGAACTTGCGGTAGGGGATTTCCTCGCTCACCGGGTTGTCGGCCTTGACAACCTCGCCCGACTTGGAGGGCTCCTCGGCCACGAAGGTGGCCTCACGTATGGTGAGGATGTAGAGGTCGGCGTCTTTCATGGCGAGATGCGCGTCCAGCTTGCCGCCGTAGAACTGGCGGGTGGGCTTAGGCTTATCGCCGTCCATCTCCAGGGCGGTGACGTCGGTGACCAGGGGGGCGTTCAGCTCGACCGCCAGGGCTGGGGCCAGATCCACGCCCTGGGCCGTGTTGCCCATGAGAACTACGCCCGGGCCGTGCTCCCTGATGAGGGCCGAGAGGGCCTTCTGGTAGAGTTCCGAGTTGTAATTCTCGTACATGGCGTCGTTGACGTAGAGGACCTTGTCCGCGTATCCCGTTGCCTTCTCCGCGAAGGCATCCACATCCTTGCCCAAAAGGACAGCCACCACGGTCCCGCCCAGCTTGGCGGCACCCGAGAGCATCTCTACCGAGACGTCTCGCATCTCACCGCGACGGTGCTCTATGAGTACGAAGATGTCTTTCATTTATACCAGCCCCTTCTCTTTCAAGATGGCGGCCAATTTCGCCGCGGTCTCGTCCGGCTCGCCCTCCAGTATCTCGGCCATCTCGCCGACTACCGGCGGGGTGAACTGCTCCAGGACTGCCCAAGAACCGGCCTCTCCCACGTCGGACACATCCAGCCCCAGGTCGGCCGCCGACTTCAAGGCGATCTCCTTCTTCGCCGCCTGCTTGATGCCCTTGAAGGAAGCGTAGCGGGGCTCGTTGATACCGGTCTGGATGCCCAGCACGCAGGGCATGTCGATCTCCAGGAACTCCATGAGTCCTCCCTCGAGCTCCCGTCCTACCTTGGCCTTCTTGCCCGGCTCGAGGATCTCCACCTTCTTAACGTAGGTGGCGTGGGGTACGCCCAGGAGCTCGGCCAGGGCCACGGGTACCGCGGCGTAGCCGTCGTCGTCGGTGAGGGCGCCGGTAAATACCATGTCGTACTCCAGGCCTTTGATGGCGGCGGCCAGCGCTTTGGCTACGGCCAGGGCGTCCCCGCCGGCGAAAGCGTCGTCCTCCAGGCGAATGGCCTCGTCCCCGCCCTTGGCGAGGGCCATGCGGATGACCTCGTCACTCTCCTTGCTGCCCAGGCTGATGACGGTGACGGCGCCCTCCAGGCGCTCTTTGATCTGGATGGCCTCCTCCACGGCGTAGTTATCGCACTCGTTGATCCCAAAGGATAGTCTACTCTTGTCTATATCCTTTCCGGAGGCATCGATATGGACCTCGGACTCCGAAGTGTCCGGGACCCTCTTTACGCATACCACCATGTTCATACGCAATTCACCTCTTCCTTCGCTAATCCAATCTCCCGATATGACAGCGCCATCGCTCGATCTATCTACAAAGCCTCAGCCAGGAGCTCGAGGATATCCATGACCTGCATCTCCTCATCGACTCCCTTGACCTTGGTGGCGTCCTCCAATGTCAGCAGGCAGAATGGACACGCCACCGCGATGACCTCGGCGCCCATCTCCTTGGCGTCCTCCACCCTTATCTCCGCGAGCCTCTCCTCCTTGGACTCGCTCTCTACCCACATCTTGCCGCCTCCCCCCTCGCAGCACAGGCTGCGTTCGCGGCAACGGTCGAATTCCCGGAAATCCACGCCCGGGATGCGCGTGATGACGTATCTCGGCTCGTCGTAGATGTCGTTCTGTTTGCCCAGGAAACAAGGGTCGTGGTAGGTGACCACCTTGGCGACTTCCTTGGGCAGTTCCAGCTTGCCGTCCTCGAGCAGCTCGGCGACGAGCTCTGTGTAGTGGAGGACCGGCACCTTGAGCCCATGGTACTCCTTCTTCAGAGTGTTGTAGCAGTGCGGGCTGATGGCCACGATGCGGTTGACGTTGAAGGAGTTGAGCAGCTCTACATTCTCCTCGTCGCACATCTCGAAAAGGCCCTCCTCTCCCAGCCTGCGCACCTCGCTGCCGCAGCAGCTCTCGTCATCACCGATGAGACCGAAGTCCACCCCCGCGGCGATGAGCACTTTTACCAGCGCCTGGGCCGCTTTCATCACCCGCGGGTCGTAGGCATCCGTGCAGCAGATGAAGAGGAGAACGTCCGTTGTCTCCTCGGCCTCCGGCTCCAGGACCTCCACCTCCAGGTCGGAAGCCCAATCGAGGCGCTTGGCGCGCGGCGAGCCCCACGGATTGCCGTCCTTGAAGATGGATTCAAGGGCGTCGCGCACGGTGGGCTGTACTTTACCCTCCTCGATCTGCAGGCTGCGCAGCCCGATGAGCACCTCCAGGGGCTCCAGCCCCTTGGGGCAGCGTGCCGCGCAGGTGAAACAGGTAGTGCAGTCCCAGATCTCAGGCTTCTCGGAGAGCTCCTCGAGGCGCTCCTCGTTCTGGGTGTCGTTCATGAAACACCTGACCCTGAGGTCGGTTCTCAGGGCGACAGGGCAACCACCCGTGCACCTTCCACACTGGATGCATCCGAGGAGGTCGTACTTTTCGACGAAATCAAGTTCTTCAGCGCACATGATTTACCCCGCTCCGTTCCTTTTTTCGTCCTTTATCGCTTACCTTACTCTATCTCTAATGCCGGGGTCCGCCCGTGGAAATACAGGGCATCTCCGGCACGGGCCATCATATTATATTAGATATTTTTCGCGTCTTTCAAGCTGAAAAGGCTTTCTCCGGCCTTCTCATCCACCCAACCTCTCCTCCAGGAACGCCACGATGTCCGAGATAGAGGTCCCGGGGGTGAAGATACCCGCCACACCCATGCACTTGAGCTCGGCGGCATCCTCCTCCGGTATTATCCCTCCCCCGAAAACCATTATCTCCTCTCCTCCCCCTTCGCTCAGGAGCTGCATTATCCTGGGGAAAAGGGTCATATGGGCTCCCGAGAGGATGGAGAGTCCTACGGCATCTACGTCCTCCTGCAGCGCCGATTCCGCTATCTGTTCGGGGGTCTGGTGAAGCCCGGTGTAGACCACCTCGAAGCCCGCTTCCGCCAGGCCCCGGGCGACGACTTTTGCGCCGCGGTCGTGCCCATCCAGGCCGGGCTTGGCGATGAGGATGCGGTGTTTTTCGAGGTTCATCGTCTCTCCTGTTTCGATTCAGAGTTCATGGTCGGACCAATGAACCTTCACAAGTATATAGGAATTTGTATGGTGAGCAAAGGAAGGTTGTTGCTTCTCCGCTAAGTGTTGGTGAATCGATGATTGCATCAGTCTGGGTCAAGCCTGGGGGTCGCATAGGTGTGGCCGTCTTCACCGTGCCGATAGCGGCCTCACCCTCCCTGGCATCCCCGATGCTTTCTTCGTGCGACTCCGCCGTCTGCGCATGTTCGTATTCCACCAACATCTGCTCCGCATCCTCAAGACGACTGGATGCCCGGAATCCGTATGTCCTCACCCTCCCCCTCTTCGCTTCCGCCGCATGTGATATCGTTGAACGGTCCGGCCCGTTAAGCTCTCGCAGGAAGGGTTGCGCATGCTGTTTTCGTCACTTACCGTCGTGGTAGACAATGGAGCCCGGGAAGGTTTCCGCTCCTCCTGGGGACTCTCCCTGCTCTTGAATGGGGAAATGACCGTACTCTTCGACGCCGGACTTAGGTGGTGAGTCATCATGAGGCTGGACGCCGAATGCTATCCCTGCATGATGGCGCAGGCCTTCAGGGCTGCCCGCTTGAGCGGGCTCGAGACCGGAGCGCTGGAGCGGACCATGCGCTCCACGGCATCCATTCTCGGGGGTGTTGATCCCTCTCTCAGCCCCCCGGAAGCCGCGGTATTGTTCTACGAGCACATCAAGGAGGTTTCGGGAGTGGAAGACCCTTTTCTGCACTTGAAAAGGGAGAGCAACCACAAGGCCCTGGAGCTCCTGCCAAGGCTGCGGGCGGAGGTGGACAGCCACCCCGATGCATTGTTCTATGCCCTGCGGGCGGCGGTCGCGGGTAATATCATCGACTTCGGCGCGCAGGCCGAACCGGGAGATCTCGAGGAGAACCTCGGGAGCGTGCTGAATACCGAACCATTTGTCGATCACAGCGCATTGCTGCGCCGGGACTTACAGAAGGCCTCCAGAGCCTTGCTCATCTGCGATAATGCAGGGGAGATAGCGGCCGACCGCCTTCTCTGCGAGGTCATCCTGCGGGAATTCCCCCTCCTTGATCTGACCGTAGCGGTGCGGGGCGGCCCGGCGATAAACGATGCGCTGCTGGAGGACGCGGAGGCAGTGGGCCTGGATGAGGTGTGCAAGGTCATAACCACCGGCTTGGCCATGGCTGGGGTGAAGGTTGCCAGCTGTTCTCCGCTCTTCAGGGATCACTTCCATACTGCGGACTTGATCCTTGCCAAGGGCCAGGGAAACTTTGAGACCCTCGAGGGCAGGGATGAGCATATCTTCCTCCTCTTCCAGGTGAAATGCGCATGCGTCAGCGACTACCTGGGGGCCGCCAAAGGCCAGGCGGTCATCTGGAGCCGGCGGGCGGGATGAAGCGGTCCTTCCTCCGTGAACCACGAGAGGGGAGACGGAGGAAAATGCCGAGATCAGTCGCTTTGCTATAGAATTAAAGCGTGGTCGAGGGGGAATAATATATCTTTGACAATGGTCATGCCGGTTCTATCCAGCACAAGTTGGACGGAAAGAAGGAGGAACGTCTATGGCTTCTGATGGGATATCTTTCTGGGATGGGTTTCTGCTTCTCCTTATCTGGATCCCGTTGATAATGATCTGGGTGTTCGTGTTCATGGACCTGTTCCGGCGCGAGGACTTAAACGGTTGGATCAAGGCCCTTTGGGTCTTCGTCATCATCATCCTGCCCTTCTTCGGCGCCCTGTTCTATCTCATCTTCCGGCCTATTACCCAGGCGGACATCGAGATGCAGGAGACCTATACCGCTGAAAGGGACTACGACAAGGCGGCCAACGCAGCCGACAAGCTTCACAAACTATCGGAGCTACGCGATAAGGGCGATATCTCCCAGGATGAGTTCGACAAACAGAAAGCGAAGCTGTTGAAGGACTAGCTGTCTAGGGGTCAGGTCTTTCATTTTGCATACTCGAGTACCTATACTTGATTTCCGCCGTACGTAGGCCTTTGCGATCTGCCGGTTATAATACCAGGGTATGCAAAATGAAAGACCTGACCCCAAAACCCCAAAACACGGGTGGGGGTTCAGAAAAGGGCCGTCTCCTTGTACTCCCCGAAGACCTCCCGCAGGGCGCCTATGATCTCCCCCTCGGTGCAGTAGGCGCGGGCGCAGGAGATGATCGGCGGCATGAGGTTGGCGTCCCCTCGCGCCCCCTCCTTGAGCGCGGCCAGGCAGGCCTCCACCTGCGCGGCGGAGCGGGAGGAGCGCAGCTGCGCCAGTCCCTCGCGCTGCCGCTTCTCCACGGTCGGGTCGATCTTGAGCAGGTCGATGGAGAGGGTCTCATCCTCGTTCTGGAAGCGGTTCACTCCCACCATCACCTTCTCGCCTCGCTCTATCTCCCGCTGGTAGCGGTAGGCGGCGTCGGCGATCTCGCGCTGGAAGAAACCCGCGTCGATGGCGGGAAGCACCCCGCCCAGCTCCTCTATCCTGCGGAAGTAGTCCTCCGCCCCCTCCTCCATGCGGTCGGTCAGCGCCTCCACGGCATAGGAGCCGGCCAGGGGGTCGATGGTGGCGGTGACCCCGGTCTCGTGCGCGATGAGCTGCTGGGTGCGCAGGGCTATCTCCACCGCCTTCTCCGTGGGCAGCGCCAGGGTTTCGTCCATGGAGTTGGTGTGCAGGCTCTGGGTTCCGCCCAGGACGGCGGCCAGGGCCTGGAAGGCGGTCCTTACGATGTTGTTCTCGGGCTGCTGGGCGGTGAGGGAGCACCCCGCCGTCTGGGTATGGAAGCGCAGCTGCCAGGAGCGGGGGTCTTTTGCGTGGTATTTCTCGCGCATGTGGCGGGCCCAGATGCGCCGCGCGGCGCGGAACTTTGCTATCTCCTCGAAGAAGTCCACGTGGGAGTTGAAGAAGAAGGAGAGGCGGGGGGCGAAG
>QZKE01000010.1 GCA_003598015.1 Actinomycetota bacterium | reverse complement strand
AGGAGATGAGATGAAGACAAAGACGGCAGTGAGGGCAAAGGCGGTTATCCTGCGCAGGCTGGACTCGTGCCGGAACGCCTATCTGTTCGATCTCCTGCGCGAACTCCCCCACGTCTACTACCGCTACCGCACGTGAACGAAAAGATGAAGCGACGATGAAGGAGGAGATGAGATGAGAAGGGAAAAGAAGCGGGCAAAACAGACAGACAACTCTTCGCAGGCCAATTTTCTCAGCCTGGCCCTGGAACGGATGGATCCGGAGTTCATGGCCCAGACGCTGGAGCGGAATCCGGAATTCGTCCTGGGAATGATGCAATCCCTGGATTCGAGCGCGGTGGTCGAAGTGGTGGATCGCAGCCCGGAGATGTTCGCCAGCCTGTTTACCGTTATGAGGAGTAGCGTGCCGCGCGAGGTCTTACGGAGGATGTTTGACGACAGCCGCGAAATAATATGCGAGATCGTGCTACGGTTGGATACGGATCTACTCATGGAGATGATGGGTTTCGAGGATGAGTAAGGTGAAAAACGGACTCAGGGAGGGCGCTTTCCGCATCCCCGACGGCGTTGCGAACACTCCATCAAAAACCCTGCTCACCTTGTATCAACGCAAAGGCCTCAATATCGCTCGCGCGGGAGCCCCGTCACCCCTGGCCACCTTGAGCGGCAGGCATACCAATTCGTAGTCGCCGGGCTCTACGCCCGCGAGGTTCAGTCCCTCGATTATCCATACGCCCGCCTCCAGCAGGGCGAGGTGTACCTTGGCGATATCGGTGTTGAACCCTCCTACGGAGAGATAGTCCACCCCCACCAGCGTTATCCCTGCGGCGGCCAGGAACGAGGCAGCCGCCTCCGATACGGACACGAATTCCCTCGAGAAGGCATCGGAATCCCAGAGGCTGCCTGAGTTCGCGGTCTTGAAGAGTATGCGCTCCCCCCTCTCGATACCATGCTCCTGGAGTTCCGCGGGTCGGATGAGTTCCCGGTCCCTGATCTCTATCACGCGCGCACGTCCGATGGCTGCTTCCAGCGGCATCTCGTCGATTCCGGCGCCGTCCCTGATGAAATGGATCGGAGCATCCATATGTGTCCCGGTATGCAGGCTCATGAGGATCCTGGAGAGGTTGTAGGGATCCCCGCGGTCGAGGTCGCAGATCCTCTCTATGCCGACGGCTTCATCGGTGGGCCAGTGCGCCATTCCGCTGCGCACGGTCACCGAGATATCTATCCAGCCCATCTTATTGCCTCCTTCGAGAGTATTCTACCCACTGGCCCCATGACCCCATAATCCCACTTAGTGCACCTTCCCTTAGATATCTTGACGCACCGAGAGCGTCGATGCGCCACTCCCGCAAGGCGCGCGACTGAGGCGTACTCGGTGAGTACACCGCAGGGAGCGGAACGCCGCGGGAGGGGATGCAGTGGTGTTCGAATGCCAAGATATCTAAGGGACGGTGTACTAGGTTACGTCTACGAGAGATGAGATGCGGGGGATGAGGCTGTCCATGAAGGAGAGATCATCTATACTCAGCTCGATGGCTCCCTCGGGGCAGATCTCCACGCAGTGGCCGCAGCCGCGGCAAGCGTCGCCTATCACCGCGCGCCCGCCCTCGACATGGATAGCCCTGGCGATACAGACGTCCTTCTCGCAGGTACCGCAGGCTACGCACTTCTCGGTCACCGTTATCTTGACCCCCGGCATGCGGTGCACCTTGTCGCTCACCTTGGGTGAGAGCACCGGCAGTATCTTCCACAGGCAGCAGCAGGGGCAGCAGTTGCATACGGTGAGCAGCCTGGTACCGGGGCGTACGTTGAGCCACATGGTGTCCAGCTTGTTACGGCCGATGAGCTGGAAGAGGCCAGCCTCGCGGCATCTGCGCACGTGCTCCAGCGCCTCCTCCCTGCTTACCTGCCGCCCCAGCTTGGGGTTGATGTCCATGGCCGCCTCTCCCATGAACAGGCATCCCAGGTCGATAGGGTAGTCTACGCAATTGCTGGCATCGCGGCAGATGCAGGTATCCATGATCCACAGGTAATTGGCCTTCTCGATAAAGCCTTCCACCAACTGCGAGGGGAGCACGATGTCCTCGGCTTCTACCCCCTCGTTCACCATGACCGTCTGGTCCTTGGGAAGGTAGATGATGTCATCCCCCTCGAAGAGCAGGTACTCGATACCCCTGCCGATGAAGGGCAGCCTGGTCATCCAGGCCATGATGAAACGCTGCGGAAAGGTCTTCTTGATGATGTTCACGAACCAGACCGGACTGGACATGCTGTACCCTCCTGTGATTGCGGCACTCGCTTCATCGAGACGATACGTGGCGCGTGCCGGCTGCGTTCTGGCAATGCCGTGAATATATCATGACACGGCCGCGCGGGGGAGAGGAACGGCGGTTGCCCGCCGGGCTGCATGGATTGTAAGCATCGCGGTATGGTTCCGGGCATCTTGACGGGGGTAGAATCAATAGCATCACAGGCTGGCGGACTCATGGAGGTGGGATATGACGGATGGGCTACTATCCGCGCAAGACCTGGAGTTCCACCCGCTCACGCCGGAGCGCTGGGACGACTTCGAGGAGCTGTTCGGTGAGCAGGGCGCCTACAGCGGGTGCTGGTGCATGTACTGGCGAATCACCCGCGCCCAGTTCGCCGGGAACGGGAACGAGGGCAACCGGCGGGCTATGAAGTCCATCGTGGACGCGGGGCAGGTCCCCGGCATCCTCGCTTACCACGCCGGCAGGGCCGTCGGATGGTGCTCCATCGGACCCCGGGAGGTCTACGGCTCCCTGGAGAGGTCACCGAAGCTGAAGCGGGTGGACGACAGGCCGGTCTGGTCGGTGGTCTGCTTCTACATGGCGAAGGAATACCGGGGAAGGGGGCTCATGGGCATGCTATTGGAGGCCGCGGTCGCATATGCCCGCGATAACGGGGCGAGCATCGTGGAAGGTTATCCTATCAGTGTCAGCGGCGTGCTGAAGGGCTGCGATGGATACATGGGGATAGACAAGACCTTCGCGGCCGCCGGCTTCGAAGAGGTGGCCAGGCCTAACGAGGACCAGCTGATCGTCAGACGTTACCTTCGTTAAATGATAATCAGCAGGATGATTATCTGTACGATTCCAGAGACAATGTCTAAGATGCCCAGTGCGATACCCACCTTAGCATAACCATGTGAACGATGGTCGTCCTCCGGGAGTTCCTTTCTTGCTGACACACCATTGAAAAGCGCAAGCACCCCCAGGATTATTGACATGAATACCAACCCGATTATTCCGACAACCATTGAGGTGGTCGCTCTCTTTGCAGGGTCTCGTATCTCACCCCTGTCTTGAAACTGGCTATAGCCCACCATTTCTCTGGGTGGTTTCCCCGCTCTTTTCCTTCGCACGCGGTCGAAGACTATTATCGCGGTCAGTATGACGGTAGTTCCGATGATCAATATCAGCGGCCATGTATTGCTCCCGTACATTGCCCTCTCCCCGGGTTGCTCTCAAGGGGAAGGTTGGGATGAGGGCTCCAGGTCGGCCTGCTGGAACTCCTCCATCTCCGGCAGCTGCATGAGGAAGTCGGGCGTCTCGTCGATGAATACGGTGACCTCGCCCAGGCGCAGGTCCAGCACGTGCCCTCCGGCGCCGCAGTCCGCGGTTATGAAGTGCAGGTGGTAACCGGGGGCGTTGATGTCCCCCACGTAAGCCGGGCACCAGAATCCCACCATGGTACCCTCCACGTCGTCGAGCTCGAAGACCGCCTGGTTCGCGATGGCCTCGCTCAGGGGGGGATAGGGCTTCTCCTGGGCGGGGACGCTCCTGGCCTGCACGTGGTCGAAGCGCCCCTCGATCTTTATGGCGTAGAAAATGTTGGGCGAGGGCAGTTCGGTGTCGAGGTAAGCCTGCAACTCCTGGTAATTCAGGCCTCCGCCGGGCTGCGTCACGAGGTCCGCATCGAAGAAGGTGATCATGGCGAAGGGCGCCAGCGCGGAACCGCTCACCTCGTAGACCTTCCCGTCGTTCTTGATCTGGTAGAAAGCGCCGTCAAGGGCTATCATCTCTCCGTCCAGCCCCTCGAACGTCCCTATTCCCACATCTCCACGCTTTTCCAGCTCGGTATAGGAGACATCCCCGTCGTAGAACCCCGCCTTCAAAGCCCCCAGGGTGGAGACCTGGTAGAGGGTTTCCCGGTCCGGCTCGGCTTCCCCCTGCCCGCTTTCCTGCGCACATCCAGTCAGGAGCGCCCCCGCTATGAATACGACCAGCAACATGGAGAACGGAAAGAGGATCACAATACGATTATACGGGGAGTTCATCCACTGCCTCCCCTGACGGCCGCCTGGTTGATGAGATTGGCGAAATACCCGGCGCCGAAGCCATTGTCTATGTTCATCACTGCCACCCCCAGGGCGCAGGAATTGAGCATACCCAGCAGGGCCGCCATGCCCCCGAGGTTCGCCCCGTACCCGATGGAGGTGGGAACCGCTATCACCGGGCATTCCACCATGCCTCCCACGATGCTGGGCAGCGCTCCTTCCATGCCCGCCGCCACCACGACCACGTTGGCCCCGAGGAAGACGTCGGAGCGGGACATGATGCGGTGCATTCCGGATACGCCGACATCGTAGAGCTTTTCCACGGCGTTCCCCGTAAGCTCGGCGACGATGGCTGCCTCCTCGGCAACCGGGATGTCCGCCGTGCCGGCCGTTACTACCACGATCTTCCCGACCAGTTCCTTCTCCTCCCTGCGCACGAGTATGAAACGCGCCTGCCTGTGGTATTCCGCCTCCGGGCAGGCCGCGCGCACCTCCTCGTAGACCTCGTCCGAGGCGCGAGTGAGAAGGATGTTACCCTGGTTCTTCTCCAGCAGGGTCTCGACGATGGGGCGGATGGTGTCCCTGTGTTTGCCCTCGCAATAGACCACCTCCGGCAGACCCTTACGCAACTCGCGGTGGTGGTCCAATACGGCGAACCCGAGGTCGGTAACGGGCTCCACGGCGATCCGCGATGCCGCCTCGCCGGTATCCATCTCCCCCCGCTGCACCTTCCCCAATATCTCCGCAAGCTCCTCTTTGCGCATGGTTCTCCTCCTGAATGCCCGAACCTCTACCGCTTCTCTCAGCGCTCGAGCCCGTATGGCGGCGTGAGCACCTTGAGCACGACGGATTTGTCGCCCGATACGTTGCGCCAGCAATGCATGCGCTGCCCGTTGTAATACGCGGTGTCTCCCAGCTCCATGCGGTAATCCTTGTCACCATCCAGGTTGAGCTCGATCGCTCCCTCCAGCACCAGTATGAACTCCTCGCCCTCGTGGTGAACGGGGTCGCAATAGTAACCCTTCTCATTACCCGGCTCGAACTCGAGCAGCATGACCTCGATGAGGCGGTTGAGGTCGGGAACGAGAAGGTAGGCGTGTACGCCCTCCACGTTGTCCCAGAGATGCTTGCGCTCATCGGGTTTCATGACCGGGCTCGGCGACTTCTCGCTGACTATCTCCCCAAGCGTCGTCTGATAGTATTTGAGGAGCTTCGAAAGGTTGCTGAGGGTTATGGAGCTCTTATTGTTCTCGAAACGGCTCAGAAAGGATATGGAGAAGCCCGTATCCTCCGAGACCTGTTTCAGGGTAAGCCCCTTGCCTTCACGTATCTCGCGCAGTTTACTGGCTATCTCGATCATACTCTCACCCCTGTAAGGATCCCCTTACTCATCGTCTTCATCGCTATTAAACACCACCAATCGGTGTGGCTGGAAGTTATGCGCACCGCTATAGCCACGATGCCTTCCTGACTTATATTGCTGTTAACAGTAAATTTAATATAGTAACCGGCGCCCTTATTGTCAAATTAGAGGGGTATTGTTATAATCGGATTTACTGTAATTAATAAATTACCCAACGATATTGTTGCCAACAGTAATGTAATAGAACTTGTATTGCTTCAATGTGCAAATCGGTAAAGGTCACTTGCGGTCAAGCTTGCAGCAGAGCAACATCTTGAGCTGCTTTTATACTCTTAATAGCTAAATCGAGCCACGAAATAACTGGTAGTTAAGGGAAAAAGAACGGGTGCGGAGAGTTCAAAGGAGTGGTTCTTATGGAAAAGGAAATCATGGCGGCTGCTCGGGCCATCGATATGCTGCCCGAACACCGTACCACCGAGAAGCTCGAGGCTAACCTGGGGGGTTTTGGGTCCTTCAATATCGCCATCTTCGCGGCGGCCAACGCCATCGCGGAGGAAATGAAAAAACCCAGGAGCCTTGCCGTGGATGTCGAGGACGCTCGCGTAGTGGAAATCGAGCGTGTGGCGAAGAAATCCATCGATGTCCTCAGACTGTACGGTGCGGATGCATCGAACGCCGCGCTGGTGACCGCGGCCATGCTCTACTGGGCCGGCGCAGCCGCGTCAGCCGGCCTCCCCACCCCCAACCGCAAGCTGGGTGGATTGTGCCGCATGGCGGCCGACGCGCCCGCCAGCCGCATGGCCAGCCGTCCCACCGAGAAGCTGAACAACAAGATCTCCGGCTTCGCCGCGACCCTGGCCGTATACCAGGCGATGATGGAGGAGCACCTGGCGCCCTACGATCCCAACCTCCTCCCCCCCGGTCTGGCCGGAAGCCCGGTGCTCGGGCATACGGCCATCGGCGAGGACTATCTCTTTCCGGAGGTGGCGAAGAAGGTCGTGCCCATCGCTGTAAAGGCCATGCTCAAGTCCTACGAGTCGGTGGGGATGAAGCCGTGCCGCTGGATGGCGGCCTTGATGGCGGCCGGTGTCGCACTGGAGATATTGCATCCCGACGCCTACATAGGCGAGGAGTACGGGCCCATGTTCAAGGTGAGGACCTATGACATGGTAGGGAAGTTCGCCGTCGAGGCGGCGGGGATCCCCGAGGTCCTCCACATACGAGGCAGTGGCGACGAGATATCATCTTCCAAGGTGATAGGAGAGCTCGGCCTCATGCTCAAGGACTGCGGAAGCCCCACGGTGGTGGGGATGATCATGTTCAACGAGATCTGCTCCATCATCGAGGAGGGGCCCATGCTGGGCGTGGGGCGTTCGGGAGGACCCATAATGCTTCCCCTCCATCACTGGGCGACCGCGCCCGCACTTGTCCTCTATCACCTGGGCAAGGGCGCCACCGAGGAGGAGGTCGTCGATATCGTGATCAAGTCCACCGAGGCGTATTTCCAGCGCGAGGACGCCGCGATCGCCATCAACAACCTCTCCCATAAGGCTCACGGACTGCAGCCCGGGCCGGTCACGGATATCCTGTTCAAAGCCAGCGAGCCCGTCCTCACGCGGGCCATGTACGAGAGGCTCGGTTGGGCCTACGACCGCATGAAGGAAGGCGCCACAGTGGCCGACCTCGCCAAGGATATGGAGGACAAGCACACCGCCATAACCCAGGAGGGCGTGGCAAAGGTAATGAGCAAGATCCTCGGTCGCGATGTTGAGTACGTGAAGTATCTCAACATCCGGCCTGGTGCCGGTCGCAGGAAGAGCAAGATCGCCCAGAAGTTCTTCGCCTTCGACGGCTACCTTGACGTAGAGGTCAAAGTGGACGGGAAGGTGTACGAGTTCGACAACTTCCTGGTCAACTGGGCCCCCAAGATACTATTGGAGGGGGACGAGGAGAATCTTCCGGGGATGGCCGCGGTATGCCTGGGAGTTACGGACCTGCTCAACTCCGGCGCGTGCAGCATGGACATCATGGTAGTGGTGAACATGGCCGTGGCCTTCGGCATGGACCCGAAGGATGCCGCGGATGCGGCGGCGGAGCATTTCCAGTACCTGCTGGCTATACCGGCCGATGCCGTGCTTACCAGCGCCGAATACACCAAGCGGATCATGAACGAGCTGAAGAAGTCGGAGAGATAGGCGCGGGAGCATTAAGGAAATGGCGGAGAGTCGCGAAGAGTTCGAGGAGAGATTGGCCGCCCTGGGCAGCCTTGTATCCGCGCAGCGCGTGATCTCGGTTACCACCGGTTCCCTGAGGGCGGTCAAGGAGGCATTGGACGATGAGGCGGCCGCCGCGTTCGCAGCGCTGCTTCCCGGGTGGATGAGAGAGGACTGGAAACGGCTGCCTCAAGCGTCCTTTCGCGGTGCCGCGGACGACCTGGTAGACATCCTCAAGGAGCAGGGTGGCTATCCTTACCGCGCCGCGGCAGAGCGGGACCTCACCGCGTTCTTCGCTACCCTGCGGGAGAGTTTGCCGGAAGGAGGGGCGCTCGAGATGCGTCCCCTCCTTCCGGAGGCCAACCGCGAGCTCTTCGACTACGCCGCGTCCTGCGCCTACGATGCCAGCGTCAGGGAGTTCGTATGACGTTGAGGTCGGCGCCAGGTCTGGCGCGAGGAGGTGAGAAAAAGAGCGATGGGGATCAAACCAGGCAGGCTGCTGCTGGCCCAGGTGGATGACGTATCCGGCGAGATAATCGGTTTCTTCATCAACAGGGTGCTGGACAAGGGGGCGCGCAACGTGCACGTCATCCCCACCCTGACCAAGAAGAACCGCCCCGGTTACATCCTGCTCGTCGACATCGAGCCGGCTTCTGAGGAGAGTATAGGAGCTTTTATGGCCCGCGAACTGGGCGTTTCCGGGTACCATATCCTGGAGACGGAACATGCCTACAGCCGCGTTTCCTTCGTCACCACCACCATCGAGTTCCGCCACTCCGGCAGGGCTTTCTACCACGACTGCCTGCTCAAGCTCATCGGTCCGGCGGACAAGCCCTTGCACGTCAAGGTCGAATACGAGGAACTGGTGAGCGCGAGGAAAGCGGTGGAGCGCGAGTTCGGATTGGACCTGGTCTTGGATGACCTCAAGAAACAGATCGAACGCGGTTTCGCCAGCGATCACATCAGGATCGAGGTATAAGAGAGGGGAGGAGGAGATGGTAAAGCTCACCGATGAGATGAAGGAAGCGCTGCACGTCCCCGGCAAAGGAGGAAGCGTGACCTATTTGTGCACCTCCAGCCTGGACGGGAAGCCCAACATCGCGGCTATGCGCTACACCGAGCACTGGGGTGACGACAAGGTTCTCATCGCCGACATGTTCCTGCTCAAGACGAAGATGAACCTGAAGGAAAACCCCGAGTGCGTGATAGCCATAGCCCATCCCCTGGCCGGAGGCGGGGGGCGCTACTGGGCCTTCAAGGGCAAGGCCATAGACATCGAATACGGCATCGACCCCGACTTCGACTGGTACGGTGTAAAGGCCAGGGAGATCCTGGACGAATGGGGGGACTGGCACGGCAAGCAACCGCCGGAAGAGGTGCCGCCGGATATCGTCTACACCAAGGCCGCCCAGAGGGGAGTGGTAGTCCTCCACGTCGAGGAGATCTACTCCCTGAAGCCGGGCGAAGTCGGCAAGAAGATACAGTAGGGGTGATGGATATGGCTTGCAAGCTAACCGAGAGGATGAAGAGTTGGATCGAGGGCGCGGGCTGCCACATCTGCCTGGCCACCCCCGATGGAGTCCCCCGTTGCATCGTTGCACGTTACTGCAGATGCGTGTCCGACGAGATCGTCGCCCTGGCCCTGGCCGAAGACGAGTTCGCCGCCATCGAGCCCGTCTTCAGCAAGAACCCCTGGATATCCATGGGGGCGTCCGGCCTGGGTTCCATCCGCGCGGCCTATCAGTTCAAAGGGACCGGCCGCGTTGTGGAGGGAGCGGAGTTCGATGCAGTGGCCGGAGAAGCTACCGACGCTCTGGGAGAGAAGCCGGCCAGGGTCATCTACGTCGATCTAAAGGAGCTCTACTGTACCAAGCCGGGTCACGTCGCCGGCCAGAGGCTGGACGGCCTCACCTTCGAGGACCTGTGCAAGTTCGAGGTGGACCTGGGCTGGAAGGATATGTGCCCCAGCGAATAAGGAGCAGGAAAGGGCAAAATGGCAGGCGAGAAGGAGATAAAGCTCTCGGACGTAATCACGGAGGACGAGTGCTCCGAGCCGGGCAAGAAGCCCAAGCAGATGCCCTGGATCATGGTGGGTATGTGCGAGGGCTGCACGGATTGCAGCGATGCATGCCCACAGAAGGGCATCAAGCTGGTGAACATGGATAGGAAGATGCCCAATGCCTGGCTGGTGGAGTTCCGGGCCTGCACGGGATGCGGCAAATGCGCCAAGGCCTGCATATGGGGAGCTATCCAGATGACCTCCTTTGTGGACTGGGCCCTGGAGCGATACGAGAAATACGAGGGCGGCCCCTACCCTTCGAAGTACGACGACTGACGGGGGTGGGCGGCGTTGCCCGCCCACGATTTCGGCCACTCGGCGCACGCCCCAGGGCATGATGCGGCTGCTCGGTATGGCCGGCCGGCTTGGTCCTTCTCGAGCAGTCCGGACGTTGCCTCACGGTGGGAAAGGATGACTTGATATGTGGCGGGCCCCGCTGGATTCCAGCGGGGCCCGCCTTGTGCTCGAAGGTATTAGTGAGCGGGTCCTGGAATACTTGTGAGTAAACGGAAGCATATATGGATTCGGGGAGGTCTCCAGGTGTACGCTCGTCACGTGCGGAAGACGGCCTGCCTCTGCGCGTTGGCCTTATCCGTTGCGGCCTGTTTTCCAGCCTTTTTTGCGGCGGGTACGGCCGCCGCCTTCACCTGGACACGCACGGCGGCGGGCGGTTTCGAGGATGCGGATAACGATGCCGCCGGCGCCATGGCTTTCTATGGCGGCCGCCTCTACGCCGGCACCTATAACGCGCAGGGATGCCAGGTGTGGTCCTACGACGGCGTCACCTGGAGGCAGGAGATAGGACAGGGCGCCCCCGGCACCCTCACCGCCCCGGGTTTCGGCAGCTCCAAGACGAACAACGTCTCCTCCATGGCCGTTTACGGCTCGAGGCTCTACGTGGGGACACGAGACCCCGCGGCTGGCTGCAAGGTATGTTCTTTCGACGGCGTCACCTGGAGGCAGGAGATAGGACAGGGCACCCCCGGCACCCCCACCGGGCCGGGCTTCGGGGACGCGGCCAACAACGATGTGCCGAGCATGGCCGTGTTGGGAGATTGCCTCTACGCCGGCACCTACAATCCCGGAGGCTGCCAGGTCTGGCGCTGCGACGGCTCCTCCTGGGAGCGCGTGGCGGAAGGAGGATTCGGTGATGCCGACAACCACGGCGCCGCCTCCATGGCCGTATATTTCCAGAACCTCTACGTGGGGACCTTCAACAACGACTACGCCTCCGGCTGCCAGGTATGGTCCTATGACGGCGTCACCTGGAGGCAGGAGATAGGACAGGGCGCCCCCGGTACCCCCACCGGGCCCGGTTTCGGGGACGGGAACAACCGCAAGGCCGCCTCCATGGCCGTGTACGACTATGGTCTCTACGTGGGGACCTACGATTCCTCCGGCGGCAGCGGCTGCCAGGTATGGTCCTTCGACGGAGCCAACTGGACAAAGGTGGCCGGGGAGGGTTTCGGGGCTGCATCGAACCTGGCTGCTTCCAGCATGGCCGCAGGCGGACTGGACCTCTACGTCGGCACCTACAACGAGGACTCCGGCTGCGAGGTATGGCGGTTCGACGGCGCGCACTGGCACAGGGAAGGAAGCGGCGGTTTCAGCGGCGCCGGCAACAAGGCGGCGGGGGCCATGGCCCTGGAGGGTGCCGAGCTCGCCGTGGGCACGCAGTGCGAGTATGGATGCCAGGTGTGGAGAGCGCAGGCTTCCACGGTCCTCTACTTCGCGGAAGGTTATACCGGCAGCGGTTTCCGGGAGTACCTCTGCCTGGGCAACCCGCAGTCACGAGAGGCCAGGGCGGCGGTCACCTACCTCTTTGGCGACGGCACCAGCCTGTCAAGGGTGGTGGTGGTCCCAGCCGAATCCCGCCTGACCCTGCTCGTCAACGCCGACGTGGGGGCGGACAAGGAGGTCTCGGTGCAACTCGAATGCGACGCGAGCATAGCGGCCGAGCGCCCCATGTACTTCACGTACAACGGCATCCTGGCCGGCGGGCACGATGCCATGGGCGTCAGTTCCCCCTCGACCACGTGGTATTTCGCGGAGGGCTACACCGGGACCGGCTTCGACGAATGGATATGCGTTCTCAATCCCGGCAATACCCGGGCGGACCTGACCTTCCGCTTCCAGACGCAGGAAGAGGGCGAGCAGGTGAAGGCTGGACTTGCCGTGCCCGCCCGCTCCCGCAGGAGCTTCAGGGTAAACGACATCCTGGGGGCGGATCTTCAGAATTCCCTCGCCCTGGAATCATCGGCCCCCGTGGTCGCCGAACGCCCCATATACTTCGATTACTACGGCACCATAGGACATCACTGGCAGGGGGGGCACTGCGTGCCCGGAGCCACGGAGTTGGCGCAAGTCTATTACTTCGCCGAAGGGACCACGCGGGCGGGCTTCGAGGAATGGCTGACCCTGCAGAACCCCAACCCGCACGCCATCACCGTCAACGCCACGTATCAGCTGGGCGACGGACAGGGAAACCCGGTGGATAAGTCATACGCGGTAAAGCCGGGGAAGCGTTACACGGTCTATGTTCCGGGGGAAGTCGGAGCGGAGAAAGACGTCGGCATCGTCCTCGCATCCACGGCGTTATTCCTGGCGGAGCGCCCCATGTACTTCCGCTATACGGGGTACGGGGCGGACTGGGATGGGGGGGATTGCGTGATCGGAGCCAGGAACACCGCGCCTGCGTGGTTCTTTGCCGAGGGATATACGGGAGAGGGCTATCATACCTGGCTGTGTATGCAGAACCCCGGCATCGAGGACGCGCACGTTCTCGTCAGTTACTACAGCCAGGAGCAGGGCTTGCTGCCGCTGCGCACGCTGGAACTACCCGCGGGGAAACGCCAGACCGTTTGCGTGAACGAGCATGCCGGCCCGGGATACCAGTTTTCGATACGCGTGCTCTCGAGCAGCCCCATCGTGGTGGAGCGGCCTATGTATTTCGACGCCGGAGGAGGCGTGCGGGGAGGGCATGACGTAGTCGGCCGCAGCGAGCTGTGATGGGCTTGCTACCGGATCGTACCTGTCGACCCAGATTTAGAGCTCAGCGGCGGGACGTGATGGCACCTGCAAGAGTGTAAAAGCGATTACACGAAGCGGGCGCTTCCCGCCCTGGGAGATTTCTTTGTGCCTTAGCGGTTTACCAGCTATCGTAATTCGACTTGCGCTCCGGCTTCGGGCGTGCCTCGTTCACCCTCAGCTGGCGCCCCTCGAATTCCTTGTTATCCAATTCCGCGATGGCGGCCTTGGCCTCGTCGTCGTTCGGCATCTCCACAAAGCCGAAACCGCGTGAACGTCCGGTGTTGCGGTCGATGATGATACTCACCGCATCGACCGTGCCATACCCCTCGAATAGGCCTCGTATGGTGTCCTCCGTCGATCCGTAACTCAGGTTTCCTACGTAGATGTTCATCTTGCGACCTCACAGCTCCTTTCTCAGCCCCTCTCTGCAAAACCAACACTTTGTGCAGAGAGGATGCCCCTAAGCGGGCATCCATCATATTTTAAATAAAAGCGCTGAATTAAGCAAAAGGAATATGAAACCACCCTGCCCTGACGTATCAAGTACGTGTCGCGCTGGGAATAATGAATATCGCGATGGAAATGAAGGCCATGAAGGGAACGGAGGTAGACCATGAGCAAGGTACTGCTGGTTTCGGCCAGCCCGCACAAGAAGGGCAACACCGCGCAGCTGATCGAGGAGTGCGCCAGGGTCATCGGGGAAAACGGAGTGGCTACGGAGATCATATCGCTGGCGGGGATGAATATCGTTTCCTGCCTGGGCTGCGGAAAATGCGCCAAGATCGGCAAGTGCAAAAAGGATGACGGCCTCAACGACATTATCGCCGGGATAAAGAAGGCGCGGGGCTTCATCGTGGGCACCCCGGTCTATTTCGGCACCGCGCGGGGAGATCTCCTGTCGGCCTTGCAGCGTATCGGCATGGTCTCCAAGTCCACCGACGAATTCCTCTCGCGCAAAGTGGGGGGCCCTGTCGCCGTGGCGAGGAGGGGTGGGCATACCGCCACCATCCAGGAACTGCTCATGTTCTACCTCATCAACGACATGATCGTACCCGGTTCCTACTACTGGAACATGGTCTTCGGCCGCAAAGCGGGAGAGGTGTGGGAAGACGAGGAAGGCATCAAGGTTATACGCAGGTTCGCGGAGAACGTGGCCTGGCTGGTCAACACCGTTGCGGCCCGGGCCGCTGGGTAAGTGTTCTTCCTGCCCTGGCCGAGGAGTAACGGTCTTCGCTCCGCGACGCGCGGCTTGAGATACCCTTTCCATATACACCAGCGGAATGCCGTTATAGAGGGAACGGTGGGTGATCAGGAAGGGGAGATGAGCGCTATCTCATAGACGTAGGGCCAGCACTTCCCGGTCACCAGCAGGTGCCCCGTTTCCTCCTGGTAGGCGATACCGTTGAGCACGTAGGGGCTCACCAGGTTCGCGGGGTCGGGGTTAAGGCCCGCCAGGTCGATCCAGGCCGTAACTTTTCCGGTCAGGGGCGAGATGACGGCGATGAGGCTGGTCTTCCAGACGTTGGCGTATACCTCACCATCTACATATTCCAGTTCGTTGAGGCAGGTCACGGGGCCGAGGTTGTCGGATACGCCGACACGCCTCTTTTCGCTCCCGCTGGCCGGGTCGAGGAAGAAGAGCGTCGCGGTTCCGTCGCTCATGATCAGGGATTCTCCGTCGTGCGTCAGCCCCCACCCCTCCGTTGCATAGACGAAGGTGCGCTTCAGTTCCAGGCTCTCCTTGTCGTATACAAAACCCAGGTTGGAGGTGTAGGTGAGTTGAAAGATCTCGTCTCCCAGGACGGTCACACCTTCCCCGAAATACTCCGGCGCCAGCGCGAGAGAGTCCAGCACGGCCCCCGTTTCAGGATCGGTCTTGATAAGCCTGGAACTGCCTTGCAGCCCCGTACCCTCGTAGAGTATGCCGTCGTCGAAGTCCAGGCCCTGGGTGAAGTCATCGCGGCCGTGGTCAATGGTCGCGATGACTTCGTATCCGTAGACCGGGGCCTCTCTGCCGGCCAGGTACTCCTGGCTGCGGCTCCTCTCCAGGTCTCCAGCCTCGTCACGGGCGCCGTCCTGCTGGTCGTTCCCGCATGCGGCGGGCATGAAGCCGAGGCAGAACAGGATGGTTACGGAGAGGAGCGATACGATACATCGTTGCCGCGCGAGAGCCATATCGTCTCCAGGTCAGGGTTTGGTCGAGCCGCAAACACCAGCTAGCGGTCGCGCTCCTGCCGGTCCGCCCGGCGCCCTCTGAACGTTACCGCGCTTGGGGGCGGATCATTCAGCGAAAATCTCCCAGCTTCTTATGGTCGCTGACCGGCCGTTCCAGTTCCCCGACCGGTTTGGACGAGTCGTGGAAGCAGCTGCCGGGCTTCTCGCTTTCCTTCACCTTAGGGTAGATGACCTTCTGCAGAAAGGCGAGTGCGGCTTCCTGGTCCTTGTCGACCACTATGCGTTCCAGCTCCATGCGTTCCGTCTCTCCGAAGGATAGACCCCAAGTCCTCACTCGATCATCCTCCGTTCTCTGCGGAGTAATGCTTCCGAAGGTACACGTGCCAGGCCTGGACATGTTTGCAGGGCATATTTAGAAGTACGAGTAAATATTAACATGTCCAGGCACTGGGACACCGTACTGTCGAATGCAAGTCCCGGGGCTGGAACCCCCTAGATCAGGCCGGCGGTCTCCAGGGTCTCCCGCACCAGTTTCGCCTGTTCGGAGGTGAGCCGGGGCAGAGGGCTCTTCACGTGCGTTTTTGCCGGGTGGCCCAGCAACCGCAGGGCTTCCTTCTGCATGGCGTGAGGCGTGGGGGTCGAGGCGATGAGGGGAGCCAGGGCGTAGACCTCTTTCTGCAGCACGCCGGCCTTGTCCGCGTCACCGCTCCTGCAGGCCTCGTAGAGCTCCACCGTCTTTCCGGGTATGAAGTTGGGCACGGGGCAGATGGCGCCGCAGGCACCCACGGCCATGGTGTCCACCAGGTTGAAGGTCATGCCGGTGAACACGCAGAAATCCTCGTTCGTGGCCTCGACCAGCCGGCGCACCTCGTCCACGTCGAAGATCGTCTCCTTCGCCCCCAACAGGTTGTCGATGTTGGAGATGCGGGCGATGCTCTCCGGCGGGAGGGTGAGGCCGGTGTTGGAGGGGAAGTTGTAGAAGAGCACCGGTATCTGGACGCTGCCGCAGACGTCCTCGTAGAAGCCGTAAACGGCGTCCTCGTCCAGGTTGTAGAAACGATGCAGGGCCAGGAGGATGCCGTCCGCCCCGGAGCCCTCGGCGTACCGCGCCATATCCATGGCCGGTTCGTTTCCCCGCTTGTTGACCCCCACGATGACCGGGATTCTCTGCGCGCATGCATCCACGACGGTGTCGATGGCGTCCTTCTGGTGGTGGTGCGTCAGGTAGGGGTTCTCACCGTTGCTGCCCAGGACCACCAGCCCTTGCACGCCGGATTCCACCAGGTAATCGGTCATCTCCCGCATAGCCTCACGGTCGATGTTCCCATAGTCGTCGTAGGTGGTGAGCATCACCGTGAATATCCCCTCGAAACGTTTCATACCATCCTCCCTCATCGTCCCGAATGATCCCGAGCCCTGATCCTTTCTACTCCGTCACCGCCCGCTCAGGCTACCGCCCCGTTGTCCCGTAACGCATCGATCTCCTCCCGGGAATACCCCAGGTCGGACAGGATATCTTCTGTATGCTGGCCGGGGGAGGCTCCGAAACTGCGGATCCGTCCCGGCGTACCGGAGAGCTTCATGGATATGCCCACCTGGGTGATCTTTCCGAACTTCTCGTGCTCCAGGTCGACGAACATTTCCCGTGCCCGCAGGTGCGGGTCGCGCCCCGCTTCGTCGATGTCGTATACGGGAGCCGCGCAAGCGTCCTTGTCCTTGAAGAACTCGAACCATTCCTCGCGCGTCTTCCGCTTGAATATCTCCCGCAAGATCGAGGAGAGCTCCGGGTATTTCTCGGTGTCCCGCTGCATGGGGATGAGATCCTCCCGGTCCAGCGCCCGGCAGAAGTTCTCCCACAGCCACGGCTCCACGTTGCCCACGCTGAACCACTTGCCGTCCCTGGTCTCGTAGACGTTGTAATAGGGAAGACCGCTCAGGGATTCAGTGCGCTGGAGGAGGGGCTCTAAGTGCATCAGGCTCACCACGCCGTCGGTCATGGCGCAGTCTACGTACTGGCCCACCCCGTGCAGGGAGCGGGCCACCAGGGCGGCGAGGATACACAGGGCGGCGTGCATGCCTCCCCCGGCCATGTCGGCCATGAGGTTGGAGGGGATGACCGGTCTGCCCTCATCGTCCTTTACCGCGCTGAAGAGGCCGGCCGTGGAGATGTAGTTCAGATCGTGGCCCGGAAGGCCCGCGTAGGGCCCGTTCTGGCCGTAGCCGGTGATGGAGCAGTAGACCACCTGCGGGTTTATCTCCTTCACCTTCTCATAGCCGATGCCCAGGCGCTCGACCACGCCGGGGCGGAACTCCTCGAGGATAACGTCCGTCTCCTCGGCCAGGCGGAAGAAAACCTCCCTGCCCTCATCTTTATGGAGGTCTAGGATTATGCTCTTCTTATTCCTGCCCTGGGGGTTGAAGGCCCGGAACATCTCCGCCAACTCGTCGCTCAGGCCGAGGACCCCCTCGACCCTGGCCCGCTTGTCCATGGCTTCCACCCGGACCACCTCGGCGCCCAGGTCCCCCAGGATCATGCCGCAATAGGGGCCCGGAGCCAGGCGGCTCAGATCCAGGACCTTTATCCCCTCCAAAGCCATGACCATCCGGCTTACCCCCTCCTGTTGAGCGCCGCGGACTGCTTCCAGCCCAATATAGCAGAAAGGCACAGCTCGATGCAGGGAGCAAGGAGATGCCGGTTATGAGCTGCAATGGCCGCGCATATGCGATGGGCTCATCGCCCTGTGATATCATTCATGGCGACGGCCGGCGGCGAAGAGGCTTTGAGGGGGTTAACGGTGACAGGACGGGGCAATGCCTGGTGGAAGAAGGGCGTTATCTACCAGATCTCCGTGGCGAGTTTCTCCGACTCCGACGCGGACGGCCTGGGCGATCTGCGCGGGATCATAAACAACCTCGATTACATCAACGATGGGACCCCGCACTCCCTGGGAGCCGACGCCATCTGGTTGACCCCGATAAACGCGTCCCCCATGCTCGATTTCGGCTACGATGTCAGTGATTACCTCTCTATAAACCCCCGCTTCGGAAACATGGAGGTCTTCGAGGAGCTGCTGGACGCGTGCCACGGGCGGGGCATCAAGGTGATCATGGATATGGTCCTCAACCATACCTCCAGCGAGCACCCCTGGTTCGTGGAGTCGCGCTCATCGCGGGACAACCCCAAACGTGACTGGTACGTGTGGAGGGACGGCAGGTCACCCGGCAGGCCCCCAAACAGATGGGTGGCCGTGGTGGAGGGCAGCGCCTGGCAATACGACGACGACACCCGCCAGTTCTTCTACCATGCCTTCCTGCCCTTCCAGCCCGATCTCAACTGGCGCAATCCCGAGGTCAGGGCGGCGATGTTCGACGTAATCAGGTTCTGGCTGGACAAGGGCGTGGACGGCTTCCGCCTCGACCTCATCAACTTCCTCTACGAGGACGTGCTGCTGCGCGAAAATCCGCGCAGATTCGGGATGCGTCCCTACGACTGGCAGGAACACCTCTACGACCGCTCCCAGCCCGAGAGCCTGGAGGCGGCGAAGGAACTGCGCCGCATCACGGACGAGTACCCGGGCCGCATGATGATGGGCGAGGTATATACCGATACTCCCGAGGATGCCGTGGCCTACCTGGGAGACGGCACGGACGCCCTGCATCTCTCCTTCTACCTGGACTTCGCGCAGCGTAAATGGAACGCCGGGGATTTCCGGGAGTCGGTGGAATGGCTGGAGGGACACCTGCCGCCCGCGGGATGGCCCTGTTATTACCTGAATAACCACGACCTGCCGCGCACCTACACGCGCCTGGGCAGGGGCGGAGACGCCGAGGCGCGGGCGAAAGTGGCCGCGGCGATGACGCTCACCCTCAGGGGCACGCCCATCATTTACTACGGGGAGGAGATCGGGATGCCCATGAGCAGGATCCCCCGGAAGATGATGGACGATCCCATAGGGAAGAAGTTCTGGCCTATTCCTGTGGGGAGGGACGGCTCCCGCACCCCCATGCAGTGGAGCGGGGAGAAGAACGCGGGTTTCTCGCAGGGCGAGCCCTGGCTCCCCGTCGACTCCTCGTATGTGGAAAGGAATATGGCCCTCCAGGACAGAGACCCGGCCTCTCTCCTCAACTGGTACCGGCGCCTCATATGGACACGCGGGAAAAAGCCCGCGCTGCAGTGCGGGAACTACCGCGCCCTGGGCGGGACCCCCAAGGGCGTCTACGCCTATGTGAGGGAACGGGGAGAGGAAAGGATAGCGGTGATGTTGAACTTCGTCTCCCGCGAGCGATCACTGGCCGTGCCGCGGGATGAGCGGGGTGGGAGCACGTGGAGGATCCTCCTCTCCACCCACGGCGAGGAGGGGGCGGAAATCGACGCCTCATTAATAACCCTCCAGCCTCTCCAGGCTCTTGTGCTCGAAGGCATATAGTGCTGCGGCGATAACGATGCGGCGGAGCGCATAGCGCAGGCAAGACGGCACCAAGAACGCCATCAGGCACGAGACAATAGAGGATGAGAGCGATCGATGGAGAATAATCGGCCGGCGCACACAACAGGTGGATTAGAAAGGCATCCGGCCCCTCCCGCCGCCATGGCGGTACTTCACCGGCCCTTACTTATTCCGTGAGCTCTCTCCAATGCGAGGGCATGTCGAGTTGGAGCAGAAACACCTCCTCGCAGCCGGGGTCACGGTTCCAGTTACAGGCCCATACCATGCGCGAGCCGTCGTTGCTCATTGCCCCGTGGGTCTCCTCCCAGTACTCGCCGGTGGTGTTATATATCTTCGACAGGTAGAAAGCACGGGGATGCCGGGGATCCAGGCGGATAAGCACGTTGGTGCGGTCCAGCCAGTTGCGCTCGTCTGCACCGGGCTCGATGTGTGTACTCACCAGGCAGTAACCGTCCGCGTTGCATGAGATATGCACGCCCGATGAGAAACCGTCGGGCGATTCGCTGTCGTAGAAGAGCTGTAGAAGCGGGATGCGGTCGGTCCCCGCGTAGCCGGCTTGACCCTCGAGGATGGGCTGCGTATCGTGGTTCAACGGCAGCATATCGACGTTGTCAGTCTGGCTGTTCTGCATCACCACCACCTCGTTGCCGTCCGCGTCCAGGCCCACGTCGGCGTGGGCCGTGGTGTAGTCGATGCGGTGGAACTCCCGCAGTTGCCGGTCCGCCATGGTCAACCCCACGATGTTGCCGGAGTTGCCGTCCATGCCCCCGATGAGCACCCAGTTCCCCAGGGGCGACATGCCCACCCAGTCGATGTCGCTCTCACCGGGCTGGACCTCGTAGAGGCCGAGCACCTCGTCCGCCTCGCGGTCCCAGCAGAATATGTACCGCGCGCGGTAATCGTCCTCTTCCCCCTGCAGGACGCATGCCCAGTAGCGGCGGTCATAGGACGCCTCTCCCTCCTCGCGCATGGTTATGCGGTATATATCGGGCTCGGCGGCCAGGAGGGGGGCGATGGCGGGGTCGGAGGAAAAGTCCTTTACTACCGTCCTTTCGCCGCTGACCACGTCGTCCCTGACGATCTGGAATCCGTCCAATCCCCATAGAACCCCGGGGTCCTCCCGGTCCCAGCGGGGTTCCTCCATAGCGGAAGTCACGGCGACACGGTTTTCCGCATGGTTGTATGGGCATGAAGCGGTGCGGTAGACGGCGAAATCGCCGTCATCCCTCACCAGGAGGATCATGGAGCCATCGGCGTTGAAGGGGTCGAAACGTGAGTACTCGTGCCTGCCGTTGATACCGTCGGCCTCGGTTACCTTGGTGAGCAGGGTGGAGTAACACGCGTCCGTGAAAGTCACCCCCGTCTCCGGCATGGAGATATCGGGCTCCGGGCAATGGGGATTGTCTCCGGAGAGGGGGTCGGGCACCTCCATGAAGGTGAAACCGGGCGGGTAGTCCTCGCTTTCCCGCGGCCCGGAAGCCGGGAGTTCCACGCGGCTCTCCTCGCTAGCCGCGTCATTCCCGCCGCATCCACACCATGACGAGATAAGCATTATCAGCGGGGGAATCGTGAGAACAATCCATAGCCTCGGCCCGTTTCTCATCCGCCATCATCCCCATGAGTCGCACATTCGATCCATCTCTAGATTATATGGTTCTTCTCCAGAAAAGTGTGGATGAATCGATGGGCCTCGTGACCGGGCCTGGCCCCGAGGCCTGACATACGATGAAGGACCGTTTAAAGCCTTTGTCTTCTAACGCCGGTTCGTATGTAATAGAGGGAAGGGAATGCTTGAGCGAGAAGGGGGAACGACAATGGTTGATATTGCCGCATATGATCAGGTCTACGTGAGGCTGCGCGAATTCCTCGACCGCCTGCCCAGCGGTCTTCCCGTCACTGAGAGCGGTGTAGAGCTGAGACTCCTCAAGAAGCTCTTCACACCCGAGGAAGCCGTGATGGCCATGGAGCTGCGGCTCTTCCCGGAACCGGCGCGGGTTATCGCCAGGCGCTGCGGTATGGATGAAGGCGAGGCGGCGGAGATGCTGGAGTCCATGGCGAAGAAGGGCCTGGTGCTGCGCGTGCGTGGGGGAAAGGAAAAGTTCTATATCGCCCTCCATCTCGTCGTGGGTATATACGAGTTCCACCTGGGGGATATCGATACGGAGATGGCCGAGATGATGGAGGAATTCATAGAAGCCGAAGAACACACGCCCAATTTCCGCAGGACGGCGGTTGAACAGTTCCGGGTGGTGCCGGTGAACTCGGCGGTGGAAGCGGTGCCGGAGATAGCCGCCTACGACCGCATCAGGGAACTGGTCAGCAAGTATGATGACATAGCCGTGGCACCCTGCATCTGCCGCCTGGAGAAAGGGCTGATGGGCGAGGAATGCGAACGCCCGCACGAGACCTGCCTGACCTTCGGCGTCGGCGCGCAGCTGTATATCGACAACGGCATAGGGCGGAGGATCGATGTGGAGGAGGCGCTGCGCATACTGGACATGGCCGAGAAAGCCGCGCTCGTCCTGCAGCCGTCCAACAACCGGGACATCATCAACATCTGCTGCTGCTGCTCATGCTGCTGCGGCATCCTGCGCTTGCTGAAGATGGAGGAGCGCCCCGCGGACCACGTGCACGCTTCCTTTTCGGCCAGGGTGGATTCCGGACGGTGCACCTCCTGCGGCACCTGCCTGGAGAGGTGCCAGATGGACGCCATCGTCGAGGACGAAGAGGCCATGGAGGTCGACCCGGCCAGGTGCATCGGCTGCGGGCTCTGCGTGTCCTCGTGCCCGGAGGGAGCCCTGGCCATGTTCGCCAGGCCGGATGCGAAAACGCCCCCCTCCAATTACTTTCACAACCTCACTACCATCTCCAAGGAACGCGGATTGCCCTTCGGGAACCTCTCCCCGGTGATGAGGTTCACCAACCTGCCTCTGTTCCTCAAGGTCCTGCCCTATCTCTACAAGACCGGCCTGGTGACGCCCGTCGTCAACCAGCTCGCCAGGAGAGGATGGGTGTAAGCAGTGGCCGGAGATGAAGAGGTCCTGGAGAGCACCTCGCGCATAACCCGGTCCAGGGAGCAGGCCCGTCAGAGCTATAACAGCATGAGCCGCTTTTACGGCTTTCTCTCCAACGGCAGCGAGAAGAGGTTCGTTAAGACCGCCGTCGAGGGATTCCTGAAACCCCGGGAGGGGGAGCGTATCCTGGAGCCCGGCTTCGGCTCGGGCCAGGTGCTGGCGGTCCTGGCCAGGGCGGTGGGGGAGACGGGCAAGGCGTACGGCATCGACATCTCCGACGGCATGGTGGAAGTGACGCGAAAGAGGCTGGCGCGCGAGGGCCTGGAGGGCAGGACCGAACTCACCCGCGGGGACGCGGCCGCCCTTCCCTATGCGGACGGCTTCTTCGACGCTGTCTTCATGAGTTTCACCCTCGAGCTCTTCGACGCGCCCGAGATACCGGTAGTGCTCGCGGAAAGCAGGCGGGTCCTCAAGGGCGGCGGCCGTCTCTGCGTCGCCTCCATGTCCGACCAGGGCAGGCAGGGCGCGATGATGAAGCTCTACGTATGGTCGCACGGGAAGTTCCCCAACTTCGTGGATTGCCGCCCCATCTTCGCGCGCGGGTTCGTGGAGGACGCGGGCTTCGTGATCACCGGCTATGAGATCATGTCCATGTGGGGCCTGCCGGTGGAGATAGTACTGGGAGAGAAGGGGCCTTGACGCACGCTCATCCAGAGGGCTTCCATCCCACGCGGCGGCTTGTCCTGGCCATCGCGGCCAATACGGCCTTCCTCCTCTGCGAGGTGGTTTTCGGTATCCTGGCGGGCAGCCTGGCGCTGCTGGGTGACGCGGGCCACAACTTCTCCGATTCCTTCGCCCTGGTGCTCTCGCTAATCGCCGTGCGCGTGATGGCCCGGCCGGCTACGCAGAGAAAGACCTTCGGCTATCACCGCATGGGCATTCTGGTAGCCTTTATCAACTCCCTTCTCATCGTGCTCATATGTTTCTTCCTCTTCTACGGGGCGGTGCGCAGGTTTATCGCGCCGGTGGACGTCAGGGGTGGGGTGGTCATACTCGTGGCCGGCCTGGGCTTTCTGGTCAATGGCAGCACGGCCCTGCTCCTGCGCAGGGGAAGTTCGGACCTCAACCTGCGCAGCGCATTCCTGCACCTGCTCACCGATGCCCTGGTCTCCCTGGGAGTCGTCGTCTCGGGCACGGTCGTCCTCATCACGGGGTGGACCTACGCCGATCCCCTGGTGACCATGGTCATAGGCCTGCTCATCCTGGTGAGCGCCTTCCAGATCATGCGCGAGTCGGTGCATATCCTCATGGAATCGGTGCCGCGCAGCATGAGCTATGCGGACATAGTCACCGATATCACTGCATTACCGGGGGTCACAGGCGTGCACGATCTCCACATCTGGGAGATAGGCTCCCGCCAGTATTCGCTCAGCGCCCATATCGTGGTCGGCGACGCGCGGCTCAGCGGATACCAGTTGCTGCTGCGGGACGTCAAGCAGATATTGCTCGATCGCTATAAGGTAGTTCATGCCACCCTGGAGCTGGAGACCGAACCCTGCCCGCCCGGTGAGGAATGCCACTTCGAACAGACCTGATCCCTGGGCCGGCCCGGGGATCACATCCGCTCGAAGACGAACCAGGTGATGGCCCTGATGAGAAGATCGAAAAAGCGGCGGCTCAGCCTGTGCAGGATGTCCATGAGATAGGACTCCGCGCCCACGAGGATCACTCCCCGGTTCCTCTCCACCCCCCTTACCACCGCCCTGGCAACGCTTTCGGGTGTATGCGTATAGCGCTGGTAGAAACGATCCATGGTTTGGAGGAGCTCCTGCGGGCCCATGGTCCGCGATCCCGAGCTTATCCTGGCGGTCCTGGTGATACTGGTGGCGACCAGCCCCGGGCATACGACGGAGACGTTGATGCCATGCAGCGCGGCCTCCGCCCGCAGGGTCTCGGAAAAGCCCACCACCCCGTATTTAGCCGCGCTGTAAGGGGCGACCCCGGGCGACGGGAAGAGCCCGGCGTTGGAGGCTACATTGACGATGTGCCCTCCACCTTGCTGTATCATGCGCGGATAGAAATAGTGGCAGCCGTAGATTACGCCCCACAGGTCGATGCCCAGTATCCACTCCCAGTCCGCGAGGGAGATGTCCTCGAGCCTGCCCCCCACCGCCACGCCGGCGTTGTTGCAAAGGATGTCGACCCTCCCCATCTCCGTGTAGACCCGGTCGCGGAAATCCTCCATATCCCGAGAGACGGATACGTCGACCACCTGGGTGTAGACTTTGCATCCCCGCGACCGGAGTTCCTCCTCGACCCGGAGCAGGCCTTCCCCGTCGATGTCCGCCAGGGCCAGGTCGGCGCCCCGCTGCGCGAAGGCCCGCGCTATCTCCCGGCCTATACCGCTCGCCGCCCCGGTTATCGCCACTGCCTTGCCCCGGAATTCCACCAGCGGTGTCCCCTTCCATCGCCCGCCGCATGCGTGACCAGCGGCGAATCCTGTTGCGCCGCTCTGCAACACTTCGTTGCGGGATCCCATCGCCCGGAAGCCTATGACCACATCTGAAGGTTATTATAATGGTGTCGGCAAAGCAGGCCTATCCAGGGCGGGGTCAGGGACGGCTGGAAAGGTTTCTTCCCAAAGAGATGCAGTCGGGGTTATCAACATAGAGACCGCATCCAAGATGCCGTATGCTCTCGTTCCACGAGGCACTGGGCATGGATTTACGCATTCCCCTATAATCGTATGGGGCATTGCTGCAGGAACCAGGATTACGGGGGTGGCCATGGATTGTGTGAACTGCGGTAAGCCGGTTGTGGAGGGAGAAAACTTCTGCAACTACTGCGGGATTCCTCTCAAGCCCGAAGTTGCAGGGGACGACGGTTTAGCGCATCTCCCCGGCCGATTTCCTCCCCCGGCTCCCGAAGCGGACAAGCAGCCCATGAGCGCCGGAAAGATAGTGGCCATCGTGCTGCTCGCCGTGCTCTCTTTCGGATGCGTCTCCGGCGCCATCGGCTCGATCATCGCGTACAAGCAGGAGCATTCCGTCAGCGCTACCGAGTATTACAAACGGGCACAAGCCCATGTCTTAAGCGAGCGGTTCGAGGAGGCGATCGCCGAATGCGATAAGGCGATAGAGAAGGACAAGGATCACGTTGGAGCGCTCGAGCTGAGGGCCACCGCCAAGTTCAGGTTGGAAAGATATGAAGAGGCCCTGGAGGATTTGGAACTGGCCATAAGGGTAGAACCCGAATTCCCCCAGCTCTACTTGGAACGTGGTACCGTGTTGATGTATATGGAGCGGTACGAAGAGGCGATCGCAGACTGCAACAAGGCTATAGAGTTAGGTTTGAGTACGGCTGAGGCCTACTTCATCAGGGGCAATGCATACCATCGTCTTGAGGACTACGAAGGCGCCCTCTCGGACTATAACAAGACGATAGAGATCGATCCGGGGAAAGCTGACTACTATTGCTATAGGGCTCTGGAGTTTTCGGAACTGAAGGATTATGAGAAGGCTTTGGCCGACTGCAAGAAAGCTTTGGAGCTCGAGCCGGAATCAGAATTCGTCTACCTAACATTTGGTGATATCCATATGGATATGAAGCAATACGACGAAGCTCTATGGAATATAGACAAAGCCGTAGAATTGGATCCCGGCGACGCAGTCTGCTACAGCAACCGGGCCTATGCCCTGAACAACCTCGGCCGTTACGAGGAAGCGGTCGCCGATGCCGATCGAGCCATAGAGCTCGATCCGGAGCGTGCAAATCCATACAGCCATCGTGGCTACGCCCTTACGTGCATGGGCAGGTACGAGGAGGCTCTTATTGATCTCGACAGGTCCATAGGGCTCGATCCGGAATACGCGAGGGCCTATAAGAACCGGGGCATCACTTACTTCTTCCTGGGCGAGAGAGATAAGGCTGCCGCCGATCTGAAAAAAGCGCTGGAGCTCGATCCCGAGATCGAGGAGGCCAGGGAATACCTGCAGAAGATGGGTGTGCCCGGATATTGATCGTGGTCAGGGCTGATTGAGGTCGTCCCAGACGGTCCATTCCCTGGTGTATAGCCTGTCGGCCCTGATGATGCCGGCTCCCTTGCAGAAATCGCAGATATATGAACGCTCGTCGATCCCTTCGCCCAGGCACTTGGGGCATTCGTAGGCTTCGACCTTCTTCGATCTTATCAGGGCCCATTCGGTGAGGATTATCCATTCATCAGCCTTCAACTGGTTCAGTTCCTCCTGGGTATCCCAGTACGCTTGTTCCCCTTCCTGCAGCGAGCCGAGTTTTTCCTCCAGCAGGCCGATCTCTTCCCTTAAACTCGCCAGCTCCTCTTCCGCCCTACCCTTTTTCACCTCTCTTCTGTATCTGCGCTGGACCACGGCGGCTATGATCATCAATACGATGGAACCAACGATCCAGATGAACCAGAGATCTCCCATATCCCCCATCCTTGCTATTCCTGAGGAGTATTATAAAGGTACCGGCAGGACTGACCCATCCCGGGGATGTCGCAGGCGCTTTCGAGGCCGAAAGAGGAGAGGATCGCCATGAGCGTGCGCAAGAGGTTCATGCTGGGACTGGGACACACCTATAACCTGCTCTACCGGGCGCCGGTTATCGGTGAATCCCTGGTCAGAGGTATATGCAGAATCCTGGGATTCCTGAACTATCACTCGCCCTACGGCCCGAGGCCGCGCGAGAGTATGGCGGAGCTCAGGGACGATTTCGCGAAGATGGTAGCCTTGATGGACTTCGATATCGAGTCCGTCCATGAAGACGAAGAGAAGCTGGAGATAATCCTGACCGCATGCCCCTACGGGTTCTGCCGCCCCGAGCATGCAGGCGTATGCGATGCGGCCATGGATATGGACCGCGCCATGTTCGGCCATGCCGGCTACGGGCTGATTGTCGACACATGCATCCCACGCGGCGCTCTCGCCTGCAGGATATGTATTCGCAAGCAGGCCGAAGCCGCAGGCCATACCTGTATGCCTTCCTGAGAGCGCAAGGGCGTCAGCTGAAGAAAGCCGAGGTGAACGACGCCGGTTGTTTCAGTCGTCGAGGAAGAGCGTGTGCCTGGCGAGTTGGATGGTCTCCAGGTTCCCGGTATATTTCCCGGAAGCGTCGGAGATTTTGACTGCGTCGACCCAGCGATCGGAGTCCTTGAAGGGCTGGCATTCCACCATCTTGATGACCATGTTCAATGGTTTGACCCCCACGTCGTTGGTGAGGAAAGTGCCGATGCCGTAGATGTCCTTTACCCTCCTGGCGCATGCCTCGTGGATGGACCTGGCCAGCTCCAGGTTGAGGGAATCCGAGAAGACGATGGTCTTGCTGGCGGGGTCGATGCCGAGGTTCTCGTAGTGCCCGATGGCGCTTTCCAGGAACTCGAAGGGATCTCCGGAATCCTGCCTGATGCCGTCGAAGACCTTGGCGAAATAGGTGTCGAAGGCGTGGAAGAAGCTCTCCGTCCCGAAGGTATCCGTGAGGGCTACCCCCAGGTCTCCCTTGTAGACCTCCAGCCATCGCTCCAGGGCGATCTGGTTGGCGACGCGGAACCCATACTTGGCGGAGTGGAACTGGAACCATTCGTGCGCCTGGGTCCCGATGGGAACGAGGTCGTATACATGGGCCAGGTGCACGTTGCTCGTCCCGAGCAGGTATTCTTCCGCCTGCATGAGGTCCGGGATCAGGAGCCTATGGTTGCGGTAGGAGAAGCGCCTGCGGGTACCGAAGTCGACGAAGCGGATGCCGTTCTCCCGGAAGAAGCGCGCCTTCTCCTGGTTGAGTTCGTGGATCTTAGCCTCCGGGTAGGCCTTGTCTTTTTCCCCGGTCATCTCGAAATAGAGCTCGCTTATGAGCGCCATGAGTGGAACTTCCCATAGGATGGATGTATACCAGTAGCCTTCGATGGAGATGGTGAGCTCGCCTTCCACTTGCTCCATGCTGACCTCTGCGGGATCGAAACGGTACGCCTCGAGTAGATCGAGATAGACGGGATGGAAGAAGCGGCATTTCTCGGCCAGCCATGCTTTTTCCTCCCCGGTGAGACGCAGCTCCTTCATCGCCGCGACGAACCTCGACAGTTCCTCGGCGAAGCCGCGTGGGAAGGGGGTCTCGCCCCGGTTGATGAAACTGTAGCGGGCCCTGGCGCGCGGGTAGTACTGGCAGACCGCCTGCTGCATGGTCAACTTGTAGAGGTCCGTATCCAGTATACCTTGAGGGCCGTCCATCTTCCCCTCCCTGCATCAGTTATCGATGCCAATATCTTACCAGGTTCTTCTCCAAGGAATGTGGGCAAAGGATAGTGAGAAGGCGTCAGGCATGGGGGTCGGCCCTGGACTTATGCCTGAGTCATATGCCCAGCATCCATATATGGGGATTTCGAGTGACACCTCTATTCCTTTCCTCCGGTCCCTTTTGGTTCTTCAGGCATAAGTCCAGGGCCGACCCCCATGCCTGACGCCCGCACCTATTGGAGAAGAACCTCTTACCATCACTTCAGTCCGTGAGGTCGCGCCGGGGGTCAGATCGACTCGCCGTTCCCCGTCATCTCATTAAAATGCTAGCATTACCCTTTATTGGTCTGCTTTACACGTTCGTCGAGCGTGATAGACTTCAACTAGAGGGCTATTACTTTCCACGCATCAATGGTGATTATCGAGATTCAAGAGCTGATCGATCTTCTTTCTGCCATAAACGGGGATTGCGTCCGTGATGATGTGAATACCGGTCGTCGATTGCACACGCACGAATCGCGACAAGCGGATGAGACCGAGAGTGAAGGGGCAGAAAAGAAGTATTTTAACGTCCCGTTCAGAGTACTTGGATCGTAAGGGGGTGGTCTGTGTGGTCGAGAGGGCTGCTACCGAAGAGGTCTATCAGCGACTGCGTGTATACCTGGATGGGCTGCCGGGAGGGTACCCATCCACCGAGAGTGGGAAGGACATCGAATGCCTCAAGTGGATGTTCACGCCCGAAGAAGCGGAGGTGGAGATTCACATGAGGATGGCTCCCGAGCCGGCATCGGCCATCGCCAGGCGCTGCGGGAAGTCGGAAGAGGAGACAAGGAGCATCCTCGATGCCATGGTACGCGATGGCCTCATCTTTCCGGTGAAATCCGGCAAGGACACCTTGTACATGGCAATGCAATACATGACCGGATTTTCGGAGAACCAGATGTCCCATCGCATGAACCCGGAAAAGGCCCAGCTGGGCATTGAATACGGAGAGGAATCGGGATTCCTGGAGGAATTTGCCAGGCAGAAACAGATGCGCGTAGTGCCGGTAAGCGAAGCCGTGAATGTTACCCCTGCGGTTGCCACCTACGACAACCTGCGGGATATGATTCGGCAGCAGGATATCATATCGGTAACCGCATGTCCTTGCCGAGTGGTCAACGAGCAATTAGGCAAGGCATGCGAACATCCGATAGAGAGCGAGCTGATCTTCGGCACCATAGCCCAGTACAGGATAGATAATGGTTTTGGGCGCAGGATAAGCGTGGAAGATGCCTTGAAGATCATCGATGAGGCAGAGGAAAAAGCTATGGTGCTGGCGCCGGTGAACACCCAGGAGGCAGTGGGGATGTGCCTGTGCGGAAGCTGTTGCTGCCACTGGCTACGCGGGCTTAAGCTGCAAGAGCGGCCCGCCGATCATGTCCAATCGTCGTATCAGGCCAGGATAGACCCCGCTATGTGCAACGCATGCGGGACCTGTTTGGAACGCTGCCAGATGGAGGCCATCGTGGAAAAAGATGATGCCATGGAAGTCGACCTCGCCAGGTGCATCGGGTGCGGCCTCTGCCTCCCCACCTGCGCGGAAGGAGCGGTCTCTCTGGTCGCGCGGACGGATATGCCGGCACCTTCACCTACCTACATGGGCCTGGTCGCGAGGGTGGCCGGGGAGCGCGGCCTTCCCATGGGCAAGTATGAATCGCTTATGAACAAGAGCTCGCTTCCCGGCGTAATAAAGCAGTTCAAGTTCCTACACAAGCTGCACATAGGGGAACCGATTCTGAACCAGATGGCGAAGAGGGGAATGGTCTGATCCTTTTCGAGAAACGGGATACAAGGCCAGGGGGCAAGACCAGGCTTCAGGCTTGGCCCCTGGCCTTTTCTTTTCCTTGCCGTAATCCCAACCCCGCGGCCCTCACGTTATTTGTCAAGGAGGCGCAACGGTTATATCCTTTTTCTTGTCTCTGATCATTGGCCAATCGGGTATGAGTCTCTGCGTTCTGCGGGAGGGGAAGAAATGCGGTTTAAATACGAGAAGACCGCCGTGGTTACCGGTGCCGCCCTGGGGATCGGCCGCGAAATCTGTCTGGCCCTGGCAGCGGAGGGCTGGAAGCTGGGCATCGTGGATATCAACATGGAGGCGGCTGAGGAGACCAGGGAACTGGTCGAGAGAGCGGGAGGGGTGGGGGAGATCTTCCGCTGCGATGTCGCGGACCCGGAGCAGGTCGCAGCCTGTGCGGATCACTTCTTCGCGACCTGGGGTAAGGTCGGCCTTCTGGTCAACAATGCCGGCGTCATGGTGGCAGGATGTATAGAAGACGTGAGCGTGGAAGACTGGCGGAGGATAGTGGATATCAACCTCCTGGGGGTCGTCTATGGATGCCGCGCTTTCGTGCCCGGGATGAAGAAACAGGGTGGAGGCCACATCGTCAACGTTGCCTCCATGGCCGGCGTGACGGCCCTCTTCGAGCAGGCGCCCTACAACACCACCAAGGCCGCGGTGATCGGCCTGTCCGAGACGCTGAGGGCGGAGCTCTCCCCCGGCAATATAAGGGTTACCGTCGCCTGCCCTCTCTGCCTCAACACCCATCTCATGGAGACGGCTTGCATCAACAGCGATTTCATCTCCGAGTTCTACTGCAACACCTTCGCGCAAGCCAGGATGAGTGCCCCTGATATCGCCCGCTGTATCCTCAAGGCGGTGGAGAAGAACAGATTCTACGAGATGCCCCAGCCCTTCGCCAAGGTGTTGTGGTTGAACAAGCGGCTCACCCCCGAGCAGTTCGTGAACATGTTCTACTGGTTGAACCGCTGGAGCCTGGGCAAACCCTTCGTGATGTGGCTGGCCCGCCACGGGATGGTGTGAGCGGAGCTCCGGGAGGAGGAGATGATGAAAGTCAGGGATTTCGACGGCAAGAACGTTTATATCGTGGGCGGCTCGAGCGGTATCGGCCTGGCTGCGGCCGAGATCCTCGCGGGGCGGGGCTCCAACATCATCATCTTCGCGCGCGGGAGGGAGCGCCTGGAGGAAGCCCTGGAGCGGATCAAGGCTAGAAAGAAAAGAGACAGGCTGCGTTTCGCATACAAACAGCTGGACATCACCAGGCCAGACGAGGTGGAGAGGGTCATGGCCGATGCGGTGGATGAATTCGGACCCCCCGATATCCTCATCAACTCCGCGGGACGCGCCCTGCCCGATTACTTCGAGAACATCAGCTACGAGCAGCTGGACGGCTCCATGAAGCTGCACCTCTACGGGAACTGGAATACCGTAAGAGCCCTCCTGCCCTACCTGAAAGAGAGGCATGGCTACATCGTCAACGTCTGCTCCGTGCTGGGATTCGTGGGGGTGTTCGGTTACTCGGACTACGCCGCCTCCAAGCACGCTCTCATGGGGCTGACGGAGTCCTTGAAGAGCGAGCTGAAGCCGTGCGGGGTAGGGATCTCCATCCTGTGCCCCCCCGACACTGACACCCCCGGCTTCGAGGTCGAGAACCGCAACAAGCCCCCGGAGACGGTGGCGGTGAGCGAAGGCGGAGGATTGATGCAACCCGAGGAGGTCGCGGAGGTCCTCGTCAAGGGGATGGAGAAGGGCAAGTATTTCATCGGACCCGGCTCCGCACGCATGCTCTACCTCCTGAAGAGGTACGCCCCGTTCCTCGTCGACTTCGTAATGGACAGGCAGATAAGGAAAGTCCAGAAAGGCAACGTATAGCCCGTCATGGTACTGGGGAATCCAGGCGAAGGAGGGACGGTCGCATTAGGGGCCATGGCGGTGGAAGGACGATAGCCCTGGGAAAGCAGTGGGGGAGTTGATGGCATGCCGAGCATACGCTACCGTATCGCGGTCCTCCTAGTCAGGTTGAACACCCTTATACAGATGGAGGCCTTTACCCCCATCCGGTACCAGAGATGGTGGTTTGACGGCGTGGTCCCCCGCCTGGCGACCAGGATAAAAGGCGTACGGTACGAAGCGCTGGATATCTCCGGCATGCCGGCGGAATGGGCGATCCCGCAGGACGCCAGGGACGGCCAGGCCATCCTCTACCTGCACGGAGGCGCGTACGTGGTGGGTTCCATCGCCAGCCACCGCATGCTGGTCTCGCAGCTGGCGAAGGAAGCGGGTTGCCGCGCGCTCGCCGTGGAGTACCGCCTCGCGCCCGAGAACCCATTCCCCGCCGCGGTCGAAGACGCTGTCAAGGTATACGAATGGCTTATCGCCCGCGGTTATAAAGCGGGCAATACCGTTCTGGCTGGGGATTCGGCGGGTGGCGGCCTGGCGGTGGCGGCCATGTTGTCCCTGCGGGATGCCGGAAGCCCCATGCCCGCGGCGGCGATGCTCCTCTCTCCCTGGACGGACATGGAAGTGAGTGGAGACTGTGTAAAGAACGTGAGGGATGATCCCATGCTCAGTGCCCGGGCTTTACGCAGGGAGGCCGCCATGTACCTGGGCGGGGAAGATCCCAGGCATCCCCTGGCATCACCCATATATGCCGAGTTATATGGGCTCCCGACCATGCTCATCCAGGCAGGCACACGGGAGATCCTTCTGGACGACGCCAGAAGGTTGGCGGAGCGGGCGCGGGAGGCTGGCACGGAGGTGGAACTCGATGTGTGGGAGGGTATGTTCCACGTATGGCAGTTCTTTGCCCCGCTGGTGCCGGAGAGCAACGCCGCCGTCGCGAAGCTGGGCCGGTATGCGCGAGAGAAGATGGCGGCGGGCGCCTGACCACCCTCACTGCCGTTTCGAATAGAATCGGTTCTTATGCAAGATTTGCGGGTTACCACTCGGCCAAGCCTCAAGCGGGTCTGACCCCGGGGCTCGAGACTTGATGGAATCTAACAAGCGATTAACAGAATCTTAATACTGCGCGGCGATAATCAACGTAGTAGAGGAAGAGATCCAGCCGGACTTCCAGAAAAGGCGTAAGGCGATGGATATGGATAGCGGAGGCAGGAAGCGGTTACAGGCGTTGTTCATCGGCGAGTTCGTGGCCATCCTGGCTAGCGTGGTCATCGCCTACATGACGCACTGGCGCATGCCCATATCCTCCTGGATCGCGGCGCCCATCGGACTGGCCCTGTGGGCCTGCGGCTTCGGCTATACCATGTACCTGCGCAGCGGATGGAAGAAGGCGGCGCAGAGGCGGGAGCGACCGCCGAGGCGGCGCGGTTTCCCCTTCGTGGAGGCGAGGGCCGCCATGCACCTGGGCGTGGCCCTGGGTTTCCGTTCCTGGCCCACCCTCATCGTGGCGGCCGTCATCATCGTCATAAACCTGGCCATGGCTGTCTCTCTCCGCCGCAAGCTGCCCTCGTGGTAGGATAAGGCATAGTAAGGCATAGGGGTCGGCCCTGGACTCATGCCTGGGCCGTACTCCCAGCATCTATATATGGGGATTATGAGTAACAGCCTCCCTCCCTCCCTCCCTCTGCTACTCATGGCTTTCTCAGGCATAAATACAGGGCCGACCCCTATGCCTATTGCTTTCTCAGGCATAAGTCCAGGGCCGACCCCTATGCCTAAGGATGGGTCCCAGGAACAACTCACCGCTTGCTGCGTCATAGGATACGAGGTGCTGTATCGATTCCTGGCGAAGGGGGCATCATGGACAGGCTGCTGAAGAGGGTGACCATCTCCCTGGTACTCATACTCGGGATGACACTGATCGCGACCGGTTGTTCCGGTTTTGAATCGCAACAGCTTCCAGGAGTTCCCCTGCCCAGGTTCCAGTCGGCCGGGGAGTTCGTCGAAGCTTTCAGAAATGCCTGGGATGTTTATCCCATGTGGAAGGATGCAGATGGCGCTGCCCTGGAAGGCGGAGTGGAATTGCGGGCCACGGGGGAGGGGGATTCGCCGCAGCATTCCACCACCAACGTACAGGTGGAGGGCGTGGACGAGGCGGACGTGGTGAAATGCGACGGCGATTTCATCTATACCCTGGCGGGGAACTCTCTGTGCATCGTCGAGGCCTACCCCCCCGAGAAGATGCGGCTTGTTTCGCGCATCGAGTTCGATAGCGGCCTCGAGCCCGCGGAGATGTTCGTCAACGGAGACAAACTGGTCGTCATCGGATACGGCTATATGGATGAGAACGACCTTCCCGCGGAACAGCCAGAGTACTATCCGGGCCTGCAACTCACCTTCATTAAGGTCTACGATATATCCGACCGCGACGATCCGCGGCTCCTGAGCACCGTGGAGCACGAGGGCTCCTACCTCACTGCCCGCATGCTGGATGACAACGTGCATGTAGTGCTCACTAGCTGGCCGCCCTACGTCATCTACGAAGATACCGATATCCGCCCCGAAGAGATAATACCCCTCTACAGGACCGTGCGCGGAGACGATAAGCCCGGCGTCCTCGAGCCCGCCTGCCACTGGTCCGAGGTGGAATACATCGATCCGGAGATGTGCTCTTCCTTCCTCTCTATACTCTCGCTGTCACTGCGGGACGGCGGCAATTCCGTCGAGAAGAGGGAGATCGCGGGCAACGCTGAGTGCGTCTATGCCTCGCCGGAGCACCTTTACGTCACCGCCACCGACTGGGGCTATTTCTATCCGGAGGAGATCGCCGTGGAAGATACGCTGCGTACCTCCATTCACAAGTTCCGTTTCGATGGGGCCGCCGTAGGTTACCTGGCCTCCTCCGAGGTGCCGGGATCAGTCCTCAACCAGTTCTCCATGGACGAATCGAAAGGCTATTTCAGGATAGCCACCACGGGCTATGCAGCCGACGGCAGTTACGATCCCGCGAGCAACGTCTACGTCCTCGACCCTTCCCTCAACGTGGTCGGAAGCCTGGAGGGTCTCGCTCAAGGAGAGACCATATATTCCGCGCGCTTCATGGGCAACCGCGCCTACCTGGTCACCTTCGAACAGGTTGACCCTTTCTTTGTCATCGACCTTTCCAACCCGGCGAACCCCAAGGTGCTGGGTGAATTGAAGATACCGGGTTACTCGGATTACCTGCATCCCTACGACGAGAACCACGTCATAGGCGTGGGCATAAACGCCGTGGAGGCGGACCCGGGTAAGGGGGACTTCTCGTGGTTCCAGGGCATGAAGATCGCGCTCTTCGACGTGACCAACGTGTTCAGCCCGCAGGAGATGTACAAGGTGGAGATCGGCGACCGCGGCACCGATTCGTACGCCCTCCACGACCACAAGGCGTTTCTCTTCGACCGGGAGAAGGGGCTGCTGGTACTCCCTATCCTTCTCGCCGAGCTCACCCCCGAGCAGAAGGCGTCCGGCGGCACGCCGCCCTTCGCATACGGAGTGCCCACGTTCCAGGGCGCCTACGTCTACGACCTCTCCCTGGCCGGCGGCTTCGAGTTGAAAGGCCGCATCACGCATATGGAAGATACCCAGGGGCTCGAGGACGGCTACTACTACGGATCGGGAGATTTCGTCCAGAGAAGCCTCTATATCGGGGATGTCCTGTACACCATCTCGCCGTCGGGCATCAAGGCGAACGATCTGGACAGCCTGGAGGAGTTGTCTTTCGTGGAACTCTGACGTCGGGGATGCTGCCCGTCTATGCCAACCGGTGGTCAGGCGACGCGCGGTCGTGGATCAGCCTTCCCAACTTCATTCCGTGCACCTCCCGTGCCCGGGGCACAAGGCCGTTTCTAAGCCCCGTGCCTACTTCTAGCTCACACCGTAGTCGATGCCGGTTATCTCCGAGGCGCAGATGATGCCGCTGGAGCAGGCGCAATCCATGGCCACTCCGTAACCCCTGGCGGTGTCGCCAGCGAAATAGAGACCCTCGACGCCCGGGGCCTTGACCTCGGGCTTCAGGCTGCCGGCCTGGGTGACGCTCTTGGCCACCCCCTCCAGCTTCCAGCACACGGGGTAGAGCGCCCACTCGATACAGTCCTTGAATCCCGGGTAGAGGGATTCCAGGAAGTCGGGCACCGTCCTCACCACCTTCATCGCCAGTTCCCGGTTGCGCGATTCCTCCTCGGTGAGGGGGAGGTAGGCGGTGAAGAGATGCTTGCCCGCGGGGGCGCAGCTGGGCTCTATATAGGATTGGATGCCCCAGGCTATGTACACGTCCCAGTCGAAGCCCTCCTCCCGGGGAACCACGCACGGTGTGAGCATGAGCCGCTCGGCATGCTTCTCGGGAAAGGGAAGCTCCTTGAGGCCGAAATAAGGGCTCAGGCTGCCGTAGCCGTAAAGCGATCCCACCTCTTGCGTGAAGCCCCCCGCGAAAGCCTTGTCGTCCACGTAGCGGAAGAGCTCCTGTATGGGCGGGTTCATCACCACGCGGGGGGCAGGTATGGACTCCTCTCCCTCCGCGCTTTCCACCCTCACTCCCTTCACCCGACCGTGCTCAATCTCCACCCCGGTCACCCGGGTTTCCAGGCGGATCTCGCCCCCGAGATCCTCGCACCTGCCCGCGACGGCCTTCGGCCACTCCATGACCCCGTCCTGCACGTAACCCCCGATGTTGATCTTCACCCCGCTGAGGATGGCTGGTATCATCACCTGGGAGGCGTAGCGCAGGATATCCCCCATGGAAATCTCGTTGGGGTTGTTGATGGTGGTGAACAACGTGCAGAGACAGCGGAAGTAATCGCATACGAGCTTACTGCCGGTGAACCCGATGCTCGCGAGATGATCGTTCAGAGAGACGCTGTCGAGCCTCTCCAGTTCCTCGGCGGACTTGACGAAGCCTATCTCTCCCAGGTAGTCGTAGAGCGACATTTCGCCCAGGTTAGCCAGCCTGTCAAACGATAATTGCGACAGGTCCCCGAAGAAATCCAGGTAATTGCGGCCCAACCTGTCGAACTCGGCCTGCAATCTCTCGTCTACGGCCATGTCTCCTATGACGGGTATGGTCACCTCCACCAGGTTGTCTTCGAGCCAGGCGCCGGTGAGGAAGGGCTTGATCACCACCTCCCGGTCTCCGAAGCCTCCCAGGAGGTCGCGCAGGGTGGCGAAATATCCTTCGCCCGCTACGCTCACGCCGTGGAATCCCAGGTCCAGGACGTAGCCGTCAAGTAGACCGCTTGCGGCCATCTCCTCCAGGGGTGGATCGCTCTGTGCCAGGTAGGAATACTGGCCACCCAGGAGACGCCGGTACCACTCCGCCCCCTTTTCTGCGACCTCCTCGCCGCGCAGCGAGACGGCCCGCCCGCCTACCCGGTCCTCCTTCTCCAGCACCAGCGTGCTCAGACCCTCTTTGGCCAGGAGGGAGGCCGTGGTCAGCCCCCCGATCCCCGCTCCCACGACGATGGCATCCCATTGCTCTGGCACGCTGCCTCCTTTTCCCAAGTGTCAGGCCCGGGGGTCGAGCCTCTGAACGGGCCTGAGCCGGGTGAGATCACGATCTATAGTCGAGCCACGCCCTTCATCGGTTTACTTGCTGGTTTCTCCCCTGAGCCGCTGCCGGATGCAACCATTCTATCACGTGACATGGCGAGATATAGCTCAGCCCATACCTCCTTTCCCTCAACCCCCTCCGTGCCAACATGAGTGAGACACGGGCTCGGCACCAGCGTTTCCACCTCTTCCCGCTTCAAGGCGCACATACATATCATTGCCTGCGAGAGAGAGCCGGGATTACCGCCCCGCCCCGAGTACTACGACCTCAGTTTGCCGCTTTCCAGGGCCATGAACGTCTTGACCACGTCGGTAATGGACTCCGCGATGGGACCCAGCTCCGCGACCTCGATCTTGTCCAGTGTGTCCTCCGCGCTCAGGAGATAATAAGGCTGCGCGATCCAGCTCAGGAACTGCACGCCGCCGAAGGGATAGGCGAAGGCATCGGTGGTAGGGACCGGCGCCAGCAGGTTGTAGGGGACAGCCACGGTCTCCTTCAGCCGCTGCTTCCGCAGTATCTTCATCATGGTGGCGATGACATACCGGTTGGAGGAGGTCATCACCCAGGTTATGGCGGGCCCGCCGCAGGCGGCGAATTCCCGCTCCTTCTCCAGCATCTGCTTCGCTCCCAGGTGCTCCAGGCAGATCACCACATCGGTCCTGGCCAGGAAATCGTGTTGGTGTCTCTTTACGAACTCGTAGACGCCCAGGGCCGGGCCGTAGAAATGGGCGGCGGCGCAGAGGAACATGAGGGTCTTGGGGCGGTCTCGTTGCGGCACCTGCGACCAGGCCCCCGCCTGTGCCAGGACCTGCCCGACCCCGCAGCCGTCCTCGGTAGCGCCCTGGAAGGGCGCGTCATGGTGGGAGTGCAGGATTATCATCTCCTCGCTCGCCCCCGGCAGTATCCCCCAGACGTTGTGCGTTACCCCCGGCCTTTCCTCCCCTTCCAGGACCATGGTCGCGCTGGCCCCCCTCTTCGCCAGGGAGCGCAATAGCTCGCCGTCGTACTTGCCGACCCACAGAGCCGGGATCGGTTTCATGCAGGCATCGTAGGGGCCGAAATGCGTGTTCGAATTCGTGGGCATGCCGGAGAGGATCAGCACCAGGCCCTCGGCTCCCAGCCGGTGAGCCCTCCAGTAAACGTCCCAGGGAAGGCGCATATCCTCCAGGGGCAGACGCACGTCATCCATATCTACGTTTAGAAACTGGCCCGGGAAATTGCCGCGCACGAACACGAGCTTCATGCCGGTGCCCGCAGTTATGCGCTTCTCGGGGTCGGATATTCCGTATCCTCCCCCCAGCAATTTGATCAGCAAACCCGCGGGCAGGGTCGGGAAAGGCACATCGGCCACCACGATCTTGCCCCGCACATCGGCGCGCCGGAGGGCACCGGGAAGCCACGCCGCCCCTACGTAGACCAGGGGAGCGGTTATTCCCCGCTCGCCGGTAAAGGCGGTGTTCTGCACCCGGAAACAGGGGATGTCCGTTTCCTTTCCTCCACCCCGTACGCGGAGCCCCCAGTTGCTGGCATCCCACACCTTGATGGCAATGGGTTCCCGGGCGATATCCTGCAGGCCGAACTCCTCGAATCTATGCACGACGAATTCCTCGCCCCGGTGGCCCTCTGCCGTGCCGGGACGCCGGTGGGGGGTGGCGCAAAGCCCCCGGATCCAGTGGTAGATGGAATGCGAATCGGGTACGGGGACCTCAAGCGGCAGTTCGGGAAGCGATTCCACCAAGCCTCTGGCCTCCCTCCGGCGCGGATAGAACCCGCCTAGCGCGTCCGCGTAGCTCCTGAGCATCCAGGAGAGGATCTCCCTGTTCACGCCATGCCTCCTTCCGCCACGATCCGTTTCCCTTCCCCGCAACTCTGCTGAATAACCATGGGCGCACGAGAGGATTCCAGACTCAATCGGCCCAGAAGTCGCGGGACAGGGAACGGCGCTCTTGCCACAGGTCACCCTTGGCGACGAATCCGACCACGCCGGCGCCCTTGTCGGCATCGGATATCTGCCACATCCCGTTCACCGCCGCCGTGAGGGCTCCGGAGAAAGCTTCGAATCCCTGGGCGGTATAGAGGTCGCACTCCACGCCGCGGTTGATCATGTACTTGAACTGCCGCAATCCCTGCTGGTTCTTGGAGCGCAGCACCTCGAGCAGCCTCTCCACCTCGGCGTCCAACTGGTCGTCGGGGACCACCCGGTTCCACAGGCCGTATTCCACGGCCCGCTTGGAGGTGTGAATGGCGCCGAGCATGTTGATCTCCTTGGTGCGGCGGCGCCCGATAAGCCGGGCCATGCGTGTGGTGCCTCCCCACCCGGGGGTGATGCCCACGTCCACTTCCGGCATGCCCCACCTGGCGCGCTGCGTGGCGATGACGAAATCACAGGCCATGGTGATCTCCAGGCCTCCGCCCACGGCGTACCCGTCCACGGCGCAGATGGTGATCTTGTCCAGCTCCTCCAGGTGGTTGGCCATGTTCTGATAGTGGCGCGCGCGCCGCATGACGTCGTTGGCATCCCCCCACAGGTGCATCTCGGTGATGTCGTCCCCGGCGCAGAAGTTGTTTCCCGCACCGCTGATGACCATGAACTTGAGGTCGGTGGAAGCGAGTACCCGCCTGATGGCGTCGAAAAACTCGTCGGAGAGCTTCATACTCAGAGCGTTCACGACCTCGGGGCGGTTGAGGACGACCCGGGCGGTGTCGCCGTCTTCCTCGTAGATGATGTGCTCATAGGATCGACTGTTTACCGTCATATCTCCTCCTCACGATTCAGTCCGCCAGGAAATCCGGTAAGCTCTCAGCTCCAGCCCGGCATCTCCCATACGCACCTCCCGGGGACAGTGCCAGGTCTCGAAGGCCGGATAGTGTTCCATATATACCCACAATCAATGTAATTGAAAAGAAGCGGGGGCACGTACAACCGCTTGGTCCGCCGGTTACCCGCAGGTCCGTGGTGCTCAAGTCCGAGGCAGTCGGAGATGGTGAAGCAGAGGGGCCAAGTCACACAAGGCGGGACGTCTGTCCCTGTTTGGTTTGCTGGCTTCGCAAAGCGGGCCGCCGAGCTAAGGAAACAGCCTTGTCCAACCGACGCAAAGCACATACGGTGCCGTATCGCATAAGGCGCTCACCCTATCGATCGCTGGATCGCATAGAGGCCTGGTCACCAATGAATTGGGAGGAGCTTGTGGGGATGGTGCAAAAGCCGCTGCGGAAACGCACCGCCTTCACGGTTAGCGGCGGGACCTTCAGGTACGCATGCGTCATGTGCGCGGCGGTATTCCTGGGGGGGCTTCTCTGCTCTCTGCCCTTTTTCCTCTACCCTCAGAAAGCGCGGGCTGCGACCTACACCGTTACCAACACGAACGATTCCGGGGCCGGGTCGCTGCGCGCGGCGATAGAAGGCGCGAACGCCGATCCCGGGTCGACGATCGAGTTCGCCATCCCGGGCGGTGGGGTTCAGACCATCACCCCACTCTCCCCCCTGCCCCCGCTGACGGGCGACGGCATCATCATCGACGGTTACTCTCAACCCGGGGCACTTCCAGGTTCTCTCGGTCCGGGCACCACGCGCAGAATTATGCTAGAGATCGACGGCGGCGGTTCCGTCAGCCACGGGTTGAACATGAACTCCGCGGGCAACATGATACGTGGCCTCTCGGTATACGGCTGCACCAGCAGTAACGTGGGAATAGCCGGGCCGGGTGCGGCCGGCAACCTCGTGCTCGGCTGCTACATCGGGGTAAAGGCGAACGGCACGGAGGCGGGCGGGGGGAACGACGGCGTCAATATATCCTTCGGCGCGGCAAGTAGCATTATCGGCGGGACGGGGGATTCCGGGAACCTGATAAGCGCCGCCGACCATGAGGGGGTGGTCATCCGCTCCGACGGAAACTTCGTCTTGGGCAACAATATAGGTACCGACTGCACCGGGACCCAGCCCATCGGCAACGGCAGCAACGGGATATGGATCGACTCCAACATGTCCAGCAGTTCGAACAACATAATCGGAGGGCAGGCCAGCGGGGAGGGGAACCTTATCAGCTGCAACCAGTGCGGGATCGCTATAAGCGGGCCCGACGCGCAGGGAAACACCGTCATCGGGAACCGCATCGGGGTAGACGGTAGCGGTGAAAGCGCGCTTCCCAATACCGGTGAGGGCATCCTGGTGCAGGATGGTGCAAACGGCAACGTCGTGGGAGGAGACACACCCGCCGAGTCCAACGTGATATCGGGTAACGGGAGGGAAGGCATCCGTATAACCGGAAGCGGGACCGAGCTCAACAGGGTGACGGGTAACTGCGTAGGGACGGACGAGCAAGGCCGCGAACTGGGAAACGGGGGAAGCGGGATCGCCATTGAATCCGATGCCGATTCCACGCGCATAGGCGGATCTGAGGAAGAAGGCAACCGCATCGCGAACAACGGCGGTGACGGTATTAGAATCGATTCATCCGCCGGGTGCGAGATCAGCTGCAATGCCATCTCGAACTGCGGCGGCGGCGCTCCGCCGTATATGGGCACCAGGGCGCCCCTGGGATATGGCGGCGTTAATTACCAGGACACGCTTTTCGGGTTGCCGGGGTGCGCGTTCATCGCGTCCGAGCCCGATTTCGTGATCTCCGATAATGCGCAGGTCCTGGCCGGTAACGGTACTTCCAACTTCCACGTGGTCCTGTTCCACGACCTGACCAACGACTTGTACGAGACCTGGTACCTTCGCTCCGACATATGGGGAGAGCCGGACCAGCCAGGCGGTTTCTTCGATGCCTACGAAGGCGGGGTGGCCGCCAGCATCGACAGGACCGATTACTACTGGGAGGAAGACGTCTTCGTCGCCCAGGGGGCGGGCGTGGATTACCTCTGGAACGGCACGCAGCCCGTCGTGTCGGGATTCCAGGACCCTCCACGCCTCGTGGTCGGGGTCGGTAGCAGATCAGGGGTGGCTTTGAACGGGGCGACCGGTTGCACGATCTCAAGCAACATGATCGGCGACAACGGAGGAAACGGTATCTCCTTCATGGCTTCAACGGAAAATGAGATCACCCTCAATGAGATCGTGGGCAACGAGGGCATAGGCGTCGTCGTCTGGGACAGGGAGTCTTACAGCGTCAAGATAAGCACGAACTCCATTTACGGCAACGGCGGGCTCGGGATCGACCTCCTGGGAGACGGGGTCACCCCGAACGACGGAAACAACAACAACCCCGAAAAGCCGAACCGTGGCTATAATTTCCCGGTCTTCTCGGCAAGCGAGATCCCCCTGCTGGAAGGTGGCGTCAGCGTATCCGGTACGGCACCCCCCGGAGCGGCGGTCCAGTTCTATAGTGTGGGGGTGACCCCGGACTCCAGCGGGCACGGGGGAGGGCAGACCTACCTGGGGCAGGCCACGGCCGCCGCTGACGGAAGTTTCACCGCCAGCCTCACCGACCTGCGAGGCGACGGCTACCTGTCAGCCATCGCCATAAGCCCCGCTGGAGACGCCTCTGGCGCGGGCAACGCCAGCGAGTTCTCGCAGAACGTCGGGTTGAGGACGGCCCACAGCATAAGTGCCTCGGTGAGCGGGGAGCACGGCAAGGTAGACCCCGCCAGCCAGGTTGTCTTCCAGGGCAATAAGGCCACCATAAACATCCACCCCGACGACGGTTATCACATCGCCTCCATCTCCGACAACGGGGCACCCGCTGCCGTCTCCAGCCCTTACGTGATCAATGACGTGCGGGCGAATCACACCGTGGTGGTGACCTTCGCGAAGGACGAGGCGAACGGAGAGCTTCCCGCGACAGGCTTCGACCTGCTGCCATTGCTACTGGCGGCGGGGCTGCTCATGCTCCTGGGGTTGGCGGCCCTGGCGATGGGGACGATCCAACTGCGCAGAAGCTGACGATGCATGTAACCGGAAAGTGCCCACGATATCACCATGTCCCCGCGGGCCTCCCTGAAACAGGGGATGACCATCCCCGCCTGTCTATCCCATACGCTGACGGGGGCGCAACATCCACCAGGAATACGTACGGCTTATAGGTGAGGGATTGCGTCATTCAGCGCGCTTTACATTTTCGCTGCAGGTGATAGTCTCTTCGTAGGGTTCATCTCCGGGAAGTGGGTTATGGTGGAGTTGAGGGACAGGTCTGGGCCTGACTTCTCGGAGAAGAATCAATCGTAGAGCCGCCGCCAGGTGGATTCCGATCGGTGAGACATGCGGGGAGGGGGATGTGATCGTGACGCAATTATCGGAGGAAATGGTCAATTTCATCAGGCTCAACATGCTCTTCAACCTGTCCAACGGGTGGTCGTGGTACGCGTATAAGCGTTTAGGGCCAGAGGCCATAATCGAACTGGAGCTGGAGATGTGGGAAGACCTCTTACCCCCCGCGATGGATCTTCTATGGCAACTGATCGAACCCGAAGGGACGGCCATCGAACAGATAAAACAGGTCCTGAACGAGATCACCAGGATCAATGGTTATGTTCCCGAATACCTGGAGGAGACCCCCAGCTCTTTGAAATGGGAGTACACCACATGTCCCAATTGGAATTCCCTGCTCCAACTGGATTACGAGGATTATCTGGCTGTAGGAGGCAAGCCGGCCAAGGTTTCCTGCATCCACGGGTGTACCAAGAACCTGGAGATGTATTTTAGGAAGATCAGCCCCGATCTCAAGATCCGTCACTTCGAGCTCAGGCCGAACGCGGATGAGACCTGCGTATTCCAGGTATCCCTGTAGGATGCAGTCCCGATGAGCGCATAATCGCGATTTCGCCTACCGGCTCCCCGTGACGGCTCAAGTCAGAACCGCAAAGGAGGTGTAGCAGTATGGCCAGGAGCAAGAGGGGGAAGAGACTGCTTCCGATAGTGCTCGCCGGCCTGGGCGTGCTTACCGTCCTAGCGCACAAGCCGTTGTCCCGCCGCATCATCGAGGTTCTGGCGAGGAAAGAGCTGGAGAAGAGATGGGGAAGCGAAGCGGCGCAGCGCATCCTGATCACCTTCCGCAAGGAGCATGAAGAATTGCTCAAGGAGGGCAGTGATGCCAGGGGGATGATGCGCTTCCATCTTGCCGCCGCCCGCCAAGGTCTGGCACTATATCGGGCTTTGGCCCGAGAACTGGGGGAGGGCGAAAGCGCTGTGGATGCGACACATCGGGTGATGTGGGAGGCATTTCTGAAGACCCCTTCCGTATGCATGGGTTATGTGCTGGGCAGGTACCGGGATCCCTTCGACGTCTATGCCAGGGGCGTGGATTGGGTCAACGCCCATGTCTTTCCATCCCCCGGCTGGGACAGGTCGCGCCTGGAGGTTGAAGGCGGCATCGGTTTCGATTACACCCGGTGCTTCTATAACGATTATCTGCGCGAGAAAGGCGCTCCCGAGCTCATCCCGGCCTTCTGCGAGATGGACGTGCGGCAGGCCGAATGCTTTCCTTCCCAGATCGAGTTCCAGCGGACGAAGACCCTGTCCACGGGGAGCGACATCTGCGACTTCCGCTTCTATCACAGGGACTGAGTAACGGATCCGCCGCGAGGGTGGGTTCTGCCGTACACCGTATATCGGTACCAGAGATCGCCGTGGATTGATACCGTATCAGGTGTACAATGAACCCAGGCCTGAATAACCGCCCGAAACACCTTGCCTGTACGAAATGCTCGTTTCTGCAGGGGGAAGGAGGAGGAGATGTACCGGACAGGCTTAAAGGGCCGCGTTTTGCCGCTATCACGCCTGCTGATCCTGATACTCCTGGTGGCAGCCCTATGCGGTGGCCTCCTGGTCGGATATGCGGGATGCGGCACCGAGAACACCACGGTCGAAACAGCCCAGGGACAGGTAAAAGGAGCAGTCGATGACAATGGCCTGTACGTCTTCAAGGGGATCCCCTACGCCAAACCCCCGGAGGGAGACCTCCGCTTTAAGGCACCACAACCCCCGGAACCATGGGACGATACTTTTGAGGCGCTGGATTTCGGGCCCATAGCGATGCAGCCGACCGACGAGTACGAAGCCACCGAGCTGCCGCAATCGGAGGACTGCCTCACGCTCAATATATGGACGCCGGGGATAGATGACGCCGGCCGGCCCGTGATGGTCTGGATCCACGGCGGCGGATGGACGAACGGTTCGGGCAGGGATCCCTGGTATGACGGCGCGGCTTTCGCGCAGCGTGGCGACGTCGTGCTGGTGACCATAAACTACCGCTTGGGAGCGTTCGGCTGGCTCTATCTGGGGGATATCGGTAGCAGCGGTTATGCGGAGAGCGGCAACCTGGGCCTGCTCGACCAGGCGGCAGCCCTTGAATGGGTGCGCGACAATATTGCGGGATTCGGCGGTGATCCTCATAAAGTCACTGTGTTCGGCGAGTCCGCGGGGAGCATGAGCGTGGGCTGCCTGCTGGGGATGCCGGCCGCCAAGGGGCTCTTCCAGCAGGCGATCGAGGAGAGCGGCGCCCTCAACACCCTCAGGAATCCCGCATACGCCGAGGGAATCACCCAGAAGCTGATGGCAAAGGCGGGGGTCGGCGATGTCGAAGGCCTGCTGTCTCTCACGTCCGAGGAGCTCCTGCAGGCCGAGGAAGACCTCATGGGTGATGAATTCCTGACCGACACGCTCTTCGGCCCCGTTGTCGACGGAACGGTACTGCCGGAGCCTCCCCTTCACGCCATCGCCAATGGCAGCGCGGCGGGCATACCCCTGCTGATCGGGACCAATCTGGACGAAGTGCGCCTGTGGTCGTTGTATATACCCGGGTTGCTGGAATTCTCGATCAAGGCCGATCTCCAGGCCATGCCCTGGCTCAAGGGGGCGATCACCGGCACCCTGGAGGATATCGTGGCGAGCTACGAGTCCCGGCGGCCGGAGGCCAGCGAAGGAGACATAGCGATGGCTATCGGTACCGATATCCTTTTCCGCGTCCCGGCTATACGCCTGGCCGAGGCCCAGGCGAAAAACCAGCCGCGCACCTGGATGTACCTCTTCACCTGGCCCAGTACGGTAGACGAACTGGGCTCCTGCCATGCCGTTGAGCTACCCTTCGTCTTCAACAACCTGGGCGCGGAGGGCGTGGCAGACATCCTGGGAGGGGACCCACCTCAGGAACTCGCGGATATGATGCAGGACACCTGGATCGCCTTCGCCCGTAACGGCGATCCGAATAACGTAATGCTCCCGGACTGGCCGTCTTACGAAGTGGGCGCTCGGGCGACCATGCAGCTGGACGTGCAACCGTTGCTGGTCAATGATCCCTATGGCGCGGACCGCCAGGTTTGGGACGGGGTGCCTTTCGACAGCGTGGTCCCGTCGCTTTGAGCCCTGTGGTAGCGAATGCCAAGACAACGAGCAGGAATGCTTTCAACTTAGGCACAGGAGTGCGATTTGGACGAAACGTACCGGAAAACCAGGCTCCCGGCGACTCGTTTGCTGGCGATGGAGACCATGAAGATGGGAGTGAAGGCTCACTACGTCAGCGGGTTCCTGGAGATCGATGTTACAGAGGCCAGGCGGGCCATCAGCGAGGCCAAGTGCAGTGGCACCCGAATATCTTTCACCGGTTGGCTGATGAAGTGCCTGGCGTCCGCCGTGAAGGAATTCCCCGAGGTCAATGCATACCGAAAAGGCCGCAGCCTGTACGTATTCGAAACCGTAAGCGTCGCGACCATGGTCGAGAAAGAACTCAGGGGAGAGCCGGTCCCCCTCCCTTACCTGGTCAAGGACTGCGGCAGGAAGAGCGTCCTCGATATCAGCCGTGAAATCGCGAACGTAAAGGAAGGAGACGTGGGAGAGGACCTCGTAATCGCCGACAGGCAGGCGGCGAGGATAGCGAAACTCGCGGTCTGGTCGCCGGGACCTCTGCGCAGCCTCGGGATGCGGATATTTTTCAGGGATCCCGTGAGGAAGCATAGGATGATGGGAACCATCGGCGTCACCGCGGTCGGGATGTTCGGCAGATCGGGTGGCTGGCCGCTGCCGATCCCCAACGTCCACCCCCTCGCGGTTGCCGTGGGCGGCATATCCCGCAAGCCTTTCTATACCGGGGAGGGAAACGAGCTCCAGCAGCGCGAGATTCTGAATCTCACGCTGATGTTCGATCACGACGTCATAGACGGTGCTCCGGCGGCACGTTTCAGCGCCAGGCTCATCGAACTTATGGAGTCGGCACACGGGCTCGAGCAGTGAGATAGCGATGACACTGTTCTGGTGTCGACAACCTCCATTTTCGCCGCTGGTGGTTCGGGACTTGGAGCAGATACTTCCCTTCGCTAACGCGCTTCCTTCTTATATTTCCTCGATACCTGCCAGGCGGATTTCAGCATGCCGGGTGTCTGCCTCGCGATGAGCGAGAACATGTTCTTGGGCGGCTGGCGGTAATCTGGGACGGGCACCATCGTCACCGCCTTCGCCTTCTCGCACGATACCGCGCATAAACCGCATCCGATGCAGCGCTCCGGCAGGCGGCGGTGCGTCTTGCCCTTGGTGTCTACGATAAGGGCGGCCGTTGGGCATACCCTGGCGCACTTGCCGCAATAGGTGCAGCTGGAGGCGTCGACCGAGGGGACGAAATGAGGTGGAGCAATGACGCTCGGGCAGTTGAACTCCGTCACCAGGCGGAAGCTGTAGCAGCAGCAGGCGCAGCAGGAGCAGGAGGCCTGCCCCTTGCCCCCTTGTATATTGATGACCCAGCTCACCAACGCGTTCGCGGCAGCCTCGGCTTTTATCTCCAGGGCGTCCCTGCGGCCGATCTCTCTGTACCAGCCGTCACTCACCCTTTTTTCCACCCATTCCCCCATCACCAGGCAGTTCGAGATGGGCTTGCCGCAGCCGTTCCCCAGCACTTGCGCCGACATCCGGCACTGGCAATTGGTCACCCCGAACTTGTCGTAGCGCTCCATGATCATCTCGAGTTTGTCATAAGGCAGCGCCATCTGGTTCGCCTGTATCGTCTCGCTCAGCGTCACCACCCTCGACGAGTCCATTTTGTAGGCCTGCTGGTAATCGAGCATCCAGCCGGTCATGAAGAGGTCCTCCCAGAGCTCTATGAAACGGCGATGCCAGTCGGTCAGGCTCTCTGGGTCCCACCCCATCAGGGTTTCCTCGAATACCTCACCCAGAATGCGCTTCAACCTGAAGCGCCTCTTATCTCCACTTCCGCTGCTCCCTATCGACCTCTTCTCTGTTTCCAGGCGATGCAGGATGCCCTCCACTTCAGACGCAGTTCTTCCCTCGATCCTCGCCAGCTCGGCGCAGCTCTTTCCTCTGAAGGGATGCAGGTGGCGGACCAGGGAGGCTTCTTCCTCCGTCCACAGGTGCTGTACGAAGGCTACGAGTTCGTCGCACAGGGGCGGATTTGACAGCAGCGGGGTGGAGAGTGCTGCGGCGGCGTCGAGATAGACCTTGGGCACCCGCGGGTAATCGCCGGGCAGTTTGGGTTTGACCTTGTAGGGCTTGGGGTCGGTGGGGCGGATGATTCCCTCTTCTATAACGACGAAACGCTTTCCCTTGCTCTCTTTCTCTTGCGCCATGGCTTCCTCCCTCCTCGCCCCCTGATGTAATTAATATAGCATCCTACGGACAGATTGAATTCGGTAAGTTACGCTCTATACCGGTACGGGTAACCGAAGGAGGATCTAAAGTTATCGAAACGCGATACGGGATAAGGTGGGTAATATCGCGTTCACCTCGGCGCGGTACTTCAGGTATTCGTCTCCAAAGATCTCGCACAGAGGCTCTTCCTCGCGTTTCATCGTCATGAACCTGAAGGTCAAATAGATAATGGCCGGGACCAGCAACAATATAGGCATCCCGACAAACAGCACGACGCCGGGAAGTATCGCTATCATCTCCGCGCTGTACATGGGGTGCCTGCAGATGCCATAGGTCCCGGTCGTCACCAGTTCGTTGTTCTTGTAGGCCTTCAGCATCGTCTTTGTAGAAAGGAGATGAAAAACAAGTCCTGTGGAGATCAATATCGCCCCTGCGATCCTGAACGGAACCTTCCAGGTGGAGCGGATCACGTACTTGGGATGAGTCAGAAATGTAAACAATATCACCGGCAACGAGAAGATCATGCTGAAGAGCAAGGTCCTGGGTCCGATTCCCATAAGCGTTCTGTCGCTGTCTTTATTCGACATCTTGCATACACCTCCCGATGTCGATTTTAGCACCGAAGATGCGGCCTTGCGCATATGTTTTTCACCTGGCTTGCCGCCCCTCCAGGCGGACAGAGCTGGGGTCTGGGCTCGAATATCGGATGCGTAAAATGCTATGGCAAGAAACTCGATTTGCGTGACCTGACCCTATTTCGCGGCGCGCCAGACGCAGGGATCCCTGCGCCCCTCAGGAGGATGCACCTGCAGCCAATCCGCACCGGCCTCCTTCATGAAAGAGGTGCACAGGCAGCAGTAGTAAGGCATCCCGGCGCGGTTCCCCGACCAGTCGTATGCACGCGTGGTGGTCCCCATGCCCGCGGGCCTGCGCGTCTCGCAGAAATAATCGAGGGTGAAGGGTATAGAGGACTTCTGCAGGCTCAGCGGCAGGGGCAGCTTGGCCGTCAGGCGCATGGAAGCGACCTCTATCTTCTCCATGGCTTTCTTCACCGGGCTGAGGGGCCGGTAGGCGTTGTGGCGGAGGAGCTTTCCCCCACTCCCGCAAGGATCGAGGATGATGGTCACGCCGCCTGCATCCTCGCTGACGCTGACCCCCCCGGGGGGGTAACTCCCGCCCCCACAGAGGTCGGCGAGGAAGAAGTTGTGGACGATGAAACACAAGGCCTCGCGACGGTCCATGCCTTCAAGGGAGGTTGCGATCTGTCTGCGAACGCCTTTTTCGTACAGAAAGAAGAGCGCGTCGCCCAGCTTCTCTTCTCCTGCCCGCCTGGAGATGAAGTCGAATATGGAGACGAGCATGTTCACGATCTGGCTGTGCAGGAACACGAAGTCCCCCGCCATCTCCCGGATTATACGCAAGGCCCCTTTGGTGTCGCCCCTCTCCAGCCTCTCCTGGATGCGGATGTAGGTGGGACGCACCGTATCCGCTATCTGTTGCGGGGTGAACCAGCGCTCTCCGCTCGCGGCTGCGGGCGCTGCTCCCGTTTCCTTCTTGACCCCGTAGCGTTCGTAGAACCTCTCGGGGATGGCCCGCTTGTCCTTGTATATGTACCAGCGGCAAGCTTCATCGGCCCGGGCGGGAGGATCGAGGGGCCAGCTCGGGATCCCGTTGTACCTCATGGGCATGGACTCGTTTATGAAGGAGCAATGCGTGCAGTAGTAAGGGAACCCCTCGCGGTTGAATGACCAGGGATAGGCCTCAGAGGTCAAGGCGAAGTCAAGAGGTGGATTGTAGCTTCCCTTGCGCAGCAGCCGCCCCCCGCTACCGCAGGGGTCCATGATGAAGGTGAACTTCTCGTCGTCCTCCTCCACGCGGAAGGCACCGGGGTGTTCCCCCGCACCGCCGCAGCTGTGGGCCACCCAGCCACGCACCAGCAGTTCCGCCATCAACCCCCTCTCTATCTCTATACCCATGAGGTCGAAGACGGGGCGCTTGGAGCTGTTCTCGAAGCAGTAGGTGAACATGTCGGGGATCTTATCCTCGCCCAGGTTTTCGCCCGTCCAGGTGAATATGGCGGCGAGGCAATCGGTGAAAAAATCGTGTAGCAAAACGCGCTCTTTTCTCAGTTCCTCACACAGGGCTACGGCCCGGGCCGTGTCGCCTTTCCTGATGGCCGTTTTGATGCGCTTGATGACCGGGATGGCCAGCTCCACCCTCTCGGACTCGCTGAACCATTGGCTGGCCATCTATGAACCTCCTCCTACGGGACCTATCGTCTTCCAGGATATTTTCAGGCACTCCCCATATTACCTGCTGATGCCAACATTCTAGCATCAGGCGGGCGGGCGGAGGATCTTGCGGAGCAAGCACCTACTGAGTGCTTGATATTGATAAAGCGCTCGATATCGCCGGTTAACAGATCTTATACATATCGTCGATATGGAGAGCGAGGCCTCTCGGTTCCGCTTGGTTTGCTGGCCCCCCGTAGCGAACGCAGTCTGAACCAGGATATACATCCTGAGCAGGGAAATCGCATTTCCGAAGATGTTTACAAGGGGCGGTACGCCTTTACAAATATGACTATTCGTCAGAGAATGGTTATTGATTCCAACACGGCCAAACTCATGCCCTATCTTGGTCCGTTGATGCTGGAACCCATTTCCATGGCCATTTCATAGGGGGGATGAAAGATGGGTAAAGGGGACGGGTATGCCGGAAGGATCTTGAGAGTAGACCTGTCGTCAAGAAGCATCAGCGACCTTTCAACTTCCGGTTATTCCGACGCTTTTGTCGGGGGACGAGGAATCGCGGCAAAGATATATTGGGACGAGGTTTCACCGGGGGCTAAAGCCTTTGATCCAGAGAATCGCCTCATATTTATCACCGGTCCCCTGGCGGGAGTCGCGGGATTGGCTGGTTCCAGATTGCAGGTCTGCGGAAAATCCCCCGCCACCAACCCCGAAGTATTCTGTTATTCCAATCTGGGGGGGAGATGGGGCGCGAAACTCAAATTCGCGGGCTATGACGGCATCGTCATCCAGGGCGAATCGGAGACTCCCGTCTATCTCTTGTTAGATGGAGGCGGTGCGGAGCTGAAAGATGCATCCCATCTGTGGGGGAAGGGCGCTGCCGAGGTCAGGGAGATCATCAAAGGAGAACTGGGGAATAGCACCAGTGTAGTGGCTACAGGCATCGCCGGGGAAAACAGAGTCATATTCTCCAGCATGCTGGCGGATGATGATTCCAGCGGGTCGAGTGGCTTCGGAGCCGTCATGGGGTCAAAGAAGCTAAAGGCTATAGCTGTACGGGGAAAGAAAAGGGTGAGCGTGGCGGATCCAGACCGCCTGGGGGAATTGAGGAGATACATACGCGAAACAGGCAGCGGTTCTCAGGTAACCATGGTCATGAGCCCTGATGCAAAACCCTTCGTCTGTTACGGCTGCGCGGTCGGTTGCTTGAGAAGCGTCTATAAAGCCGGCAACGGTAAGAGCGGAAAGGTCATGTGCCAGTCGGGCGTCTTCTACCAGTCGCGACCGCCGCAGGACTTCGCTCAACCCCGGGGAAAGGTGATGAGCGCGACGGAATGGGACGAAGTCGCGTTTCTCGCCAATAGACTGTGCGACGATTACGGGCTGGACACCAACTCCCTGGAGGTGATGATCAACTGGCTGACGGGTTGTCTTCAGGAAGGCATCTTGAGTGATGAGGGGACAGACCTTCCTCTCTCCGAAGTGGGCAGCCTCGAATTCATCGAGACGCTGGTCAGGACGATCTCCTTGCGGGAAGGCTTCGGGGACGTACTGGCCCGCGGAAGCATCTATGCGGCCGATAAGGTGGGAGGAGGGGCAAGGGAGATATTGGATGGCCTCACCATCAAGGCCGGCCAGGACACGGCCTACGATCCCAGGATGTACATAACCAACAGCCTCCTATATGCCATGGAGCCCAGGCAACCCATCCAGCAGCTGCACGAGATATTCAATCCGATACTATCCTGGCTGCTGTGGACCTATAAACTGGAGGGCACCTATGCTTCCGGGGATGTCTTCCGCGCCATGGCCAAGAGGTTCTGGGGCAGCGAGGAAGCGGGCGATTTCTCGACCTACGATGGAAAAGCCCTGGCCGTCAGGAATATCCAGGATCGCCAGTATGCCCAGGAATGTATGATCCTGTGCAATTTCGCCTGGCCCATGATGCTGGTGGAGAACTCGGAAGATCACGTGGGTGACCCCGGCATAGCCAGCAGAATATTTGCGGCGGTGACCGGCAGAGATGTCGATGAAGAGGGGCTCTACGAGATCGGCGAGAAGGCCTTCAACCTCCAACGAGCTATTCTAACCAGGGAAGGACACGGTGGGAGGGAGAGCGACAACCTGCCCGATGTCTTCTATTCGCAACCCCTGCAGGCCGATCATTTCAACCCCGGCTGCCTGGCGCCGGGTAAAGACGGCGAGCCTGTATCCAGGCAGGGGCAGGTCGTGGATAGAGGAGAGTTCGAAAGGATGAAGGACGAATACTACGGGCTCAGAGGATGGGATGTCGCAACAGGTCTGCAAGGGAGATCGAAACTCGAGGAGCTGGGGCTCGGATATATCGCTGATGAACTGGCGAAGGATCAACTCGTGATCTAGGCGATTCATGCCATGGCGGAATGTTTTAAGGGTGTTTGAGGGGGTAGGTGTAATGGAACGCGATTATGACGTGACTGTTATAGGCTCGGGGATCGGTGGATTATGTGCGGGGGCATTGCTGGCCAAGAGGGGTTACCGCACCCTTCTGGTTGAGAGCCTCGACCGCTGGGGAGGACGGCTATCCACCGTTGAAAAAGATGGCTATAAGCTTCCGACAGGAGCCATACTTCTGCACAGGGATGGACCGTTGGAGAATATCTACAGGGAAGTCGGCGCCGATTTCGAAGTGGTCAATCTCCCCAAGACCCTGCACTGCAGGATAGAAGGCAAAGACTACCAGATGAAGTTGAACAACCCCCTGACCCTGCTAAAAGTAATCAGCGACTTGGAGATATCCGGCGGGAAACTGGCAAGACTCGGGGGAAGCCTTGCCGCTGAGATCGGGAAGAAAAAGATCCAGCAAACCCTTGGCAAAGGGACGAAGAACCCCTTCGCGAGAGGAGCCAGGCTGAATTTCCGAGAATGGCTAATGCAATACACGGATAACGAGGTTCTCCACAAGATATTCGATGCCATAATCGTCGCCGTGCTCGTCTGTCACTCATGGGAACTGCCGGCATCCGAGTTCTTTTCCTACATGACCGCACTGGGCGCCCTCGCCGATGCGGGTATCGCGCCGCGAGGAAACGTGGAACTTATCCAGGGGCTGGTGGAGGCGATCAAAGAAAACGGCGATGCCTGGCTGAGTTCCCCCGTGCGGCAAATCATGGTGAGAAAAGGCGAAGCCCAGGGAATCGTGGTGGAGAAGGAGGGCAGGGATGTAACCGTTATCAGTAAGGTGGTGATTAGCGATACGGGCCCTAAAAGAACGGTTGATCTTGCCGGCAGCGATAACTTCAGCAGGAAGTACTTGCGGGAGATAAGGATGAGATTGCGGGCCGGTCCGGCCATGCTCGTGCTGGCGGCAAGCGATGCGCCACTGCTGCCAGAGAACGCCCACTTCATGGTCATCTCGGGAGCTCGCCGCCTGGTCTGCGCCGGGGATATCGCCCTTCTCTGCCCCGATTTGGCGCCACGGGGAAAACACCTGTCCTATTATTGTGGTTATCCCCTCAATTCCCTTGTCCCCATGGAAGTAGAATGGGAGAAGACTCAGTGCCAGAGAGACCTGGAGGAGCACTTCCCGGACATCACGAAGCACGGCGAGATATTGCATATGGGTGTGCACGACGTAGACAGCGACTTCCCCGGCGCCCGCGCCTGGCCCGGCTACGATATGCCTCCCGAGACTTCTATCAAGAACCTCTACAACATAGGCGAAGGAGTAAGAGCGACAGGCTGGTCCGGCACGAATAAAGCTGCGACGACGGCCAGGGAAGTCGCCGACATGGTCGCGAAAACACTGGATAGGTGTTGATTCCCTGGCGAAGCTGTAGCTCCAGAGCAAGAGCTTTCTCCCCGCTTGGTTTGCCGGCCCCTCGTAGTGGACGGAGTAAGAACCAAGATATCTTGCAAGAACAGGGAATTCACCAACTCACCAAGATGCCGTAGATGGTAAAATCATGAACCGGTTTAAACCATTATTCGAGAAGAATCTCAAGTTTACCCTCAACTGCTGCTACCCGTGATTTCCAGCCCCGTACCCTCAGGAAGTAGTCTCCGGGCCCGCCGGACGTGGGAGAGGCCGCATGCCGAACAAGAACCTCGCCGGGCGCAGACGCCGCACCAGCAGCTCGTAGACGGCGGCAGTGATGCCGAGGGTCCCGACCAGCAGAAGGCAGTACTTGACCAACCACGGGACGTTCAGCTCGACAATAGCCAGGGCAATGGCCACCAGCACCGTCTGGTGCAGGATGTAGAAGGGGTATGACGCATCGTTGGCGTACTCCAGGAGCGAGTTCGAGAAGTTGAACAGATGGCGGCCGCCGGCGACGAGCGTCAGCAACCAGGCCCACATCGTCGCCCCGATAAGGATACCGACCGGAATGACCAGTACCCCGGACACCTCCAGCCAGCCCATCGCCGCGACCGCACCGGTCACCCCGGTGAGGACAAGCGCCGACACGAACGAGATCAGACCGGCCCTGTCGATAGCGCGGCCGAACCTGTCATCGGAGTAAAGGATGAAGCCCAGCGCGAACGGCACTATGAAGATCATCCTCGCCAGGTACTCAGGGAGCACGAGCGCCGTGAACACCAGAGCCATGGGGATCCCGAACAGGAGTATCCCCCATTTCCTCCGGTCGCAGAAACCAGCCAGCCTGTCGCGCACGCCACGGAGCCGGCCATCCTTGATAGAGCTGAAGAGCGGCAGGCAGACTAGTGCAAAGAACAGGAGGTAGGCAACAAACCAGAGGTGGGCCATCTCCCAGGTGTAGGCGACGATCCGGGCCTCGTCGACCTGGCCCGCGACGATCGCGGTCAGAGGTGGCACCGAGAACAGGTATCTGATGAACTGGGCTACCGATGCGGTGTTGCCCTGCTGCTGGATGTAGACGCAGTACACCTGCGGCGTCGCAAGGAATAGGACCCCGAAGACGAAGGGCACGAGTAGCCTCCTGGTCCTCTCCGAGGCGAACTGAGACGCGGAGCGTTTCTTGAGCGCGAACCAGGCAGATGCGCCCGCGATGAAGAAGAAAAGGGGAAACCATACGTCAAGGACGGCGACGAACACCTCAGCTCCCGTGCTCAGGGTCGGGTTCTTCACGTAGAAGTCACTGAAGTCGAACACCCGCGCGGAGTGATAGAAGAACAGCATCAGGACCGCTATCACACGCATCCAGTCGAGCTCGTGCCGTCTTTCCATCATGGCTCCTTCCTGGACCGGCGGTAACCGACCTGGTCTGCCTTACTGAGTTGTCATGATATGCCGCTTTCAACACATCAATCCTACCCTCAACCCGGCGATTTTTCACGCTGCATCCACTATTCCATTTCCGGAGCGCAAAAGCGGATAAAAAGACGAGGCCTTTCGGCCTCGCTTGGTTTGCCGACCCCCCATAAAAGACAGGGGTCAAGTCTCGAATATCGAGTGATTCACCATACTATGGCAAGAAACTCGACTATTGAGACCTGACCACTTCTTAGTAACCGTGATTCGTGCCGGTAACAATAACAACTTCTTCTTTGAGGGCAGAATCCTATTCGCCGCTCTACTTCGGATCGCGTTTTTCCAGGAAGGCCATGGCTCCTTCAACAGCGTCCTTGCTGGTGATGATCTCCTCGAATTTCCCGGCACTGAATTCATAGCCGCCCAGGCCCCGGTTGATGGCCTCCTTGGTGAATTTGACCGCCAGGGGGGCCGCCTTGCGCATTTTATCCAACATGGCGTCCACCGCTGACATCAGGTCTTTCAACGGCACCACCTTGTTGACCAGGCCGATGCGCAGGGCTTCGCGGGCGGGTATGCGCTCGCAGGTCATGACGAGTTCCTTTGCCTTGGCTCTTCCCACTTCATCCGCCAGCCGGATCATCGCGTACGGGCAGGTAACCCCCCACTTGCCATCGCACTTTTCGTCTTCCTTGGCGCTGACGGCGGCTGGCGTGGTGGGATTGGTTGCAGCATGGTTCACGAGGGCCGGTAACCAGCAGCAATAGCTCTGACCATTAACATCACGAGGTTCATGAGATGTGCATATTATCAAGTGAACAACAATATATTTCAGAGGATGAGTGTTACCTGAATGGTGGGACAGTCTATTATCATGAGAACTATGGCACTTAACAGATTTCTATGGATGGCGATCTTCGCCCTGGTTCTATGCGTGTCGACGACCATCGGCTGTGGTAGCGGAGGGGAAGGGGCGACGAATCAGGGTGAACCTGATATGGAGCCTGTTTCCGCACCGAAGATCATGACGACCGCAGATGGCGTCCAGTTCGTACGTACCCCGGATGCTTGCTTCGAAGACCCCCCCGACTTTCCTTACGAAGAGAGGTATGTGGAGATAGACGGCCTTCGTCAGGGCTATGTGGATGAAGGTCCCTCCAATGCCGATCCCATCCTCCTGCTGCATGGCGAGCCGAGCTGGTCTTTCCTGTATCGGAAGATGATTCCGGTGCTCGTGGAGGGCGGCCACCGGGTGATAGCCATGGACCACATCGGCATGGGAAGGTCGGACAAACCGATAGACATTGAGTATTACAGCTATCTGGGCCACGTCGACCGGCTTGAGAAGTTCATAGAGGCTCTGAATCTGGAACACATCACTCTGTACTGCCAGGACTGGGGGAGCCTGATAGGGCTCTACGTCGCGGGGAAGCACCCGGAATGGTTTGACCGCATCGTTGTCAGCGATGGCACCCTGCCAGTCGTTCCCGCTGGAATACAGCCTTATCGACCAGTCGAAAATCCTGAGGAGCTCAACACCGACCTGGTTTCGCCGTTCTCCAATATTCCAACGGAACAGCCTTCCTTCTATGACGAAGAGGGCAACCGTAGGTCTGGTCGCAATCCCGCAGCATCATTCCAGGATTGGATGGTTTACTCGATGACCGCCGAGTCGTTTCACCCAGCGGAAGTAGTCGAGGCCTTGACCTTCTTCGATGTGCCGCCCGAAGTGGAGGCCGCTTATGACGCACCGTTCCCGAGCCGGATTTACATGGCGGGGCCGCGTGTCTTCCCGTCGCTGGTCAATGATCTTACGGGGATCACCGAAGACGCATGGATCGATTTGACCAAATACACAAAACCCTTCTTGACCATCTGGGCCAGTAACGATCCGGGCACCCTCGGATCAAAGGAAACCCAGGACCGTCTGATAAGCAGCATTCCAGGTGCCGCAGGGCAACCCCATGTACGACTCCCTGAGGCGAGTCACTTCATCCAGGAAGACCAGGGCGCGGAAGTCGCCAGGCGAATAAGCGAGTTTATCGATGCCAACCCACGTTAATGATGATCTGGTACCCGCAACATTGAATAGCATACTGAAACAGGGAAATTGCGATTCCATAAGTGCACAAGGGGGATATTAATCACGTATTAATCTGCTGCTACTAACCGTCTTATCGAAAGAACACGTCTAGCGGTAGTAAAATTGCACCAGGAGGTGTATATGTGAAATGCCGGATAAGAAAAGGAAGGCCGCTGAGCAGAGGAGGCTGCCATGACGATAGAGGGAATGGATTTGGAGACAAGCGAGCAGCTCGATAAGGTGCTGCAGACGCGCCGGACAGTCAGGTCGTTTACAGATAAGGTGCCTCCACGCCAGCAGATCGAGCAGATCATCGAGGCGGGCCTGCTGGCCCCATATGCCGCCGCCGCGGTGGAAGGGGTGAAGCTGTTCCGCCGTTTCTTTGTCTTCGAGCGTGGCGGAGAGAGCTTTAGAAAGGTTGCGGAACTGGCCGTCGAGCAGATGAAGGTTGTGGCAGCTGGCTTTAAGCAGCAATGTGAGGCAGACCCTGCATTTGCACAGAAAGCAGGGCCGTTCGTGAAAAGCATGGAGATGGTGGTCGCTTCAGGAAGGCTTCCGATCACAGAAGCGCCCTACTATGTGGTGATCGGGGAGAAGGCAGGCTTCCCTGCCGCAGAAATGCAGTCACTTGCGCACGTGCTGGAGAACATGTGGCTCAAGGCGACTGCCCTGGGTCTTGGCTTCCGCCTTATATCGCTGACAGCAAATCTCGGCCGCAACGAGGATTTCTGTAGGCTGCTCGGGGTGATACCTGGCGAGTTCGCCTTTGACGGTTGCAGCATTGGATACGCTACCGAATGGCCGCCCCCAACTCCCAGACCGTCTTTCGACGAAGCGGTAAGCTGGCTTGCATAGATAATGATTTTCACATATAGAGAATATCTCTGTGGTTTCTGTGGAAGAACGTTCCGCTAGTAGCCCTTCATAAAAATCAAATAGTGAGCGGGAGCTGATGCTCTTGCTTGTTTTGCTGTATCCCAGTAGTGGACGAAGTCAGAACCAGGATCTATTGTCTGAGTAGGGAAATTGTGATTCCAGGAGTCTTTCAAGCAGCCCAAGATTTTAAGGGGTAATTTTGTAAGGTGCTAGAATAATGTCACCACGCAGGGTATGTCAGATTTATGGTAATAGGTGACATCTGGAGATAGAAAGGGAGATCCCGGCTGGAAGAAATCGGGATGCGCTGCCATGGAAATCTTCACCGATAGGATAGCCATCGTTACCGGCGCTGCTTCAGGGATAGGCCGTGCGCTTGCCCTGGAGCTGGCACGGAGGGGAGCGAAGGTGACCTTGGCCGACATCAATACCGGAATGCTCGATGAAACCTTGAAATCGATAACCGAGACCGGCCACAAAGCTACGATGGCGATATGCGATGTTACTGACTTTGCGGCAGTCAAGGCATTGGTGGAGGAGACTGTAGCGGAAAATGGTCGGCTGGATTATATCTTTAACAACGCGGGCACCTGCATCATGGGAGAAGCTCAAAACCTTTCCTATGATGATTGGCGGAGGGTCCTAGACCTGAACCTCTACGGCGTGGTTCACGGTATCGCCGCCGCGTATCCGATTATGGTAAGGCAAGGATTCGGGCACATTGTCAATACTTCCTCCTTTGCGGGCTTGATGCCCGTTGCCGGACAGGTTCCCTATGTGACAAGCAAGTACGGTGTAGTGGGACTTTCCAATGCATTGCGTATAGAGGGTTCACTCCATGGGGTGAAAGTCAGTGTGGTATGCCAGGGAATGGTGAAGACACCTCTATACGAGACAACCAAGACACTCAAGCTGGATAGAGACAGGATAATTGACATGCTGCCCACGGCTATGCCCCCGGAAAAATGCGCGCGATTCATCATGGATGGCGTAGAGAATAACAAAGCGATTATATTAATATCCCCAATAACAAAACTCTTCTGGATACTGCAGCGTCTCAGCCCCGAACTCGTACGCAGGATTTTCAAGATAATGATCCAAAGAGTCCTGCGCATCGCGAAGATAGATGATTGAACTCCGATACATCAGGTTAAGCAGAGCTTATGCCCTCGCTTGGTTTGCTGGTTCTCCGTAGTGGACGAAGATAGAACCAGGGTATATTGCCTGAGCAGGGAAATCATGATAACGTCTACGCCCGAAGCCCATTAATTACTTGTTAAGTTCAGAATCCAACCAACCTAGCTCAACAGGAAGGCTCTCATGTACTCTGAAATGGTGAGGTTTTGGCAGCAGGAGATGCATATGGAAAATCTCGGATTAGCAGTATGTTGGCGGAGCCCGTAATGGAAAGGACCGGAGGTTCATCGGTGAGGTTTCTTTGATGAGTGCTGAAATCTATTTCTTCTCAGGAACGGGAAACTCTTTTATTGTGGCAAGGGATCTCTCCAACAAGATTCAGGGAATGCTGATACCCGCAGCTTCTCTGATCCATCGAGAAAGTATCAGTTCGGATGCGGACGTCATCGGGTTTGTTTTTCCGATTTATGATTTCAAACCACCGGAGCTGATTGTTGAATGTGTCAAGAAATTCGAAGTCATGGATTCGAAATACATATTTGCCGTCTGCACATATGGAATTGCTCCGTTGAAAGCAATCAAGGTCTTTGATGAATTGGTAAGGGCAAACGGAGGAAGGTTATCTGCAGGATTTGCGGTGAAGATGCCTCATAATGGACTCGGATCCGGTTCATTCTCTCAAGCTCAGCACGAACAGATGTTTGAAGACTGGAAGAGAAGGCTCGAGGAAATCAGTGAATACGTGAATTCCGGCAAAGAGGGAACGCTGGAAACAAGCAAGGTGTTTTCAAGTTTGATTCTCTCCGGAGTGTTGGTCAGAAGGATACCATTCTTCGTGAAACTATCAAAGCAAGTGATGATGAAAGGGTGGGATTCCCTGGCTTTCATCTCCAACGAAAGATGCGACGGTTGCGGAATCTGCAAGAAGGTTTGCCCTGTGGACAACATTGAAATCATCGATGACAAGCCCTCGTGGTCGGACCATTCTGCGGGCTGTTTCGCCTGTTATCACTGGTGTCCGAAAGACGCGATCCAGTGTGGAAATTCGAACATGAACATTAGACAGTACCATCATCCCGAAGCAAGAGTCGTGGACATAATCAAGCAGAAAGACGCCGGCAACAGTTAGGATGCGTGTCCCTGCCACAGTCTATTAATGTGAGGGTCATAGATCCATAGAAACAATAAGAAGGTGCTTGATGCCTGACAAGGACCGAGAAACGTACTTATAACCTACGAGTCTATTATTGAAAAGCGAGGCCTTTCGGCCTCGCTTGCTTTGCGTGTGCCAGGCATGGCCGACAGCTCGGGGGTGAAAGTCCCCTGTCCAACCTGACGGAGGTGAAGGACCAGCTAAGCGCAAGGGCTCAGTCGTGAGGCTG
>QZKE01000014.1 GCA_003598015.1 Actinomycetota bacterium | reverse complement strand
CACCCAACGCTTCGTTACATGATCCAGGGTGTGGGTCAGGTATTGCGCCTCGAGCCGCAGGCGAGAGATGACAAGACCTGACCCCATTCCCCATTACCTGATACCCGCACCAACCCCCGGTTCCCGGGCAGTGTTTTCCGTATAGGCTATGACCGGTTACAAGTCGCAGCCCCCTACGGTCGGACCCGTCCAATACGCTTCTTTGATAACGGTGATTTTTCCTGGGTAGGGAGCTGAGCCCGGGCCAAATTAAGCTGCGCCCTCTATATTGGCTTGCTCCGGTAAAGCATGGTCATTTGGCGGGCGATGCATATAAACATGGTTTGTCACGGTCAGCGGGAATGGTTGCGATGCGAAGAAGGGGGCGTGGGAAATGATCGAGGTCAAAGGAAAATTTATCACTCTTGCCGGAAGCCTTATGAGCCTTTATCCGGAACAGCGCGACAAAGCCGATGCGGTTCTTTTTCGGCGCACCGGGAAACACTGGAATGAGCTTGACCCGGATAGCTTCTACGATACCGATGTCTACAAGGTATTTCTGGATGCCTATTGCGAGGGCTCGATAACGGGAGAAAAGGCACTGATCACGTTGGGTTTGAATTACTTCCCCACCATCAAGAAACTGGGGGGCATCCCGGATGGCATCAAGGACGAACTCGACCTGATCATCTTTTCCACCCGCTCCTTTGCCGACGATCACAAGGGCCCCGGAATAAGGCCGATAAGGGTCATCAAAGCGGAAGATGGAGATGTGGTTCTGGATATACCCGATTGCGGTTACGACTGCCGTTTGGGCGAAGGGGTCTACCTGGGTATTCTGGGCATGTACGGCATAGATGGTGGAAGGGTGGAGCAGGAGAGGTGCATAAGGAAAGGCAGCTCCACCTGCGAATTCCATATCACCTGGTAAACATACGGGTCTCTGTATAGATGCGAGGAAGCCAAAGCGATACATGTCCGGTGACGATATCAGCCTCGAGAGGGGCACCCCACTCTCTGCCCGCTCTCTTTCATTGCCCTCACCGCTCCAGACATCAGGCGACTTTGACGATGGCGGATCACCCGATGCTTGGTTCCGATTATGCTGAGCCTGTTGGTCGCCTTGTTGTTCTCCGCTATCTACCTGGCTGTACCATTTGCTTTTAAAGCGTTCGTCCATTAACTTCTGTAGGTATGAAGGAGAACCTTAAGCGCCTCTTCGAATACCGCGAGCTCTTGTTCAACCTCACCCGCAAAGAGGTGAAGGTGAAGTACAAGAACTCCTTCCTCGGGTTCATATGGTCGCTGGTCACGCCGCTGATGATGCTGGTGGTCTTCTACGTGGCCTTCGGCGTTATCTTCAAGTTGCGCGCCATGGACATGAAGTACTATGCCTTCTACCTCATGGCCGGCATCCTGCCCTGGAACTTCCTGTCTCAGACCCTCACCCAGGGTGTGGCGTCCGTGGTCATGAACAGCGACCTGGTGAAGAAGGTGTATTTCCCGCGCGAAGTGCTTCCCCTGTCCTACCTGGGCTCGGCATCCTTCCACTTCCTGCTGCAGGAGGCGATGCTCATCGTCTTCCTCCTCGCTTTCAGGGTGCCCCTGACGCCGTGGATATTCATGCTTCCCGTGCTCATGCTCCTGGAGGCGGTTTTCATCGCAGGGCTGACGCTGCTGCTCTCGACCTTGAACGTCTTCTTCCGCGACGTGCAGCACTTCACAGAGATACTCCTCATGGCCTGGTTCTGGATGACCCCCATCGTGTATCCCATATCCCAGATCCGGGACAACCTGCCCGCCTGGGCCGCCAAGCTGTACATGCTCAACCCCATGACCCACATCGTCCTCATGTGGCAGCGTATAACCTATAACTCGCCGGTGAACGGACCGGCGTCATATTCCATGTCTCCCGCGGGCGTGATAGGGACGGTAGCCTGCTCCCTGGGCCTGCTGATAGTCGGTTACGTCACTTTCACCCGGTTGGAAGGAAGATTCGCGGAGTTCATCTGATGACAGTCAGAGAGATAGGCACGAGGCAGGTATCGCAGATCCCCGCCATAGAGGTGGAGGGGGTAAGCAAGAGCTTCCGCCTGTACAGGGATGTAAACTACACCCTCAAGGAGAGGATCATCAACTTCCGCAAGCGCGGCTACGACCTCTTCTGGGCCCTCAAGGGCATCGACCTGATCGTTTACAAAGGGGAGACCCTGGGCATCATCGGGCCCAACGGATCCGGCAAGTCCACGCTCCTGCGCATGATGACCCGCATCATGAAGCCGAACGAGGGGAGGATACAAACCCACGGTACCATCGCCGCCCTGCTCGAGCTGGGCGCGGGCTTCCACCCCGACCTCACCGGTCGCGAGAACATCTACCTCAACGCCTCCATCCTCGGCTTCAAGCGGCAGGAGCTGGAGGGCATCATGGACGATATCATCTCCTTCTCCGAGTTGGGCCCCTTCATTGACAACCAGGTCAAGAACTACTCCTCGGGTATGTACGTGCGCCTGGGCTTCTCCATCGCCATCAACCTCAACCCGGACATCCTGCTCATAGACGAGGTGCTGGCGGTGGGAGACGAGTCATTCCAGACCAAGTGCCTGAATCGCATCGCCCGCATGCAGCAGGAGGGGAAGACCATCGTACTCGTAACCCATGAGGCGAACATCGCCGCGTCCATCTGCGACCGCGTATTGTGGCTGGAGAAAGGCGTGGAGAAGATGCTGGGCGGATCCTACGAAGTCACCGAGGGTTACCACGAGGCCATGCGCATGCGGCCGGAGGGGAGCGAGTTCGGCACGCGTGAGATCGTCATCGAAAAGGTGGAGATACTCGACGGATCCGGGAAGAAGACGACGGAGTTCGAGACCGGTGAATCGATCCTGGTACGCCTGCACTACGATGCGCACAAGCCCATCGACGACCCCGTCTTCGGGTTCGGTTTCTATAACCAGATGGGATTCATGGTCTACGGCACCAACACCCGCCTGCGCGGCATAGACATCGAGCGCGTGGAGGGAAGGGGGATGATAGACTTCCGCATCTCGTCCATGCCCATCCTCGACGGGAGGTACTATGTCTCCGTGGCCGCCCATACCCGGGACGGAATGATCAACTATCACTGGCTGGACAAGCTCTCCTATTTCGATATGCATTCCCCGGGCAAGGAAGAGGGATACCTCGCCATGGAATGCGATATCACCATCGTTCCGGAGTGATGGGGCGGGGGTGGTAGGTAATGGGAAATGGGGTCAGGCCTTGACCTTTCTCGCCTGCGGCTCGAAACGCCCCCTGCGGGGGCAAAACGCAACACCTGACCCACACCCTACGGGGAATAGAACGGGCTGGGACGGGGGGTAATGGCCGGCACGCCGGCAGGGATAAGGGATGCTGCGAGCGAAGAAATCTAGGCAGGAAGCGATCCACGGCGAGACCGGGCGGCTGCCCGTACAGGCGAGGCATGCGGCAGCCTGTTGAAATCGTCCGCGCGAAGGATCTTGTAGGAGGAAGAGGTGAAGAGGGCAGATGGGTGAAACAGAGAAACCAGCCACGGAAGGGACTGCGGGTAAGGCCCCGCCTGGAGGGGCGTCCGCCAACCTGGCGCTGGAGGTCGAGGGAATCGATGCTGACGCCATCGTGAGGCGCATCGAGGAAAGGGTCGAGGAGCGCCGCGCCGATGGCGTATATCGCGATCTCCCCCTGCTGGAGCTGGAGGAGGAGCGCACGGGAGGAGGCGAGGCCGAGGTGAGCTTCGATCCCCTGCACGAGCTCATCTTCCTCAACCAGCTGGCCCGGCAGTATGCCGAGGTGACCAGCCATTATCCCATCGGGTCACGCCGCTCGCTCCTGGGACCCTTCATCAAGGTGTCCAAAAAGGCCATGCGCCGCTTCATGACCCCCTACATGGATGCCCTCTTCGCCAAGCAGCGGGAGTTCAACGCGCAGTGCCTGCGCTCCATGGAGACCTTCCTGGAGATGATCAAGCGGGAGCGGGAGCGCTCGTATCACGGGGGCCTCGACCGCTACACGGCCTGGGTGGAACTGGGATTCGCGGCCGAAGACGAGGCGGAACTACTGCGCGAGGCGGCGCGCCGCTTTCCGGAGGGCAAGCCCATAATCCATCTCTACAGCGGGAAAGGGGATTTCCTGGCGGCCGCCGCCGGGGAGGATCGCGCCGCCTTCGGCGTGGAGGAGGACCCGCGCCTGGTGAAGATAGCTCAGGACCGCGACCTCAAAGTCCTCTCGGCCCGACCCCTGGACTTCCTGGAATCCCAGCCCCTGGAGTCGCTGCAGGCGGTCTTCGTGCAGGAGTTGGGCGAGCGGGGCGACTCCCGCGAGCTGCTGTGGTTGGTCACGGCCCTTGCGGACCGCCTCGAGAAGGGCGGAATCGTGGTGGCGCTGAACCACCACCCCCACTCCGTGCTGGGGGTGGAGGAGGCCTTCGCCGATCCCACCCTGCTGCGGCTGGTGCATCCCGGGACCATGCAGGGACTCTTCGAGCGCGCCGGTTTCCGGGAGGTGGAGGCGATCCCCAGCGCGGATTTCTCCCCCGCGGAGAAGGAGGAATGGAAAGAGAAGCTGGGGGGGGCCGCCCTGGAGAGCGGCGACCTCGCGGAGCTGCTCTTCTCCCCGCGGCGCTACCTCCTGGAGGCGAGGAGGTAATGATTTGAGCGCGGAGACCATCGCCTTCGTCCCCGTGCGTTACGGCACCCAGGTGGTGGGAGGGGCCGAGACCCTCACCCGCCTGCTGGTGGAGGAGCTGGACGCACGCGGCTGGCCGGTTGAGGTGCTCACCACATGCGCCCTGGATCCCTACAGCTGGACCAGCTACTTCCCGGCGGGTGTCGAGACTGTTCACGGCATCACCGTGCGCCGCTTCCCCACCGAGAGCCGCAAATACACGCGCAAGGTGTTCAAGACCGAGACGGAGATCCTAGCCGGCAAGCGGGTTAGCCGGCGCCGCCAGGAATTCTGGATCCGTTCCGTGGTCACCAGCGACGCCCTCCGCCGCTACCTGGGGGAGAAGCGCGGCGACTACCGCGCCTTCGTCTTCGCCCCCTACCTCTTCGGCACCACCTACCAGGGAGTCCTGGAGGTGCCGGAGAAATCCTACATCATCCCCTGCCTGCACGACGAGCCCTACGCCTACTACGCCATCTATAAGAAGCTCATGCACTCCGCTCGCGCCCTCATGTTCAACAGCGTGCCCGAGATGGAACTGGCGCGGCGCATCTACGGCGATGACCTGCCGGGCCGCGTGGTGGGCATGGGATTCTCCCCTTACACCGCCAACGGCGAGCGCTTCCGCTACAAGTACGCCGTGGATGGTGACTTCGTCCTCTATACCGGGCGGCGGGAGATAGCCAAGAACACCCCGCTGCTGCTGCGCTTCTTCTGCAACTATCTCGAAAACACCGGCCGCGAGGTCAGCCTGGTGCTCACCGGCGCGGGCCAGATAGAGATACCCTTCTCCTTTCGCAACCGCGTCATCGACGTTGGCTACGTGGACGAGCGGGACCTGCGCGACGCATACGATGCGGCCACCCTTATCTGCCATCCCTCCACCAAGGAGAGCTTCTCCATCATGATCCTGGAGGCCTGGCTGGCGGGACTGCCCTGCCTGGTGCACGCCGATTGCGCCGTCACCCGCTATCACGTGGAGAAGAGCGGCGGGGGCTTGTGGTTCGCTGACTATGCCACCTTCCACGAGGCGCTATCGCTGTTGCTGGATAACGTGGAGATACGGGAGAGGATGGGGGAGAAAGGCCGGGAATACGTGCTCTCCGCGTACTCCTGGGACGAGGTGGTGCGCAACTTCACGGCCGTGCTGGAGGAGGGTGAAAGGAGCGCGAGGTGAGGGTGCACCAGATCGTGCCCCGTATGGACGCGGGCGATGCGGTGTCCAACCAGGCCCTGGCCATCCACAGCCTGGTGAGTACGTGGGGGTTCGAGTCGCGCATCTTCGCCAACGGCATGGATGAGTTCGGCAAGCGTATCGCCTCATACGACCACGCCTACCACGAATACATGGGAGAGACCGGCGATCTGCTCATCTACCATTACTCCATCTACTGCGGCAACTACCGTTACTACCTGGAGAGCCGCGGCCGCAAGGTGCTCATCTACCACAACATCACGCCGGCCGGGTTCTACGAACGTTTTTATCCCGCCGCCGCCGACCTCTGCCGCATGGGCAGGGACCTCATCCCTGAGCTCGCCGTGTGTGACCTGGCCCTGGGGGATTCCGACTTCAACCGCCGCGAGCTGGTGGAGGCGGGCTTCCCCGCGGAAAAGACGGGAGTGCTGCCCATCAACCCGCCCCTGGACAAGCTGGACGGTGTCGAGGAGGACGAGGGATTCTCGCGCCGGCTGCTGGACGGCAAGACCAACCTGCTCTTCGTAGGGAGGGTGGTGCCCAACAAGAAGGTCGAGGACATCGTCAAGCTCTTCTACTGCTACCATCGCGGCATCAACGCCGCATCCCGCCTGGTGGTGGCGGGTTCGCTCCTCAACACCTACTACTCCGCGCTGCTCTCTCTGGCGCGCCGCATGGGCATCGGGGACCGTGTGCATTTCCTGGGCAAAGTGAGCGACTCCCGCCTGAAGTCCTGCTACCTCCACTCGCACTACTACGTATCCATGAGCGAGCACGAGGGATTCTGCGTCCCGCTACTGGAGGCCTTCCATTTCGACCTGCCGGTGCTGGCCTATGCGGCGGGAGCAGTGCCGGAGACCATGGGGGGAGCGGGAGTGCTCTTCACCGAGAAGGATTTCCCGCTCCTGGCGGAGCTGCTGGAGAGGCTGGAGAGGGACGCTTTCCTGGGTGAGAGGATAAAGGCGGGACAACGGGAACGCCTGGCATTTTTTGATAATCTCACTTTCGAACGGGCTCTGCGCGGTGCCCTGGGGGAGATGTTGGGGTTGGAGGTTCAATCAGGCGTGGGTGTGAGGTAATGGGGAATGTTCAACGTGGCGTGGGTGGGAGGTAATGGGAGATTTGTCCCATGACGTTGGTCTTAGGTAATGGGAGTTGGGGTCAGGTCTTGACATTTCGCGCCAGCGGCGCGAAATGCAACACCTTACCCCACAGGGCTAGCCGCCCTGGCTCGACGCCACCCGAGCTTGGTCTTAATGAGAGGACAAATAGTTGGGGTCAGGTCTTGTTTTTTGCTACCCCCGGGGGTATATGGCGTCGGTGGGCAGTCATATGATTTATGGATTGAAGCGTTGGTGGGAGGTAATGGGGAATGGGTTCAGGTCTTGACATTTCGCCGCCGACCCTGGCGGAGGGAAGGGATGCGGGCGAGGCGAAACGCAAGACGCTGACCCCACCCAACGGGGAATAGAACGAACGTGGGCGGGCAGACGTATGGTTCATGGATTGAAGCATTGGTGGGAGGTAATGGGAGATGGGGTCAGGGCTTGGCATCTCTTGCCTGCGGCGCGAGACGCAACCCGCTGACCCCACCCTACGGGGAAAAGAACGAGCCTTGGTCTTAAGGAGAGAAAATGATTGAAGTGAACGGCAAGGTACTGAACGAACACGGTTTGAGCGCCAAGGCCGACGCACGCTTGCGGGCCGGTCTCTACGACGCGCGTATGCTCGCCTTGCTGCAACGGGATATCACCAGCGAGATAGAGGAGCATGTCTTCTCCATGATCCAGGTGGTCTACGACCTGCAACGATCGCTGGAGGATGCGGGAGCCCGCCTGGAACCGCCCGCGGATTTATCCAGCGGCGAAGGAGGAGCGGGCAGCGGCCGCCTGAAACCTTTCATGAGGCGGATGAAGACCAGGTTCATACGGGCGGTGAACGAGGGTTACGTGCAGCAGCAGGAGAAGTTCAACACCTTCTTTACCAAGGCCATAGACCTCTCCTACCGGCAGTTGTGCGGCGCCATGGGCGGTATAGACCTGGAGGAGGCCGCGGAGAGGAGGGACCTCTGGGCCTCGCGCCGCCCGGAGTGGGAAGGCGGGACGTCACAGGCGGTATGCGGACTGGGAAAGGACCGCGCCGTGATAGTAGGGATACCCGGCACCGCATGCCTGGAGGCGATGCAGGAGGGGGAGCGGCTGCTCCTGGCCACCGACACCTGTGACAGTGCCGTGGCCGAGGCACAGGCGCGCTTCCTGCCGGCCTGGTTCCACCCGCGGCCGGCCGAGGTTCTAGCTTACGTCAAGGCGGATGACCTGGGATTGGTGGTCATCGCCTTTCCGGAATGCCTGACGGGGGGCGAAATGGAGGACGTCACGGCATGGGCGGGCGAGCACATGGGTGAGGGAGGGGTGGTGCTGATCGCTCTCAACCGGGGCCGATCGGAGGTCCTGTGCGGCGACCCCGGCTTCGTACGCTTCTGGCCGCGCCGTTTCCTGGAAGCCCTCATGCGCCGTCACGGGTTCGAGGTGGAGGGGTGGCAAACCGGAGGGCAAGCGTTCCTGAAGGGGGAGAAGGGGGTTTGAGGGTACACCAGATCGTGCCCCGCCTGGATGCCGGCGACGCCGTGTCCAACCAGGCCATGGCTATCCACACGCTGCTGGAGCGTTGGGGACTGGAATCGCGCATCTTCGCCTACGATATGGACGAGTACGGCAGGCGTTACGCTTCCTTCGACACCGCCTACCGGGAGTTCGCGGGGAACGAGGAGGACCTGCTCATTTTCCATTACGCCCTCTATTGCGACAACTACCGTTACTACCTGGAAAGCCGCAATCGCAAGGTGCTCATATACCACAACATCACACCGCCGGGATTCTACGAGTATTTCTATCCCGAGGCGGTGCGCCTGTGTACGCTGGGAAGGGACCTGCTGCCGCAACTCGCCTTGTGTGACCTCGCTCTGGGGGATTCCGACTTCAACCGCCGCGAGCTGGTGGAAGCGGGTTTCCCCGCGGAGAAGACGGGGGTGCTGCCCATCAACCCGCCCCTGGGAAAGCTGGATGGCGTAGAGGAGGATACGGGACTCGCGCGCTGGCTGGGCGACGGCAGGACCAACCTGCTCTACGTAGGCCGGGCCGTGCCCAACAAGAAACTGGAGGACGTGATCAAGCTCTTCTACTGCTACCACCGGGGGGTGAACGCCCTCTCCCGCCTGGTCTTCGCCGGCCCCCTGCCCGTTAACACTTATTACTCGGCACTGCTCTCACTGGCGAGGCGCATGGGTATAGAGGATCGCGTGTTCTTCCTGGGCAAGGTGAGCGACGGGGGCCTCAAAGCCTGCTACCGCTACTCCCATTACTACGTGTCCATGAGCGAGCACGAGGGGTTCTGCGTCCCGCTGCTGGAAGCCTTTCATTTCGGCCTTCCGGTGCTGGCCTATGCCGCCGGCGCGGTGCCGGAGACCATGGGGGGAGCGGGCGTCCTCTTCGACGTGAAGGACTTCGCCCTGCTGGCCGAGTTCCTGGACCGGCTGGCGCTTGACGCATTCCTGCGGGAGAGGATAACGGCGGCGCAGTGGGAGCGCTTGGAAGCGTTCAGCGAGGACAGCTTCGCCATAAAGCTGCAGGAAGTGCTGCGCAGGGTCTTGGAGCCAACATATGCGGAGGAGGCGTTCGTTGTCCCATGACGTTGGTCTTAGGTAATGGGAAGTGGGAGTCAGGTCTTGACACCTCTCGCCTGCGGCTCGAGGCGCAAGACGCTGACCCCACCCTACAGGGAATAGAACGAACGTGGGCGGGCAGACGTATGGTTCATGCATCGTGGCGTTGGGTGTGGGGTAATGGGAAGTGGGAGTCAGCCCTGACATCTCTCGCCTGCGGCTCGATACGCCCCCTCCGGGGACAAGCAAGACGCTGACCCCACCCTACGGGGAAAAGAACGAGCGTCGGTGTTATTGAGAGGACTGGCGGGATGAGGGTACATCAGATATGCGCCCGGCTGCAGTTTGGAGACGCCGTAACCGGACAGGTGCTGCGCATACACGAGACGGTATCATCCTGGGGATGGGAGAGCTTCATCTACGCCACCGCCCATGACGCGCGCATGGCTCCCACGGACGAAGGCCTCGAAGCATACCGCAAGGGGCCCATGCGTTCCCGGGAAGACATCCTCGTCTACCACCTGTCCGTATACGACGAGAACCACCGTCTCTACCTGGACAGCCGCAACCGCAAGGTACTCATCTACCACAACATAACGCCACCCGAGTTCCTGGCCCCCTACGATCCCCACCTGGCGGAGGTCTGCCGCCGCGGGCGCGAGCTCATGCCGCGGTTGCGCGATTGCGACCTGGCCCTGGGGGACTCCGAGTACAACCGGCTGGAGCTGGTGGAAGCGGGCTTCGCGGCGGAGAAGACGGGCGTACTGCCCATCTTCGTGGACACCGGTGCCCTGGGCGGAGAGTACAGCCGGCCTCTCTATAGGGAGCTGAGCGACGGGCGCGTCAACCTCCTCTTCGTAGGACGCATGGTGCCCAACAAGCGCGTAGAGGACCTCATCGATCTCTTCGCCGTGTACAACGGCAGGGTGAATGCCTACTCGCGCCTGCTGCTGGTGGGAACCACGTGGTCGGTGGCCTACAACGCCGAGCTGGCGCGGCGCATAAGGAAGTACGGACTGCAGGGCGCGGTGTCCATTCCGGGATGGTCGTGGGGGGTCTCCGACGAGGACCTGCGCGCATTCTATCGGGCCGCGAGCGTTTTCATCACCTGCAGCCGGCACGAGGGTTTCTGCGTGCCCCTGCTGGAGGCCATGTACTTCAAGGTGCCTGTCCTGGCCCGGGCCGACGCCGCAGTACCTTTCACCCTGGGCGGGGCGGGGATGACCTTCCGGGAGATCGATCTTCCCCTACTGGCGGAGGCAGTGCACGAGCTGGCGAACGACGCAGAGCTGCGGGCGGCTCTTACGGAGGAGGGGACGCGGCGGCTCGCGGACTTCGACCCCGCGAGGACCGCCGAGACCCTGCGCTCGTATCTCGAGGGATTGGTGTGATGGGGTGAAAGTCCGGACCCGGGCTTCAGGGGGTGTTTCACCCATGGCGGTCGTCATGATCGTACATGCCGATATGCGGTGCGCACCGGGGACGGTTGGGAAAGGGAGAGTGATAGGAGAGGGAAATGGATAATCATCTAGCGGAAAGACGCGGCGGATCCTGCTGGGCCGATCCCCGCGTCTCCACCTACCTGATGATCTCGACCTATGTCATCGGGGGAGGCGGCATCGCCCTGGGGATGTACTTTCTCAGCAGCGAGAACGTAGAGAGGGCATTGCACTACGCGCTGCCACTGATGGTAGGCGTAGTGGGCATCCTGTCCATGATCCGCCACTCCGTCTTCCATGCGAGCGACGCGGCGCGTGCGGGCGTGACGACGGAGCCTTTCTACATGATAGAGCTGGGCTTCGCCAACGGCGCCATGGGTATCCTGGCCCTGCTGGCTTTCTTCGCGGATTGGGGGGTCGCGGCGGAGGCGGCCATCACCCTTGTTTTCGCCCTCTACCTCACCATGGCATTCTTTCTCTTCCTGGCTCGGGCGATGGCGGAGGGCCTGGACGGCGGAAGGATCCTCGCGCTGTGCATGTGGCTGCTGCAGGTGGGCTTCATGTTCTATTTCGCCATCGCCGCCCTGGCCTCGGCCGGGATCTCACCTTTCTAGCCTGATGGAAAAGGGAGTGGGCATAGCATATATTGATTAGGATTTTTAGGGAGCATTCCACTTCGCCGGGACGTCAAAGAGTGCAATACGGCAGGAGCAATACGCATGGAGAAACTGGCTGGCTTCTATACGTCGAAGGGCAAAGAGTACGCCCTGGTCCTGGTGTTCTTCCTGCTGGTGGCGATATTATTCACCTGGCCTCTCGTGTTGCACCTGCACAACGGCATCGTGGGGGGACATGGCGATCCCCTGCTCAACGCCTGGATCATCTCCTGGGACGCGAAGACCATCTTCACCAACCCCAGCGGCCTCTTCCAGGGGAATATCATCTATCCCTCCCGCGACGTGCTGGCATTCTCCGAACACCAGTTCACCCTGGGGCTTATCGCCGCGCCGGTCTATCTCATCTTCCGCAATCCCATCCTGGCCTATAACTTCCTCGTCTTCTTCTGCATCGTCCTCTCGGGTTTCGGGTGCTACCTGCTTGTCAAGGAACTGACCGGGAGCCGCTGGGGCGGGTTGGCGGGAGGTCTCTTTTTCGCCTTGTGTCCCTACAAGTTGAGCCAGCTCTCCCATATCCAGATATTCTTCTCCCCCTTCCTGCCCTTCATGCTGCTCTACCTCTACCGTTTCCTGGAGCGGGGGAAATGGAAGAACCTGGTACTATTCGGCGTTTTCTTCGTGGCCCAGTCCCTCTCCAGCTGGCATTACCTCCTGTACAGCGCCCTGGCCGCGGGGCTGCTGTGGTTGTGGAAGGCGGTGTTCTCGCGCAAGAAGGAGGATTGGATAAGGCTGGCCATGGTGGTGGCGGCGATCGTGGTCGCGGCCCTGGTCATCCTGCCCTTCACCCTGCCCTATTTCCGTGCCCACCAGCGGTTGCCCGGATTCGAGCGCTCCCTGAAAGAAGTGGAGCTTTACGGGGCAAAGGGGGATGATTACCTGCGCGTGCTGGACGTGAGCGTGGTATACGGCGATGCGCCGTCCCCCTTCCAGGAGGGCGGTATAGGCTACGAGAACGTGCTCTACCCTGGATTGATGATCCTGATCCTGGCCGCAGCGGGCCTGCTGCTGCGCCGCCGTGAGGGGGAAGACCACCTGGTCTGCGACCCCGCATCCTTCCGCAAGGGCGCCCTCTACTTCTTCGTCCTGGGTGTCCTCAGCGTGCTCCTGGCCTTCGGGCCCAAGATCGGGGGGTGGGACAACCCCTTTTACATGATCCCCTATAACCTGGGGCTGCTACAGTTCACGCGGGTGCCCACGCGGTTCTTTCTGCTCGCGTCCATCTCCCTGGGCGTGCTGGGCGGCTACGGCGTAGCGAAGCTGGCCATGCGGGCAAGCGCGTCGTCCAGAGGGCGCGACGGCGGGTGGAAGATCGGGCGTCTTGCCGCCGCGGGATTGCTCGCCCTGCTGCTCCTGGAGCTGCTCACCTGGAACCTCTACGTCTATCCCATCCCCACGGGCGGCGACGTCCCCGAGGTCTACGACTGGCTGGCGGACCAGGGAGACGTACGCATCGTCGAACTGCCTACCCACGTACTGGGACCGGCGGGCACCTACGACCGCGACCTCAAGCTGGCTCCCCTGGACATCTTCGACTACCTCTATCGCGAGGGCGACATCATGTACTACAGCGCCTATCACTGGAAACAGGTGGTAAACGGCTACAGCGGCTACTCGCCCTTCACCTACCGGCGTACCATCACCGAGATGCAGGGCTTCCCCTCACAGCGCAGCATCGACCTGCTGCGCGGCCTGGGCATCGATTACGTGCTGTGGGACTGGTACTGGGTGCCCTCCGAGCGCATGGAGGAGTACAATATCCGCCTCTTCTCCACGCCCGGCCTGAGCCACGTCGGAGATTTCGAGAACAAGTCGGTGTTCCGGGTGGAGTCTGGGCCGGTGGCGTCTCCCACGGAGATGGAGGTGAGGGCGGTGGCTCCCGACGCGGTGCCTCCCGGAACCGGCTTCGACCTGGGACTGCTGGTGAGCAACCCAACCGCGGCGTCCATGGTGTGCGTTGAGGAGGAGCCGCAGCGCTTCACCCTCGTCTGCAGGGATGGGGTGGGAAACGTGGCAGCTGAGGTGCAGGGAGAATACCGCCCGCCCTTCTTCGTGGATGCCGGGGAAACGATCTCGGTGCCCATTCGGGTGGAGGAGGGGCTGCCGGAGGGGAGGTATGCGATGGAGTTGAGCCTCACGGGCGGCGTTCTCGCGGATCAGGACTTCGAGTTGGGGATGGAGATCGCAGGCATGCCCGACTCCACCGCCCCGGGAGTCCTCGCGGGAGAGATCATCCTGGATGCGGGGGGCCCGCTTACCGTCCCATCCCCCGACGGCCTCTACCCGCTCGCGGTGGCCGGGGTCAAGAACACCGGCGATACCTTGTGGAGAGCCCTGCCCCAGATCGAGGACTACAACCTGGCGCCGGGCGAGGTGCACCTGGGGCTGGCGTGGACGGAGGCGGATGGCACATTGTGGGAATACCAGGGCTGTTCCCTGCCCTGCGACGTATCGCCCGGCCAGGAAATGGAGGTCCCCATGCTGGTGCGTCCTCCGGCGGTGCCGGGCGAGTATATCCTGCAGCTGCAGCTGTACGCGGAGGGCATAGGCTGGTTCGGCGAGGCGCTTCAAGTGCAGGTAATCGTGGTAAATAATCTGATGTCTGAGGTCTGAGGCGTGTCGCGAGGAGCGGAGCGGCGCAGCGATCTCGTTTGCGATAGCGTTGCGACGGCATGAAGTTCAGGTGGGAAGAAAAGGGAAGCGATGAGCAGAGGAAGCGGAGACGAAAAGTATAGGGGAGAGGAAAGCGCATCGTCGGGTGATGAGATAGAGGGCGCAACCCTTGGGGCGGGAGCGGAAACGCCGCGCGAGGCCCCGGGGGCGCCGTTCGAGGCCGGGGATACGCAGGCATATCGCGCATCGGGGGAAGCACTGCCCGGCCTGGAGCATCATCGCGCAGAGCCGGGCGAAGTCCTCGAGACCGGGGAGAGGGCTCCTGAGAAGACGGAGGTCACACCGCTGCAGAGGATGGAAGCTCCGGGCGATGCCCCGAAAGGAGAACTCCTCGCGAGGAGCGGCGGGAGCAAGTGGCGGGACAGGGAGCTCTGGTTATGGCTCCTGGCCCTGCTGGTGGTGTTCGCGGCAGCGCTCCTGTGGCGCTGGCACTTCGCCTCGCGGGCGAAGGTGTACACCTACGACAGCTATTTTTACATGGTCCTGGCCAGGAACCTGCGCCATGGCTTCCACTACAGCGTAGCCGGGCATCCGCATTACAAGTTCATGCCCCTCTATCCTCTGAGCATCGCTTTACTGGATCTCTTCCTCCCCCTGGAGTTCGCCGGGAAGCTCTCCAACGTTCTCTTCAGCGCGGCCTGCGTCTTTCCCATCTATGCCATCGGCGCCTTGGCCTTCGGGCGCAGGGCGGGGCTCGCCGCCGCCGGCCTCTTCGCCTTCGAGCCCATCTCCACGGCCTGGTCGGCGGCGCCCATGTCCGACGGCCTGCTGGCTTTCCTCATCTGCCTGGGGGCCTTCTTCTTCCTCAGGTGGATGAAAGAGAGGGAGGGAGGCTTCGTATGGCTCTACCTTGCGGCGGGCGCGAGCGGCCTGGCGCTGCTCACGCGCTGGGAGGGCGCCCTGATGCTGCTCCTGCAGGGGCTGTTTCTCGTCTATTTCCTGTACAAGAAGAGGGTGCGCCTGCGCAACCTGCTTATCTTCTGCGCCATAGCCCTCGCGCCCTTCGCGGTCTATGCCGTGCGCAACCTCATCGTCTTCGGCTCGCCCCTCAAGAGCGCCTACCTCGAGGAGCTGCGCAACCACCCCGCGGAGTTCGAAAAGGTCGGGCTGTGGGAACGCTTTGGCCGCTATCTCATGTTCTCGGACGTCCCCCCGCTGGGTATAAGCTCCCGCTATTATCACTACGCTTACCTGGTGTTCGGCTATACGGGATTGGCCTTCGCCCTGGCCTTTAAGCGTTACCGCCGCTACGCCCTGTTCATCACCCTGTGGCTGCTGTTCCTGGGGCCCCTTCATTTCTTCTGGTACTTCTCCTCGGTACGCTTTATCATCCCCGCGGTGCCCCCTCTATGCCTGGGGGCGGGAGCGCTCATCGGCCTGCCCTGGGTGAAGACGGAGTGGCGGAGGGAGGGGGCGGCCCTGGCCGTGTTCATGCTGGCGATCATGGTATGCCTGGTGGGCGTCCTGGCCTTTACGGCGCGCCCCATGGCCAACGATATCTTCTATCACGGCATCGTCTCTCTGGAGGACGAGGTGGGCGGGCTGGCGGCCAGGGACGCGTCGCTCTGGCTCGCCGGCAATGCGGGTGACGCCGGAGTGACCACCAGCCTGGGGCCGATGGTCTCCTTCTACCTGGGGAGGGACGCCTACTTCCTGGGTGAATGGCAGGGGTTCGAGCCCGCCGATATCGAGATAGACGACCTGGTGGACGAAGCGCGGAAGCTGGGGGTGCGCTACGTGGTGCTGTGGTCGTGGGAGCCGGAGCCGGAGGCGCCCCTGCGCTACATCGGCCTGGGGCCGGAGATGCTCGAGCAGCTCGAGCTGGTGGGGAGATGGGAGTCTCCCCCCACCACGGAGTGGAACCGCACCGTCTACGCCTGGATCTTCGAGATCCCCCCGGAGTAAGCGGCCATCGCGGGTATTGATGCCGCACACGCGAGGCATGAACCGTGCTTGCCGAGGGGTAAGCGGCGCGAGGCCGAGAAGCTGACGCGCGCGGCTGTACTTGGGGTTTCCACCTTGGATGGGAGGGAGGATGTCAGAACGTGAAGATCTCTTGCCCGGTTTTATTCCCACCAGCCTGATCGAGGAAGGCGTGATATTCAATTTCTCCATGGCGCGGCTGCGACCGCGAAACATCGCGTGGAGAAAGGAAGCGGCGATAGAGGTCATCACGACGCTTGCGGAGCATGGATATGCGATCCTTGGCGGGGACGTACTCGAGCTTTGCGGGGAGCAGCTCGCGTATACCGGCGTATACTGGGATCTCCCCGATGAAGACGTTGTCCTGTGGGAGGAGTACGTGGAGGATACGAGGGAACGTTCCATCTGCTTTATCGAGGAAACCGCACGGCGGAAAGGGGAGTCATTCCTCTGCACGATCTTCTTCATAAACGAGCGTGAGTACAAAGAGCAGATGAGGAATTTCGGGAGCATTGAGTACCGGTAGTACACATGGTCGCGCAAGGAGGTGCCGCGTGCGGGGCCCGGTTTTGACGCCCGTATCCTCCAGCCTCCGGGAACCCTCGTAAAGGATTCAACCCATGCGCTCACGCTGACGATTATTCATGTTGAAGCGGGTGGATCGAGCGGCGAGGAACGGCAACCGGGAGGCGCATATGTTGGGGTTGAAGCACAGAGGGGACGAGAAGTCACGGCGCCGGCGCGGTGTGCTGGCGGCGGCGCTGACGGCGGTCATGCTGCTGGTGCTGGCGGTCCTGGGGCCGGCTTGCGGAGAGAAGACCCCGGCGCCGGTCGGGTTCGACCAGGAGACCACCGGCCAGCTCGAGCAGGCCATGCGCGAGGCCATGGAGTCCGGCGGCGTCCCCGGCGTCATCGCGGGCGCCTGGGTGCCCGGCCGCGGAGAATGGACGGCGGCCGTGGGACTGGCGGACCGGGAGACGGGCGAGGAGATAGAGATCGCAGACCTCATGCGCATCGGAAGCGTCACCAAGTCCTTCACCGGGACGCTGGTGCTGGAGCTGGTGGACGAGGGCCTCATCGGCCTCGACGACCCCCTGGCGGATTGCTTCCCCTGGGTGGAGAACGCGCAGGAGATAACCGTGCGCATGCTCCTCAACCACACCAGCGGCATCGTGGACGACTACGCCAATCCCGCCTTCATGGACATCGCTTCGGTAGATCCTCTCTATAGATGGGAGCCGGAGGAGCTGGTGCGGGCATCGCTGGGAACGGACCCGGCCGCCGTTCTCGGCGAGAGCTATAACTACGCCAACACCAACTACGTGCTGCTGGGGATGATCGTGGAGCAGGTGACCGGACTGGAGCTGGCCGGTGCCATGGAAAGATATATCTTCGAACCCCTGGGCCTGGGCGACACCGTCTTTCCCGACGGTCCGGAGATCGCGGGCGGACACTCCCATTCATATATTGTGGTGGGGGAGGACGGCGAGCTGTACGATATGACCTCGGGGATCGATCCCTCCATCACCTGGGCGGCGGGGGCTATCATCTCCACGCTGAACGACGTCAGGGTGTGGGCGAAGGCGCTGGCCACCGGGGAGCTCCTGGAGGCGGCGACCCACGAGGAGCAGCTGCAGTGGGTCGATGTCCCCGGCATGGAGGGGGCAGGGATAGGCTACGAATACGGCCTGGGCATCCTCAAGCTGGGTGACTTCATCGGCCACAACGGAGAGTTCAGCGGCTTCCAGGCCACCATGTTCTACCTGCCATCCCGGCAGGCGACGGTGGTGGTCCTGCTCAACTGCAACGTCAACCCCACCGGGAGCCAGGACCTCTTCACCCGCATCGCCGCCATCCTCTTCCCGGACGAGGTCCCCGACAACTGGTAGGGGTCAGGTCTTTCATTTTGCATACCCGAGTATCAAGCGAGTGATTTCACAAATGCTGCAACTTATACTCCTTAAGCGGTGGCTCTTATATACGAAACGTACCGCAGTATGCAAAATGAAAGACCTGACCCCTAGCGGGAGACGGTCACGGGGATGATGACGGGGTCGCCGATGTAGGTGATGCCGAGGCTGTTGAGGCGCAGGGTGAGAGTGTAGGAGCCGCTTTCGGTCGGGGCCTGCAGGGCGATAGGGAAGGACGAGACCTGGCCGGGGGAGAGATCACCGGGGAGCATGCCCTGCTGCACCATCTCGTATCCCGGGTCGCCTTCTCGCGTCCATACCGCGGTGATTACCACGGCGCCCTCGACGGAAGGACGATCCCTCTCCCAGAACGTAGAGCCGTCGTTGTAGGCATCCATGTCGAGGGAGAAAACCTCGCCGAGATAAGGCTGCAACGCGGCATCGGCGGGTGCTTCCGCGGCAGGCGGGCTCGGGCCGGATATGTGGGGTGACCACTGCAGGCTACCCGCTACGGGCCGGCCGGAATCCACGCCGGCAACCTCCCCCACGTCGATTCCAGTCTCCCAGGCCTGGCCTTCCAACATGCCATCCGTAGAGGTGACGGTCATGGTGTAACCGCCGCTATCGGGAGGTGCACTAACTTTGAAAGGAGCAACCGCCCCCTCTCCGTCCGGGATGAAGAAGGGCGCGTAGAAGTAGGTACCCTCGCTCTTGATCACCTTCCCGCCGCTGTCCTTCCATGCAACCTCGAGATGCTGGAGGGTCTCGTCCGTATTGATGAAAGGCATGCCGCTCCCATTGAAGATCCCCAACGACGCCGAGAAAGAATCGCCGGGATTCGTCCGCTCGGGAGCATGGGCGTTTATAGCGAGGTCCATCGCGGATACCGTTTGCACGGCGTCCAATGCGTAGAGGCTGAGGCCGTCCGGGTAATCCTCGACCAGGGTCACCCCCTCGGCGCCCGCGAGCGCCTCGCGGACCTCCTCCCGTTGCTCGGCCGGGTAGTAGTCCCAGTGCATGACGATGCGGTTCACCCCCGCAGCGCGCAGGAAGGTCAGGGCGCGGGGTGCGGGAAAGGCCAGCATCTCCACCAGGGCGCGGCGGTAGAACAGAGGGTAATACCCGCTCATGCCGTTAACTAACTTCTTCCAGTGATAGATGGAGAAATAGGTGGCGTCCTGCTCGCGCAGGGCGGAGAGGAAGGTATTGTCCAGGGTACCGTAGTTGATGGTGAGGGGGTCCTCGAAGACCACGCTGTTGGCCACGGCGGGCATGGGGGCCTCAACGACCACCGCCCCCTCGATGCCCTCCAGGTCGCGGTAGACCTGGGGCACGGCGTCCCCCACCGCCACCCCCGTGTAGGGAAGGCTGACGATGAGGAACTCCAGCAGCATGAGCGCGGCCACGGCGGAGACGGCCGCCGCCGCCCACCTTCTGTTCTTCCTGCGTGCGAACCAGTTGTAGAGCCAGGTTGCGCCGTAACCGGCGACCACGGCCAGGGAGAGCAATACCATTATATGGTAACGGATGGGGAAGCGCACGAAGCCGTAGATAGGCAGTTTGTGCAGAGCCTTGTAGAAGATGTTGCTTACGCCGTGGGGCTCGGGCCCGAGGGATAGGACGAAACAGACGAGACCGAGGACGACGAAAAAGGCGAAATAATCCCGCCGCGGGCCGGGAGGCGCCGCGGGCGCTGGCGGCTGCGGCTCCTGTGGAGAGGGATCCGTATCCGCTTGCGGGTGTAACTCCTCTCCCTCATCGCCGGAAGCAGGGGGGGGTTCTGCGTCATCCTCCCGGTCGGCTCCGCCCCGCTTCCTGCGGCCGAAGACGTATACGAGCGCCAGGACGGCCAGGGGGAAGATGAGGAAGCCCGGGAAAAGGGCGTCTCCCCCTCCGGGACTGCCGGTCTTGAGGAAACCCAACTTGTCGTAGAAATAGTTCTGGGGTAGCACGCGGAAGAAATCCCCCGACTTGGCGGAGGAGATGACGTTAATGGCCGGCTCGCTTTCCTTCTCCGGGATATTACGGTGGAGGCGGAAGTAAGGCAGGGCGAAGGGTATCACCACCAGCATGCACAGGAAAAGCACTCCCACGATACAAAGCAGGTAGCGCGCATATTCCCTGCGCCGCGGCGATACTATGCGCCAGATGATGAACAGCCCTATGGGTATGGAGGAAAAGGCCAGTTGGTACCAGCTCATCAGCGCCTGGGCCGTGAAGGCTATGCCCAGCCCCACCAGGAAGCGCGGCTTTCCCTCGTCGACGTAGCGAAAGAGGAAGAGCAGGATGAGCGGTTGCAGGAAGTACAGGCTTACGTGCACGTGGACGATGGTGGAGAAATGATAAGGCACGAAGGCGAAGAAGACGCCGGCTACGAAGGCGGCGGGCCGATTCGCGGTCAGGTACTTCACCAGCAGGTACATGGTGTAGGCGCAGAGGGCGAAGCCGATGAGGGAGACGAAATTGTAGGCGAAGACCGCGTTGCCGGTGATCCAGGATATGGGGGCGGCCACCAGGGCCAGGGAGAAGAGATCCTCCGAGAAAGCCAGGCTGTCCGGGGACGGATAATTCATGTTGGCCTGGAAGAGGTTGGTAGGGCTGGTGACGAGCGCGTGGCCGTCCCAGGAGATGATCCATACGTTGAGGAGGTTGTCCACATGGCTCGAGAGCACCGCGTCGCCGGCGTGCAGGGCGAAGGGCACGGTAAACAGGAACACCAGGACCAGGAAGAGACACAACACCAGGAGGTGCTCTTTCCATCCGGTCATAGGCCCGCCTTTTCTTGCCGGTCACGAAGTAAAAATTCGCTGTTAATTCTATCTCAAAGACGTTGCTGGGCATACCGCGGTTCAGTGAAGCTTGCCGCTAGGAGCGCAACGAAATGGCGACCCGGCACATAAAGAAAAAGTCCTCCAGGATGCATCGCGCACCTGCGCTTGGACGCTGTGGGAAATACTCGTGGTGAGAGAGGAGCGATAGAACGGGGGGGTCTGTCATTCCACGGGTTTGTTGGTTCCACCTCCAGGTCCCCGCCGTCCCGCAGGGAATGCTCGGTCCCGCTCGGGGGCCGCGCAGACTCGGGACTTGTACCCGCATGAGGCATGGCGCTGGAATGAAACCCCGGAAGGTTACGGGAGTGCCGCCACCTCCACCTCCAGGGTCCCGTCGTCCCGCAGGGAATGCTCGGTCCCGCTCGGGGGCCACGCAGACTCGGGACTTGTACCCGCATGAGGCATGGCGCTGGAATGAAACCCCGGAAGTTTACGGGATTGCCGCCACCTCCACCTCCAGGTCCCCGCCGTCCCGCAGGGAGTAGTCGATCTCGCCCGCGCGCTCCGTCAGCAGCTCGAAGATCCCGTACAGGATACCGGCGACCATCAGCGGGGGACGAGCGTTTTCAACCACCGCTCGCAGCCGATCGTCGCCGAGCTCGTAGGAGACCAGATTGCCCATGCCCCGCAGCGCGAAGAAGCGGCGGAGATAGGGCTTGCCCCCGCCCATCTCCTCCGCCCCGAGGACGTCCTTGACGTAGTCCCGCTGCGCCTGGAGGATGATGTTCTCGAAATCCTCGCCCAACTCCGCCTGCAACTCCCTCAGTACGGCATCCACTTGATCGATGCCCAGTGAGGCCAGGCGCCTTCCGGTAGTGCCGTTGGTGATGGTACCTTCACCTAGGTCGAAGAGCCAATTCTTCAGTTCGGCGGGGGCGCCACATAATGCGCACGTATCATAATGGATATCTCCGGGCTTGGGATGCGAGAGCACCGGTTCGAGGCGGGACGACAGATCCTCGTCGGGCTTCTCCCCCGGCTCTATCTTCATGAGGTATCCATCCTCCTTCTCCTGCATGGTAACACTGGCGGGCAGTCTCTCGGTGAAATTGAAGGCCGCCATGAGGTCACCTTTGAGTAATGGGATGGAATAGATGTTACGGCCATAGACCCTCACATGTTCACCCCGCTTGATCTCCAGGATCTCGAAGTTGCCGTAACCGGCTACCGCCCCCAGTCTGGCGATGGCCATATATATGCGTCGACGTCCCAGGCTGCGGACCATTGCCGCCATGACGCCGGAGAAGTAGTCCTCGAGATATTCCAGGGTGTTCTTGCGTTTGCCCTCGATGATGATGCGGTTCACGGACTGGCCCACCTGCTTCTCGATATTCTCAAAAAGGCCGTTGATGCCCGCTACTTCGAAATACAAGCTCCGTTGCCCCGGGGTTCTCAACCCCGCAATGGTGCCGTTGCTCTCCCAGCGGGTGCTTTGCGAGACCTCATCGGGCACGCCGCATTCGGGGCATGCTTTTAATTCCTTCATCTTCCACCACCACCACCTCTTGATGTCTCGGTTTTTACAGGCACGCCACCTGCCCGGAATCGGCTTACAGGAACCGATCTATGAGGTCTATTTCGGCAACCCGTGCTTAATAACTTGAGGGGTAGATGCTTTTCGGAAACGTGCGGGAGGCCGGCCGCGCTTCTCGGAGGAGAACCTGTTGTAGAATATTTCTTGGATTGAATGTGGAAATAGCCGTGCGAAGCGGTCAACGATCGTAGCGGTCGAAGGGAAGGATACACACATGCCGAAACGGACAGGTCTCGATGCCTTTTTCGCCCCGGACAGCGTGGCCGTGGTGGGGGCTACCCCCAACGAGCTCAAGGGCGGCCACAGCATCATCGCCAACATGCTCGAGTCCTTCGCGGGGCCGGTCTACCCTGTAAATCCCGGCAGGGACGAGATCCTGGGCGTAAAGTGTTATCCCTCCGTGAGGGAACTGGCGGGCAAGGTGGATATGGCCATCGTCTTCGTGCCCGCCGCAAGCGTTCCGGAGGTGCTGGAGGATTGCGCGGCGGCGGGGGTGAAAGCGGCGGTACTGGAATCCGGCGGTTTCGCCGAGGTGGGCGAGGAGGGGAAGCGTATCGATGCCGCCTGCCGGGAGATAGCGGACCGAACGGGGTTGCGCCTGTGGGGGCCGAACTGCACCGGCCTGGTCAACACCGACCCCTTCATCTTCACGCCCTTCATGCGCGCCCCCAACGCCCACGAGAGGCTGAAACCAGGGACCCTGGGCATCATCGCCCAGAGCGGGATGCTCGCGGCCGGGTTCATGCTGCAGTACGTCATCTCGGGATACTTCACCGTCTCCAAGGCCTGTGCCATCGGCAACAAGATCGACGTGAACGAGGTCGAGGTCCTGCAATACATGGCGGCGGATCCCAAGACCAGGGCGGTGGTGGCCTACCTGGAATCCATCGTGGACGGACCGGCTTTTCTCGAGGTGACCCGGGAAATGGCGGGGAGAAAGCCCCTGGTGGTCCTGAAGGGAGGGCGCTACGAGGAATCCGCGAAAGCGGCCCTTTCCCACACCGCCAGCCTCGCCGGCTCCGACGAGGTGGTGGACGGCGCCCTGCGCCAGGCGGGCGTGATAAGGGTGGACGATTTCCAGGAACTCATGAACCTGGGCAAGGCCTTCTCCATCCACCCGGAGCCCTTCCGGCTCAGCTCCCCCACGGGGGATGGCGTGGCGGTTATCACGGTCACCGGAGGGGGAGGAGTGGTCCTCACCGATCTCCTGCGTTCTTCCGGGTTGCAGGTCCCGGCGCTGGAGCGCAGGACGCTGGATGCGCTGCGACGCGATGTCTTCCCAGACTGGATGGCCCCCTCCAACCCCGTGGACATCTGGCCCGCCATCGAGCAAAATGGATTGACCGCATTCGGTGACTCCATCAAGGCCGTGCTCGCCGACGACCGCGTGGACGGCGTCATCCTCCTCCCCTTCGCGTCCCGCATACTCGATTTCTTCCCCTTCGAGGATATCGGTGAGGCGGTGCGGGCAAGCGGAAAACCCGTGGTCTCCTGGATGTTCGGGGATAGCCGTTACTTCGATACCCTGGAGGAACGCATGCGGGAGTTCCGCATCCCCGTCTACAACGACCTGCACTCGTGCGTGCTGGTACTCAAGTCGTACCTCAACTTCTCCCGCCAAGCCCGCAGTAAGTCTGACTAATCAAGGGGGTAGCCCTGGGTGTTGTGCCCGCCCGCTATGCCCCCGTTGTAGAGGAAGTACACCGGGCGCTCCGCCATGATGGGTTGGTCCGAGGTCACCTTGATGGAGACATCGCCATGGGAGTTGTCGTGTACCCCGATGCCCAGGGCATCGCCGTGCACGGCGACGGTGGCGCGGGAGCGCGGGCTGATGGTCAGTCCCTTGACGACGTTCGCCCCGTCTCCGCACATGTAGGTGAGGGTTACGTTGGCGGCGGCATCCCCGGGGTTCTGCAGGCACAGCCAGGTGTTGAACGCGGGCCGCGTGCACCCCTCGGCGAATATCCACTGCGTATGGGGCTCGGGGGAGCCGATGACGTTGTGTCCGCCCTCCCAGGCGCCGTTGTAACTGAAGTACATGGGCCTCTCGGCCACGATGGGCTGGTTCGAGGTCACCTTGATGGAGACGTCGCCGTGGGCGTCGTTGTGGGCACCGATGCCCTGCCCGTCCTGATGCACAGCGACGGTGGCGCGGGAGCGCGCCGCCACCATGATCTCCTTGTGCACGTTGGCGCCGTCGCCGCAGAGGTAGTCCAGGTTTACGTAGGCGGGCGTGTCCCCGGGGTTCTGCAGGCAGAGCCAGGTGTGGAAGCCGTTGCGCGTGCAACCCTCCGCGAAGTACCACTCCTGGGAGGGCGCGCCGGCGCCCATGACGTTATGGCCGCCGTCCCAGGTCCCGTTGTAGTTGAAGTACATGGGCCTCTCGGCCACGATGGGCTGGCTCGAGGTCACCTTGATGGACACGTCGCCGTGGGCGCTGTTGTGTACCCCGATGCCCTGGGCGTCCTCGTGCACGGCCACGGTATAGCGTGATTTCGCCCTGACCAGGGCTGTTTTCTGTACGTTGTTACCGTCGCCGCAGAGGTAGTCCAGGGTAACGTAGGCATCCTCCGCGCCGGGGTTCTGCAGGGTGAGCCAGGTGTGGAAACCGGGCCGCGTACACCCCTCGGCGAAGTACCATTCCGTGAGCGGAGTATCGACCCCCATCACGTTATGGCCGCCCGACCAGGTCCCGCTGCCCCCGTTATAGTTGAAGTAGAGCGCCCGCTCAGCGATGAGACCCTCCTGGTTGGATATGATGGACGTGCTCACGTCCTGGCCGTCGACGGTGGAATGCACGGGCACGGACATGCGGGATCTGGCGGGGATATAGATCACCTTGACCACCGAGAGCCCGCTGGAGAGTATGTAGCGGATCTGGACGGGGATCTCGTGGTCGAGGGGATTCATCATCAGTATCCACTCGTTGAAACCGGACCCCGTATATCCCTCCGCGAGGTAGCTGCGGCTCTTTACCTCCTCGGGCGGCCACATATCCGGGACCTCCTCGTGGCTGTAGGATGCGCTGTGCCGGGCGTCCTTGCGGAACATGGGCCAGGCGGCGAGGGAGGCGTTATATGGTCCCGCCTGGAAGCAGAAGAGCTTGCCGGTCTGGCCGTCCGCCCCGGTGGCGATGACCAGCTCCGTCATCTTGTCGTTGTCGATATCGCCCACCGCTACGCAGTTGAACATGTTGCCCCCGGTATCGGCGTCGAGGACGTGGTTGCCGTAGGGATCGTAGGCCATGATGGAGAGCCCCTCGGAGATGATCACGTCCATGTCGCCGTCGGAGTCAATGTCCGCGATGGCCGGCGAACCCATCTTCTGTACCGGCCAGAAGCAGCGCGTCCACTTCACGACGCCGTTGTGCTCCCAAACATAGATGTTGTTGTCCATGGACCCCAGGGCGACCTCGTAGTACCCGTCGTTGTCGATATCGGCCACGGCGGGGGAGCCGAAGTTGTTGTTGCCGGTGTTCACCGGCCACCCCGGCAGGTTGTCGCCCTTGTAGTTGAAGGCATATACATGATTGCCGTCGGCATAGGAGAGGTAGTTGCCGGCCCCGGGGTTGGTGTTCTGCCAGTAGAGGCCGGTGCCCACGACGATGTCGGGGAAACCGTCGCGGTCCAGGTCGGCTATGGCCGGCGAGGACCAGATCACCTGGGGGAGGCACTTGGGCCAGCCGCTGCGTATGGAGCCGTCTCCCTCGAAGGCATAGAGCAGGCCACCGCGGGGCCAGGGCCAGTTGTTGCCGCCCCAGCAGTCCGCGCCGATGACCACCTCGTCCTTGCCGTCCAGGTCGATATCGGCGCAGGCGGGAGAGGACCATACCGTATCGGCGTTGTAGTACTGCCAGGCCGTGGGCCCCTGGTAATGCCATGCGGTGATATAGTGACCCCATGAACCTACTACGATCTCCAGGTCCCCGTCTCCATCCAGGTCCCCGCACGAGGGGGCGGCGAAGACCTCCTTGTAGCCGAAGGCGGTCCCGGCGAACTTGGGCCAGCCCCACGCCGACAGAGGTTGTCCCAGGTAATTGAGCCCGTATACGTAGCCGTTATCGCTGCCGAAGAACACTTCGAGCTTGCCGTCGCCGTCGCAGTCAACGGCCATGGGGGTGGATTGGATGACCGCCCCGGTGTAATAGGTCCAGCGCAGGCCGCCGCTGGCGTCAATGCAGTAAAAATGGCCGTTGGTGTTGCCGATGAGGATCTCCTGCCTGCCGTCGCCATCCAGATCGGCGATGGTGGGGGAAGAGTGTTTGAACATACTCCCCATATCCAGGACCCACTCCTGCTTCCACCCGTTGGGATAGGTATAGGCGCCCGCTTCACGAGGCCCGAAGGCCGAGGGTATCGCCAGCAGCAGGGCTACAGTTACAAAGAGAAGGATCGATATCCTCAGGGGTCTGCGCGATAGCATGCTCGGCATCTCCTTTTGTCGTCATCTTTGGCGCGTTATTGAAAACGCCCCCCAAAGCATCTCATTACATGTGTTATATAGATACTCGTCTGCGAACATGGCGCACTTGAGATAAACCGGCCGCGAAAGTCTGCGTTTCGCCAATCGCAGGGGCGGGATCGAGGCGGGCCTGGTGCGGTCCCCGTCTCACCTGCCCTGTTGCCGGTTTTTGCACTGCCCTGGTTTTGGTGCAATAATCTTAGAAGATAGGGGAGTCGTTTGGGGTTTTTCTCCGGGAAGTGTGGGTGAAGAGATGATGGGGCCGGACACGTGCTACCCACACCTCTTGGAGGAGAACATCGTTCGGTAATATCGTCACGCGAGTAAGGAAAAACGGTAGATACATGCCCGAAGAGCCGAGGCCGCTGGTAAGCTTCGTTATTCCGAACTATCAGGGCGAGAAATTGCTCTCCGCCTGTCTGGACTCCGTTTACGCCCAGAAAACAGACATCGCCTACGAGGTCATCGTCGTAGACGACCATTCCACCGATGCCAGCACCGAGATCGTGGCGCACTCGTACCGCCAGGTCAGGCTGATGGTCAACCGGCGCAACCAGGGCTGTGCGGCCTCGAAAAACGTGGGAGCCGCCGAGGCGCGGGGGGAATACATAGCTTTCCTGGACAACGACATCGAGCTGGACGCGGGTTGGCTCGAGGCCATGCTCGGGCGCTTCGAGCTGGAGGGTGACCGCCTGGGCATCTGCGCCTCCCATATCCTCATAAACGGGTATAAATCCCTCCTGAACAGCACCGGAGGTTTCGTCAACCTGCTGGGGTATGCCTGGGACAGGGGGATCTTCGGGCAGGACACCGATTCCTATGCCCTGAACACCCGGGTGATGTGGGCCTGCGCCGCGGCCATGATCGTCAAGGCATCGGCCTTCGACGAGATGGGTGGTTTCGACAGCGTGTACGAGTATCTCTTCGACGACGTGGACCTGGGATGGAGGATGAACATCCTCGGCTACGATGTCGCTTACGAGCCACGCGCAATAGCCTATCACCACCAGGGTACGGTACAGGGCTGGAAGCTGATAAGGAGGCTGTATCTCTACGAGAGGAACCGCATCCGTAACGCGCTCAAGAACATGGAGACACGCACGCTGGCGTGGATATGGCGGGAGTCAAGCTTCCATTTCCTCCATCGCATGCGGCGTGAATGGGATAACGGCGAACTCTCGTTCGCCATGAAGCTCTCCCTGGTCCCGCGCATGTTCCAGGCGCTGGCCTGGAACGTCCTGCGCCTGCGGGACACGCTGCGGCTTAAGAGGGAAGTGGAGCACGCCAGAAAGATAACGGATCAGCAACTGATGCGTAAGGGAGTTCTCTGCCCGTTCCTGGGGGAGCCCTTCATCATGGAGGACCCCCGTCTCGTCAAGTCCGCCCTGCGGCAAGACGACCGGAACCGGCATCTGCGCAGCAAGGTGGTGATGTCCAACGGGATGGACGGTTCACTGGGCAGCGGGTGGTACGCGCGCGAGCTGGACGCGAGGGGCATCTATTTCCGTTGGGCGGACGGCAGGGCCGTCCTCCACCTCAAAGCCAGGAAGGGAAAGCGCAAGCTTCTCCTGTATACGGTGATGGCCCATCCCACGGATACCACCAGGGTTTCCATCAGCATAAACGGCCGCTTCATCTCGGAGGTTGACGTACCCAACCAGCCGCGCTGTCTCCGCATCGATCTCCCGCCGGACATCCCGCCAGGTGATTGGGAGATCGAGTTCACCGTGCACAACCCATTTTCACCGTGGGAGGCGTTGGGGATCGAGGACCACCGCCGCCTGGGCGTCGCGGTGTCCAAGGTGGAGTTGAGCTGAACGGCGCCCCCACCCTCCACCCAAGCTGGACGAAAACACGCGTATCGGATAACTTAACCAATATGGTTCTTCTCCGAGAAGTGTGGGTGAAACTATGATGCGGGGAAAAACCACCAGTCTGTTCCCGCGTCCGCGATGAAGACCGCGAGGAAACTCATGCGCATAATGCTGGTTACCTTCCGCTTCGGGCGGGATATCCCCGGTGGGGCGGAGAGGTATCTCTGGGAGCTCATGTCCCGCCTGTCCAGAGCCGGTCATGATGTGGAGGTCTTTACGACGTGCTCGCTCCAGATGCTCCGCTCGCCCTTCGGCTACATGCTGTGGGATGATTTCCTCCCGCAGGGCGTGGATGAGATCGAGGGGGTAGCTATCCACCGCTACCCGGTTCGCAACCCCCGGCCGCGCCGCGCCAGCAGGTATTGGAACCGGTTGAGCACCATGCACGAAAGAAAAACGCGGAGCCCCGAGTTTGTCACCTTCTTCTGCGATGCCTTGCGGGGGAGCGGGGAGCACTGCTTTCTCAACGGATGGCACGCATGCGAACAGAGAGGCGACTTCAAGGTGCGCTGGTCCGGCAAGCAGGCGCAGCTTGTCATCGCCGGCGAGGGGATACGGGAGGTCTGGTTGGAGGTCAGTACCCCGCAGGACCTCTACCTCGCCTTGGGAACGAGCGACCACAAACAGAAACGGTTCGACCTGGAGAAAGGCAAGCCGCGGCGCATTCATGCGGAAGTCCCCAACCGGGATTGCCTGGCCGTCAGTATTAAAGTCCCCAGAACCCTGCGCCCGCCGGAGGACAGGAGGGACCTCGGTGTCCTGGTACATGGGGCCGGCTTGCGTGACGAAGCGGGCGAGAGGGAACTGGACCTCTCGCGCGGCTGGGCCGAGTTCGTCCAGAGCGGCCCCGAAGAGGTGCTCGGCGAAGCCCTGTGGTGGATTGCCAATAAGATGCCCGCGCGTATCTCGCGCATGCACAAGTATGTAATGGGACCCTGTTCCTCGTCACTGGAGCGGGAGGTGATGCGTTCCGCGCCCGGGTTCGACCTGGTCATCGGCTCTATGGCCCCCATGTCCACCCTCTCGCTGGCGGCGGAGGCGGCCGCGGGCTCCGGCAGGCCGTTCATCGCCTTCCCGCTGTTCCATTCACGTGATCCCAACCACTACTTCGGCCACCTCGGCAAGGCGATGGCGGGGGCGCGCGGGGTGGAGGCCAACCTGCAGGGCATCGCGGATATCATGACCGCCTGGGGATACAACGCCTTCGCGGTAGGCCCGGGTTTCGAGCTCGAGGATCTTCTTTCACCGCATATCGATGGGGGACGCTTCCGGAGGGAGTTCGGGCTGGAGGCGTCTCCGCTGCTGCTGTGGGTGGCGAGGAAGAACGAGGGCAAGGGCTACCGGGAGGCCATAGCCGCCCTGGAGTACGTGCGCAGCCGGGGATGCCAGGCCGAACTGGTCATGATCGGTCCGGACGAGGACTACATGCCGGTGAGCGGCGAAGGCGTACATTACCTGGGACCCCTGCCCCGCGAGAAGGTACTGGACGCCTACGATGCCTGCGACGTCTTCATCTTCCCCTCCCTGCACGAGAGTTTCTGTCTCGTGTTCGGCGAAGCCTGGCTGCGCGGCAAACCCGTATTGGGAAACGGATACTGCGCGGCTGCGCGGGGCAATATCACCCACGGGGAAGACGGGTTCCTCTGTTATGACAGGTCACAGTATGGCCAGAGGGCACTGGAGCTCCTGAACGACCCCGCATTAGCCCGCTCCATGGGCCAGCGGGGCAAGGAGAACGTGGTGGCCTCGCGAGGCTGGGACAGGATAGTGCGGGAACTGGTGGCGAAGCTGGAGGAAGCCGTAGCGGCGGAGTAATCCCCGGGAACGGAGCAGGCGGCCGCATCACAGCCGCGAGTGCGGCGATGAACCCCCCGATTTCGGAAAGCGCAGGATTGTGCCTGCGGGCGGGAACAACGGGTTGAATAACATGGTCCAAAGGGCATGACTCCGGCGGTAAGGCTTGTCCCGGGTCTGGGATTGGAGGCGGAGGTCGGGAGAGTGAAACGAGGGATAGAGGGATTGCAGGAAAGCGCAAGTGCTGCGACGAATTCAAGGAACATGGTAACCTGGAGTCGTGGACGGACCACCGCCCGGCTGGTTCCGATTGGATTGATCAGCTTGCAAGGACAGGACGAATAGTCTAGTAGGTTATAATGGCCGATCGGCGGGGTGGCCCGGAGGCCGCTGAGAACAGGCAGTAGTCTAGAGGATGCGATGAATAAGGAGTTGAGAGACGAAATGAGCGGAAGGTTGTTCACAAGAACGATTATCGCGGTTCCCTTGGCCTTGGCTTTGATCCTCTCCGCGCTTGCGGCCACCCCCGGCCGGCAAGGGGGAGAGGCCGAGGCCGCCCAACAGGCCGCCGCGGCCGACAGAAAGTTCCTGGGACTGCACGCCTACCCCGGTTTCTCCTCCATAATAGCCGCATCGGAAAGCGCATGGATACACAACTACAAGGTGGAAGTCAGCTGGAGTTCCATAGAGGCCTACCAGGGCATATATGACTGGACGTGGCTTGATGCCATGGTGGGCGAGATCCTGGCCAGCGGATGCGAGTCCCTTTTCTTCCTGGTGGGTGGGCCGACCCCCGCCTGGGCATGGGACGGACAATACGGCAGCATGGCGGATAAGGCTCCACCGCAGAACCTCGGCGACTGGTACGACTTCTGCGCCGCGGTGGCGGAGAGATACGCAAGCGTGGTCGACTTCTACGAGATATGGAACGAGCCGGGATGGGACCGCGATTCCGAGGCCTATCGCAACAGCGGTGTTTACCACTTCGGGGGACAGGTGGAGACGGATTACCTACCCTTGCTGCAGTTGGGATACACGGCGGTGAAGGAGAAGGATCCCACCGCCTCGGTAATATGCGGTGCGCTCATGTATACCTTGAAGGACGATCCCAGCGCGGGGACAGAGAATTACGCCTTGCTCTTCGACGAGGTGAACCGCCCCGGCCAGGATGTGTCCATGAAGGTGGAGGCGGATCTTCCCATCGTGGCCGAACGCCCCATGTACTTCAACTACCAGGGCGCCTGGGCGGGCGGACACGATTCCATGGGAGCCACGTCGCCCCAGACGGAATGGTATTTCGCCGAGGGCTGCACGCGCCCCGGTTTCAACACCTGGCTGTGCCTGCAGAATCCCCAGGATACCGCGGCCCTGGTCTCCGTCGATTACCTGTGCGGCGACGGGGCGAACGTGCGCAGGGACATCAGCGTGGGGGCGAACTCCCGCTTCACCATCCCCGTGCACACCGACGGCCTGGGCATCGGGGTGCACGACTCCACCCACGGCGACGTCTCCATCAAGGTCTCCTCCAGCCAGCCCATCGTGGCCGAACGCCCCATGTACTTCAACTATAACGGTACCTGGGCGGGCGGGCACGACGCCATGGGGGCCTCCAGTCCCCAGACGGAATGGTATTTCGCCGAGGGCTGCACGCGCCCCGGTTTCAACACCTGGCTGTGCCTGCAGAATCCGGGCGACGCGGCAGCCGTGGTCTACCTGGACTACTTCTGCGGTGACGGGGCGAACGTGCGCAGGGAGCTCACGGTAAACCCGCGCTCCCGCTTCACCGTCCCCGTGCACACCGACGGCCTGGGCATCGGGGTGCACAACTCCACCCACGGCGACGTCTCTATCAAGGTCTCCTCCAGCCAGCCCATGGTGGCCGAGCGCCCCATGTACTTCAACTACCAGGGCGCCTGGGCGGGCGGGCACGACGCCATGGGAGCCACGTCGCCCCAGACGGAATGGTATTTCGCCGAGGGCTGCACGCGCCCCGGTTTCAACACCTGGCTGTGCCTGCAGAATCCCGGGGATGCGGCCGCTGTGGTCTCCATAGACTACCTCTGCGGTGACGGGGCAAACGTGCGCAGGGAGCTTATGGTGGGCCCGCGCTCCCGCTTCACCGTCCCCGTGCACACCGACGGCCTGGGCATCGGGGTGCACAACTCCACCCACGGCGACGTCTCCATCAAGGTCTCCTCCAGCCAGCCCATGGTCGCCGAACGCCCCATGTACTTCGACTACAACGGCGCCTGGAAGGGCGGTCACGATTCCATGGGAGCCACGTCACCCCAGACGGAATGGTATTTCGCGGAGGGCTGCACCGGTTTCTCCATCCAGGAGTACCTGTGCCTGCAGAACCCCCATGCCACGAGCGCACTGGCCACCCTGACCTTCATGATGACCAAGGGAGAGACCTTCTCCCGCGTCATGGTCCTTCCACCCCTCTCCCGCATGACCTTCGATATCAATATGCTCATCGGGTTCCACGGTACCTGCGACATGGTGGCCGTACATCCCTACAAGAGCCCGGTGTACTGGGGAGGCTTCTACGCCAACGTGGTCAACACCTTGAGGGGCAGGGGAGCAGGGCAGGAGGTGGTCACCTCGGAGGTGGGATGGCCTCATTACAGCGATAAACAACCCGGGTCCTTCAGCGAGGGAGGGCAGGCACTTGCCCTGGGAGAACAGGGGGTAAAAGGCCTGTTCGACGCCGGTTGCAGGAAGATATGGGTGTACAGGGACGTGGACGAAGTTCCCGGAACGAGTTGGGACGGAAATTATTACGGGCTCTTCTCGCATACGGGCCAGCCGCATACCGCCTGGTACACCTACGTGCAGTGGCAGCAGCAACTGCCCGCATATCCGAAGCTCCCCACCACCTGGCCGTGAGGCACGGACCGGGCGTTCGGGTCGGCTTGACGAAAGAACCGGCGGGGAGGGCAATGCTCCGGGCTTGCCCTCCCCTTTCCACTGCAAGCGTCGGCGGGAATAGCGAGATGCGAGGATAGCTTTGCGTGCGGGTATATTTGCAGACCAGCTCTTTTATGAGCAGCCGGGAGGTATAGGCACATATCTCCGCCGCGTCATACCCGGGGTAGCCGCAAGCATGCATGGCGGCTCCCTGGTGGTCGGACACCATGGGCCCGCAGGGGAGCAGGCCTTTCCGGGCGTGGGGAAGATCGAGGAGGTCCACATCCCCGTACGCCGGGATGTGCTGGGGGTATCCTGGCACACCCTGGGGATACCGCGCATCGAGCGTTATCTCGGAACCCTCGACGTCATGCACGCGCCATCGCTCGTGTTTACCCCCTCGTGCGCCCCCCTGGTGGCTACCATCCACGACCTGTGTATCCTAAGGTATCCGGGGGCGTTTCCCAGCCGGTGGAGGATATTCCACCGCAGGGGGTTGAGCATGATATTGCGACACGCCACCGCGATCATGGTCGATTCGAAAAACACCTGCGACGACCTTCGCTCGCTGACGGGTGAGCGGGATGCCAGGGTCAGGGTGGTCCCCCTGGGCGTGGATATGCCCGAGCGCCCCGCGCCGGGCCTGGTGGAGTCCGTGCTGAACAAACATGGTCTCACCCCCGGATACATGCTCTTCGTGGGTACCATAGAACCTCGCAAGAATCTCTCCCGCCTTGTTCAGGCCTATGCCTCGTTCGAAAGCTCGGAGAAAGCGGAAGTCGGGGATCTGGTCCTGGTGGGTGCGGCCGGCTGGATGGGGCGCAGGGAATTGAGCCGCATCCTGTCCCAGCATGGTGTGCGGTGGCTCGGCTATCTCCCGCAGGAGGAGCTGGATGCGCTCTATGCGGCGGCGGGCATCTTCGTCTATCCCTCGCTGTACGAGGGCTTCGGGCTGCCGGTGCTCGAGGCTATGGCGCGAGGCGTGCCGGTGGTCACATCGGACAGCTCGTCTCTGCGTGAAGTAGGGGAGGGCGTAGCCATGCTGGTGGATCCCGAGGATCCCATGGAATTGAGAAAAGCCATGCGGCGCCTCAGCATAGACGGGAGCCTGCGCGCGGAGTTGGCGGAACTGGGCAGGCATAGGGCCGCGGATTATTCATGGGACCGCACCATCGCACAGACCCTCGAAACGTACAGGGAAGTGCAGTGAGGGCTCGAGCGGACAAGCCCCCGCTATTTTGCGGTAACAAAGGGTTTGATATGGGGCACGGGGAGAGGGTATCCTTGCGGGAAGGCAGCTTTTTCTGGTTGAACGGGTGAGTCGATATGAAGATCGCGGTAATAGGAACGGGTTACGTGGGCCTGGTGACCGCGGCCTGCTTCGCGAACCTCGGCCACGCGGTTATCGGCGTGGATAAGGACGAGGAGAAGATCGAGCGGCTGAACCGAGGAGAGGTAACCATCTACGAGGTCGGCCTGCCGGAGCTCCTCTTGCGCAACCTCGGCCGTAACCTCAACTTCACCACCAATACGGACAACGCGGTGAGAGTATCGGAGATCGTCTTTATCACCGTGGGTACGCCCCAGGGCGAGGAAGGCGAGGCCGATATGTCCTACGTGGTGGAGGCCGCATCCGAGATCGCCGCCTCAATTAAGGGCTACAAGATAATCGTGAACAAGAGCACCATGCCCGTGGGCTCCACCCGCCTGGTGGAGAGAGTGATCAAGGAGAAGGCGGGCGGGGAGGAGTTCGACGTGGTCTCCAACCCGGAATTCCTGCGTGAAGGGACGGCGGTGAGGGATTTCATGAACCCGGACCGTATCGTCGTCGGGACCGAGAGCCAGAAGGCGGCGGGGATCATGAGCGAGCTCTACCGCTCCCTGAAGGCCCCCCTCTTCATCACCGACGCGGCCAGCGCCGAGATGATCAAATACGCTTCCAACGCCTTCCTGGCCACCAAGGTCTCCTTTATCAACGCCATCGCCAATATCTGCGAGGCCACAGGCGCCGACGTCAAGGAGGTAGCCCTGGGGATGGGATACGATCACCGCATCGGCTTCGAGTTCCTGCGCTCCGGGCCCGGTTTCGGTGGTTCCTGCTTCCCCAAGGATTGCCAGGCCCTCATCGAGATCGCCCGTGGCTCGGGCTACCACTTCTACCTCCTCGAGGGCGTCATGCAGGTCAACCGGGAGCAGATGGAGCTCACGGCCGGGAAAGTCGAGAGGCGCCTGGGCGAGCTGTCCGGCAAGGCCGTCGCCGTCTGGGGCCTGGCCTTCAAGGCCAACACCGACGATGTCAGGGATTCCCCGGCGGTGGAGATCGTGCGCCTGCTCCTGGATGGAGGCGCCAAGGTGCGCGTATACGATCCCCAGGCCATGGAGAACGCCCGCACCCTCCTTCCCGAAGGGGTGGAGTACGCGCGGGATCCCCTGCATACGGTCACGGACGCCGACCTCCTGCTCATCCTCACCGATTGGGACGAGTTCAAGATGCAGGACTTCCGCAAAGTCGGTGAGCTCATGAAGAGCAGGGAGGTGCTGGACGCCAGGAATTGCCTGGAACCCCTGTCCATCCGCCGCCTGGGATTCAACTACGAGGGCATCGGCAGATAGACACGCCTTAACGTAAGGGACTCTATCCGGCTATGAAAGAATACACCAGCGAAACGAAGGCCGGCCTTGAAGAGCGCTACAGAAAATGCGATGAAGCCGGGATATACTTCGCACACCAGCCCATCTACGGCTTTCGCAAGGGCCACAGCGAAAGAGGCCTCATCGCCAGATATTTGCGGACTTATCAGCTGATCAAGTCGCTCTCGTACCTCGAATTCACCTCTTTACTTGATGCCGGATGTGCCGAGGGATTCCAGGGCTATATGATTGAAAGGATCTTTGGGACCGATGTAAGGGGCTGCGACCTTTCCGAGGAGGCCTGCAGGCGGGCTGGGGAGATCTTCGGACTGGAGGCTGATCCGGCGGACATTCACAACCTGCCTTACGATGATGGGCGGTTTGACGTGGTGGTATGCAGCGAGACCCTGGAACACATGGTCGATCACGTCAAGGCGATACGTGAGCTGTTACGGGTGGCAAGTAAAGCGGTCGTGGTCACCGTTCCGCATGAACCTGTACGGAAGATAAAGAAAAACATCGAGTTGAAGATACCGCACGGGCACATCCACAACTTTTCATCCAAGTCGTTCGAATTCCTGAAGGGGGAAGGATACCAGGTATACGGGCGGCGGTTTATCAGCAGGCTTCTGGCCGTCCCTGAGGCGCTGCTGGAAGCCACGCCCATGCAAGAGGAGGAACATGCATATCCCGATTGGCTGCTCGCGGCCTATAACCGGTATGTATCCATCTCCGACCGGTTCATCAGTGATTCCGTCAGGAAGAGGATAGTGGCAATGCTGCTTCCGGGGGATGAAGCGCTGTGCCGGTTCGTCCCATGTTACGGCGGGCTGGTGTTCATCATCCTGAAGGGAGGTGCGCACGCATACGGGGAGAAGCGGAGAAGCTTCGCTGCCCGCGAGATCATCGATGCCAGCGTGCCCCTTTATCGCCTGGGGGAAGAACGATAGCCGAGAAGACCCGTGCGAAAGGGCCGGGCTGTTCGGGGGCATGTGTCCGGGCCCTTGGCATCAGCCGGAAACACGGGGATTGCCTCTGCATACCCGTCTCAAGATAGCCGCGAATTCAGCGTAGCTCCTATCCAGGGTATACTCCTTGCTGAGCTTCCAGGCGCTCATTCTCATGGCTTCGTACTTCTCCCGGTTGCTCAAAGCCGAGGTGATCAGGCGGGCCATTTCGGCGGGGGAGTTCTCTCTGCAGATGAGCCCGGAAAAACCGTTTATTACGCTGTCACGTAAACCATCCACGTTATAGACGATGGCGGGAGTTCCCTGGCTTGCCGCCTCGGTGACTATCAGTCCCCATCCCTCCTTCACGGATGTGACCAGGATGAGGTGGGACCTGCGCATGAGTTCATACTTTGTGTCCAGGCCTACTCCACCCAGGTAATCGATATCATCCCTGTAGGGGCTGTCCGCGACCGCCTGCAGGACTCTTTCCTTGTAGTCACCGCTTCCATCGCCTGCGACGATCAGTTTGAGGCCGCGTGACTCCGCCTTGGCGAAGTTGAAGGCTTCCACCTGGTGAACCGTGCGTTTCATCGATCGCAAAGCACCCAGCGAAAGCAGGGTTGGCTCGGGGAACTTCTCCAATCCCCCTAACTCCTCGAGGGGTTCCATCCCGATGCCGATGGGAAATACGTGCACCCGGTCCTCTGCGAAGCCGAAACGCCGCAGGTCTTTCCGGGTGCTCTCGGATTCGGTGATGCAGATGTTCTTTCTCATGGCGTAAAGGTAGAGCGGTTCCATCAGGTATCCCAGCAGGTTGAGGGGAAAGAACATCTCGTAGAACCAGATCTCCCTGCAGAGTTGGTAGATGATGAAGATCCTGGGCTTGTTTCGCGCATAGAACTGGGTCAGGAAGGGAATGGTGTTTATTTCCTCGATAATCAGATCGGCCCAATCCTTCATATAACGGCGGTAATACCGGTATGCTTCCAGGTAAACGGTCCAGCGGTTGCCGAGGCGGATGATGCGGTAGCCGCCGATCTCCTCCTCTCTCACGCAACCCGGGAAGCCTCCGACCAGGAAGATGACCCGGTGCCCATCTCTTACAAGCCTCGCGGCCAGCTCCTCGTTCATGAATTCGGCCCCGCCGGCTCGCGGATTCGCCTTGTCTTTCCACGTGAACCAGAGAATGTTCATGCGTAGAGATCCTCCCGGTTTTGGAAAGTGAGCCCATGTACCGGGTCTGCCATCGCTCACCGCACCGTCACTATCACGATCGTCCCTGCGTCTGATATGCCTGCCCCAGGGCACGGCCCTTCCCGCACCCGTCCCATATTCTTCCCCACGTAAGTTCTCCGCCTTGCTCATACAAGTATAAGGGGTTACATGGAAAGCTAGGAAGCGAGAGGCTGAATCGAGCGGGGTGGAAATGCTGGTTAATACGGATGCCTCCGTCGCCGTATTGTAGAATAAAGGCGCTTGCATGGCGTAAGGCATGAAAAAGGCACGCATCCCGGCCCGATCATGCATGATATCGAGGTAAGTCAGGGAGTAGATGGGGGATGAAAGTAGGAATACTGGTCCTTACGTTCAATAACTACACGGACACACGCGAGTGCCTGGAGTCGCTGCTCGGCTTGACCTATGAACAGCACGAGGTGATCGTGGTCGACAACGGTTCGTCGGATGGATCGCTGGAACGCCTGGAGGGCGAATTCCCGCAGATTGCCTTCGTGCACACCGGAGACAACCTGGGATACGCGGGCGGCAATAACCGGGGCATCGAGGTCGCGCTGGAGAGGGGGGCGCAATTGGTGTGGATCCTGAACAACGATGTCGTTGTGGACAGGGATACCTTGAGCCGGCTCGTGGACGCTGCCCGTGAGTCGCCGCGGGCCGGCATCATCGGCTCCAAGGTCTATTTTCATGGGGATAGCAAACGACTGTTTTTCGCTGGAGGTAGGATAAACAGTTGGACCGGCGAGGCCAGCCATATAGGCTACCGGGAGATCGATCTCGGCCAGTATGACAAAAAGAAGGCAGTCGACTATGTGAACGGTTGCAACCTGTTGATAAGGAGGGAATGCATCGAGGAAATAGGCCTCTTGGACGAGGCGTTCTTTCTATATTACGAGGAGACGGATTGGGCGGTGCGGGCCAGAAGGGCTGGCTGGGAAGTGATCTTCGTCCCCGTGCCGGGTGTATGGCACAAGATAGAGGCGGGGACGGGATGGATATCCAGCACCACCGCGTATTACCTGACCAGGAACAGACTGTATTTCATACGCAAGAACTACATCGCGCACCTTCCGTTTGCGCTGCTCTTCTCGCTCGCGCTCAATGCGGCGTTCTATGCGCTGCCGGGCAAATGGGACCACCTGCGCATGTGTATGAGGGGGTACAAGGACTTTTTCGCAGGAAGGATGGGAAGACTGCAAATATGAGATGAAACATGTCTGGAAAGGCGGAGAAAGCACGATAGCCGGCCTCACGATGGGAGGAAAACCGTGACGGGGCACACGGTACTTGATGGCGGAACGGATATGGCCATCCGCCGTCGTTTGCATCTTGCAGAATATAATGTGCGATACAATTTCGGATACGGCCTGGGGAACGGGATGAGGAACCTCTATAACGGAAAAACCGGTCTCAGAATCAAGGACGATCTCCTGCTCGTAGGACTCTGCTTTGCACCTCTGGATGCGCTGTTCAACCGGGTCGGGCCTGGAGACAATATCATAATCGAGGCCGTGCGGCGGGATCTAACGTAAAAATCGACGAGCATCCGTAACCGCCGCGGACCGCCCGCGCCCCCTCTATTTCCCGGGCTTCATACCAGGTGACGGTTTCATGTAGTATGTTCAAGAGTAGCGGGGAACACATCATACGCGATCGGTCACGAGGTGTGTCCAATATCGGGGAGAAGATATGTCCGAGCAAGCAGGACGCACATGGTCCGAGAGGACCGGAGAGGGGAGCCTGCTGGAGACACTTGCCGGCGTTTCCAGGGTTCTCGTATTCTCTAACTTCAGCCGTGCCGAGCTGGAGAAGCCCGCTTTCGGGGGCTCCAGGCTGATCGCGGCGCAAGCAGACTTCTTTCGTGAGGAAGGGTGCGACATCCATGTTGTGGATCTGGAGCGGCTGGCCGGCGTGACGGGCCTGGCTCTGAGGTTAGCGGGAGTGATACGCAGGCGTCGAAGGCGGGAAAGCGGGTTTCTCCCCTTTGACGACGAAAAAGGCGAAAAGAGGATATGGAGGCTCAACCTGCTCTTCAACCTACTCGTCGAGATACTTTCCCGCCTAGACGTAGTGGCGCGACGGCGCATCGGGAGCATGTTGAAACCCGGTGCGGAAAACCTGCTCGTCTGGAACTATCCCTTCGGTATACGCATCCTATGCAGGGTTCGGGACAGCGTGCGGGAAGGTCGCGTACGCGTTTTCGTTTACGAGCACAATATCGAGGGGGATTTCTATCACGAGCGCGTAGGGATGGGATTACTCTTCGCGCGATTAGCCGGCCTGTTCGGTCGTATCGAGCTTGACAACATCGCCGGGGCGGACAGGGTGTTGTGTGCAAGCCCGAGGGACATGGAACGGCTGGAATCCTCCGGTGTGGATCCCGAGAGGTTGGAGGTGTGGGTGCCGAGGCCACGCCATGATGGCCGTGGACGTTCGAGCCGCGGTACGGCGACTCCTCTCGAGGAACGCCTGAGCGGAAGATACGTGATCGGGTTTATCGGGTCCGACTACGGCCCCAACGTGATAGCCGTACAGCATATCCTTGGCATGGCCCCGGGATTGGCTCCAGAGGCCGTATTTCTCGTAATAGGATCGGTATGCGGTCGTTTCGCCGGGGAGGCTATCCCGGATAACGTCATGCTTGCCGGTTTTGTGGATGACCTGGAGGAACATCTCGGCCTGTGCGACGCTTTCATCAGCCCCAAGACCACATCCGACACGGGAGTGGAGATCAAGATGATGGACTATATGAAATGGGGCCGGCCGGTCTTCGCTACTGCCGCCGGGGCAAGAGGGTTCGAGGACTACCCTGGACTCATAATTACCGGGATCGAGGGGATGGAGGAAGCAATCCGCTCGCGAATCGCAGGCAAACGCGGGGCGACATGAGGATACGGAGCGCGCCGGAAGGATGTTTGCTTGGGTGGATAAACATCGAGGCGGGATGACGGGAGCATGGCCGGGGCCAGCGGCATGAGGATCAGGCGCCCGGCTGAAACGGTGTAGAGTAAGACAACGAGGATATATAACCAGTATAGAGCATAATGAAAGCGAAAAGCGCCTGGAAAGACCCCTATCTCTACCTTGCCGTGTTGTTCAACATCGCCGTTCACCATGTCTGGTTCTTCAGCACTGCGATAATGACCCACGGGGACTCGGGTTTCAGCTTCCCGGAGCAGATCGGGCAGGTAGCCTCCTTCCAGACATGGTCGGCGGCCGGCCTTGGAGGGGTGGTGACCATGCCGTCCTCGTACCCCTATATCTTTCTTGCCGGACTGTTTGCCCGTGCCGGGCTCTCCATGGCCGTAATCCAGAGGATAGTGCTATTCTGGCCGGCGATCATCGTCGGCTCCATCGGGAGCTATCTCCTGGTCAGAAAGGTCTCTGAGAGCAGCCTGGGCGGCCTTGTAGGCAGCCTGGTGTTCAACTTCAACACCTTCTTCATTATCTCGACTTCAGGGCATATTACTATCGCCGCCGCCATCGCCTGGTCCCCCCTTGCCCTCTACCTCTTCATGGAACTCACCGAAGAGCCTTCCCTGAAGAAGGCGATAGGCTGCGCGATACCCCTGTTCATCATCAGCGTTCTCGAGTTCAGGGTGTTCTACGTAGTCTGCCTCCCCATCCTCCTCTTGTATTTATTCAGCATCCCGGGGAGAGGAGAAAAGCGGGGGCTGCCTTCATTCACGGCCCTGTTTTTTCTCCCCGTTATCGCGACCATGCTGCTCAATGCCTACTGGTTGATACCCTATTATGCTGGCGGGCTCGAGGGGGGGCTTGAAGGAATCATTGTGGGGAGATCTCTGTTCACGGGGGGGACTACGGGGACAAACGCTTTGCACAGCGCCTTGACTGTCTTCGCCCCCATGTGGTCGGGAGGCAAGCTGGTCACTTTCTCTACCCACCCTATACCTTTATACTGGTTTCTGCTGCCTATAGCAGCCTTCTCCACGCTTCTCTTCTCCAAGCTGCGTAAGGACAAACGCGTGCTCTTCTTCGCCGTCGTCGCTCTGGTGGGGGTATTCCTCACCAAGTTCATCTATCCACCCTTCCCGGGGGTATACGAGTGGCTCTACGAGAACTTCCCGGGCTTCAGCGCCTTTCGAGAGCCGAGCAAGTTCACGTTCCTCATCTACTTGCCCTATGCCGCGCTGCTGGGATGTCTCGTCGGCCACCTGCAGCGGCGCGCCAGCGCCAGGAGATGGAAGACGGCCGGTGTTTACCTTCTGGCGGCGCTCATCTCCCTGCCCTTCGTCCTCAACGCTTTGCCCGTGGCCAGCGGCTCGGCCGGCACCCTCTTCGTGGGAAGGGATATCCCCGGCGACTACGAGGTGTACAAGGATTTCATTCTGGACCAGGCGAGATATTCCCGCACATTGTGGGTGCCCACGTATTCCAGGTGGTCGTTCTATAACGACGAGCACCCCATGGTCAGCTGCGTGGATGCCGTCCAGGGCGCATGGAAAGAACTGCAGCCTCCGGAGCGAGACGATGTCTTCAAGCCCGAGAATATCATCTACATTCTGCAAAGGCCTTTTACGCAGGAGCTGCTCAGGAGCGCTTCGATAGAGTATGTCGCCGTTCCCCTGCAGGACGAAGAGAATGACGATGATTTCTTCGCTTATTACGGCGGCGACCGCGGGTTCTTCATCGACGCGCTGGACGATCTGGAGTATCTCGAGCGCTTGGATATCGGCACCGGAGAACTGGCGGTATATCGCAACCACGAATTTGCGCCGGAGGCCTTCGCGACCGCAAGCCTGTGCCGCCTGGACGCTTACGGGGACATCGACTCCCAATACCTGCTGGCCAGGGGGATACAGGGAGGGGATCTTCCCTTCACCTTGAACGGAGATCCCCCCATCGGTATCCACATCGAGGACCTGCTGGCAGCGGATGAGGAGACCACCATCCAGGACGAAAGGATACTCGAGGTGCCCGCTGCAGCAGAAGGAGAAAAGCGGGCATTCTACGCCGACAGGGGCCGGGGAGAGCTACGCTGTCTTCTCACGGGGGACGAAGCCGTATTCAAGCGCCAAAGCGTCGGAACTCTCCTGCAAGACGGCCTTGTGCTCGACGGTTCTATGCAGCAAGAGGAGATCCTTCAGGTGTTACGGCTTGATCCCGACGCCGAATTGTGGATGGACGTGGATGGGGTATGGATGAGATTGGAGCAGGGTAAGGAGATCAACCTCGGCGAGATGAGCCGCATCTCCAGCATATGGGTATGGGAGGCCGAACAAGCCAACCTTATACCCAACGGTTCCTTCGAGGAAGGTTTATGGCAGGAGGGGGTCACGGATTGCAGCGCCGACGGAGACGAGCCGGTACTGGCCATGGAACTCACGCGGGAGGATGCCAGCGATGCCATGTACTCGCTGCAATTGGAGGCCAGCGGAGGGATAGCAGGAACGCGTATGTCTTTTTCCGTGCAGGGCGGACAGGCATACTGCCTCAGCTTCGACTACCGGGGTCCTGATGCGGAGATCGCCGGATACTCGCTGCACTTCAACGACGAGGCGGAGACGATCCTGAGCCGGCAACTGCCGGTCGTGGGCAACGGGTGGATAAGCTACCAGCGCGGGCTGGAGGTCCCCCGCGGCGCCAGCGTAGCCACCCTCTACCTGTATTCCTATGGGGATAAAGACCGGGATCATGCCGTTAACCGGTATGACAACTGCCGGCTCAGAAAGCTCGATTATGCCGACGGGCTGGATATCATGGAGTTCCGGAACCGCCTCGAGGAGATCGCCATAGAAGACCCGGAGGGTGAACTCGACTTCGAGTTCGTAGCCAGAGAGAGCAAGGGCCCTAATCTTATCACCAACCCCTCCTTCGAAGAGGGATTGTGGGGGGACGAGGTCACGGATTGCGATGTGTATGACGACCGGCCGGTCCTGGCGATGGCTCTCGACGAAGAAGAGGCGACTCAAGGCGATTACTCTCTGCGCCTGGAGGCGACGCGGCACATTGCAGGCGCTTATGCCGTCTTCCCGGTGGAGGAGAACCAGGACTACCGGCTTGGTTTCGACTACCAGAGCCCCAATTCGAGGGAGGCCGGGTTCTCCCTACACTTCAACGACGAGGCGCAGACCGTTATCAGCGAGCGCCTGCCTATCTCTGGAACCGAGTGGCAGCACCTCGAGCGGTCCATCACAACCCCCCTGTCTGCCACGACGGCAGTCCTCTACGTCTATGCGTATGAAAGCGACGGGCTCACAACCATGGTCAATCGCTATGATGACTTTTCATTCTTCAAGGTGACCCCCGGGATCGGTTGCTATTACGCGGTCAGCATGGAGGAAGGGGATACAGAGCCGGTGGTCACGGGAGTCTCGGATCAGGGATCCACGAGGAAGACGGTCGGTGTCAGGTCCGATGGCGGCCCGTTCATCCTCGCACTCAGCCAGCAGTTCGATCCCGGCTGGAAAGCTACTCGAGCCACACTGGAGAACCCGGATGGAGCGATCGCCAATCTGATGACCGCTCCGGTAATCAGCGGGAATGATGAGGATATCGAAGTATACCATTTCCAGGTAGATGGCAACCTCAATGCCTGGTACGTCGCCTGTCCCCGACAGGGAGAAGCCGTGGTTGAACAGAACGACGAGAAGGCTGATCTCAGGTATGATCTCACGCTGGAGTTCACTCCCCAGAACAAGGTACGCTGGGGTTCCGCGATCACCTGGGCAACCGCTCTGGCTATCCTGCTCTACGTGATATATATCGCGGTCAGGTCGGGGATGCGATGGATAAGAAGGCGACGCAGGGCGGGAGAGGTACCACCATGATAGTCGTATACGCGGGATGGCGGATACGGGTAGTGAGCGGGACGGTATGAGAGAATACAAAGATAGAGAAGATACGCCATATATAGCGGCCGGGGAGACAGCGAACCCCCTCGGCCGGTTGCCGTCCAGGGTGGCGGACAGGACAAAACGCGCCCTGTACTATGCAGCCATGCACTGGGTACGCACTCTCGCCTGCGCCGTAACCTTCCTCGCTGTTGCCTTGCTGGTCAACCTAACCGCGGCTTTCTTCGTGACCTTCGCCCTGATGACACTGCTCATGGGCCTGGACTCCCGAATTTCCATAGTGCTTTTCATGCTCTGCCTGGGCGGATGCGCGATCCTGCTGGCCATAGACAGTTCCTTGCGCGCCGGGCAGGTGGCCGTGTGGTCCTACTATTTCCTGGCCATCGGCATACTGGCCCAGCTGGTGGCCTATGGCCGGGAAAGGTGGAGGCAGGCCAGGCAGCGTCAGGAACTGGAGAAGAGAAAGCCGGCGTGGACCGAGAGCCGCGCCTTTGCTTCCCTCAGAGGCAGTTTCTTCTCCGCCATCGGGTACATGGTCGCCGCCACCTTCGCTGCCAACTTCCTCAACTACCTCTTCAACGTGACCGCGGGCCGGCTTCTCGGCAGGGACGCCTACAGCGAGTTCGCCGCCCTGCTGTCCATATTCATGATCATCACCGTCCCCACCACCTCGCTCCAGGCCCTGCTGGCTAAGAAAATAACCGAATTCCGCGTGGCGGACGACAAGGGCGGCATACACGAGGTAACCATGCGATGCCTGCAGATATCCGTGCTCGCGGCGGTATTGGTCGCCGTGGTCTTCGTGGCCTTCAACGGGCCCATCGCGGGCTACCTCCATATCGAGGGGGCGGCGCCCGTGATCACCTGCGGCCTGGTCATGGCGGTCGCCATACTCGTCCCCGTATATAGCGGGGTGTTCCAGGGGTACCAGTGGTTTATCCTGCTGGGCACGGTCATGTTCGCCTATGCGGCCGGAAGGTTCGTACTGGGGTGGATCTTCATCAAGATCGGCTGGGGGGTATCGGGCGCCCTGCTGGGAGGCCTGTTCAGCAGCCTGGCGATCCTGCTCGTATCCCTCTTCGTGATCAGGGACATCCTGTTCAAGAGAGAACCTGCGGAGCGTATCCGGCTGTGGGAGATCGCCAAGTCATACACGCCCTTTATCGTCGCCAACGGGATCTTCCTGCTCCTGGTGAGCATAGACACGGTCATCGTCAAACGCAAATTCGCCTCCGATATAGCTGGGGATTACGCCTGCGCCGCCTTCCTGGGGAAGATCATCCTCTACTTTCCCTCCTCGGTGGGTATAGTCATCTTCCCGAAACTGGTCGAAGCCCATGTCGCCCGGGAGGGTGCCCGCCAGCTGTTATGGAAAGGCCTGGTGGTGGTGCTGGCCGGGAGCGCGGTCCTGAGCGCGGTGTTCATCGCTTCCCCCGGGTTCATTATCACAAAACTATATGGGAGCGAATTCATTGGTGCATCATCCATCCTGTGGATTATATGCCTGGCCATGAGCGGATATACCCTGGTCGGCATGTTTATCTATTACTTTCTCGCCACCGAGGAGACCCGGTTCCTGGTCATATGCCTCTCTGTTTCTGCGGTTATCGGCATCACGGCCATGTACACTGTTGCCTCTACGACCTTTCAGATCGCGCTGGTCATGTTCGTGGTCAGCGTCCTTCTCCTGATCGCTTTCTTTTTCCGCGTCGGCAAGATGGACGACGACGCGAAGAAGGAGGCCTCGCAGGCCGACTAGCCGACCTTCACGGGCAGCCCTATCTCCATAACCCGTATGGGTTGATTAAAGGAGCTGCGTGATGGGTAAAGAATATAGAACAAGGAAACGGGAGGCTAAACGGCTCGCTACCTTGACTTTCGTATATTCATGGTTAAAATTGAAACGGGTATTTTGGAAAGTGACGTCAGGCCGAAGCGGACCGTGCGGGGGTTCAATGAATAACGGGAACGTCGAGCTGTCTCTCATAATGCCTGTCTATAACGGCGAGGCGTTCATCGATAAAAACCTCGCTTCCGTAAAGACCCTGCTCGAACAGCATGACCTGGACTACGAGATCGTCGTCGTCTCCGATGGCAGCAAAGACCAGACCCTACAGAAGATGCAGTCCGTCAACGGAGACAGGATCTTCCACATCCACTATCACGACAACATGGGCAAGGGATACGCGGTAAAGCACGGCTTCTCGCACTGCTCGGGGAGGTTCGTGGGCTACCTCGACTCCGACTTCGACATCGGTCCCATGAGTATCATCAACGCCTACGAGAAGATCATCGACGAGGATGCCGATGTTGTGGTAGGCTCCAAGCTCCACCCGGAATCCGAGGTCTACTATCCGGCACATCGCAAGTTCTTCAGCTATATCTATCGCCAGCTGAACAGCCTTCTCTTCAACCTCAAGATCAGGGACACGCAAGTGGGGATGAAGCTTTTCAAGAGAGAGGTCCTGGAGAAGGTGGTGCCGCATGCCCGTAAGAACAGCTTCGCCTTCGATGTCGAGCTGCTGGCCCTGGCCGAGCATTTCGGATACGAGAATATAGTGGAGTGCCCGATTAAGCTCGACTTCAACATCTACAAGGGATCGCACATCAACTGGAAGCAGATAGCCATCATCATCTATGACACCATCTCGATTCGCTCCGGCATGAGATCCATCAAGAGGAACAACGGCGGTTGAGGCCTTTTGTATTGCGGGGATCCCAGAGCGGCTAATGCGGGTTCTTGATGACAGTAAGCTCCACGTATAGCTCTTCGAACCCACCGACGTATCCAGCCAGGACCCGCTCCCACAGCTCCTGGGTCAACAAGTTGATGTTGGCAAGGCGGTTGCAGAACGACTGGAAGAAAGCGGGGATCTTCCGCGTGCCACGTCCTCCATCGTAGATACAGTAGTTCATCCTCAATATGTCCAGACGGAAATCGACTTGCGAATAGTACCCGAACTCCGCATCCTCGCTGAAGTAATCGATGAAAGTGCGAGTCGTGAAGCCCCTTTTATGGGTGGGATCCATCCAGAGGGATTTGGAGCAGGAAGCATGGGGTACCCTGATGAATATCCTGGCGTGGGGTTTCGCCACGCGGTAGATCTCACGCATGACCCCGATAACGTCTTCCACGTGCTCGAGGACGTGATAGCAATGGATCTGGCTGAATTCGTCATCGTCCAGGGGATAGGGGAAGACGTTCAAGTCGTGGATGATATCGACACCCGGGAGGTCGCTGTGGTCGATCCCGATGGCGCCGGGAACCTTGCTTTTTCCGCAACCCAGATCCAGGATCTTCTTCTCCATCCGCCGCTCCTTTTCGCGCGATTATTTTACCAGTATCCCGCTACCTGATGTACCAGAACGACATCGCGAAGCAGACCCCCTTATCGTCATATCCTCCATATACATCTTTATATGGAGTGGGATCCCCGTCGCTGCCGAGGTGGATCTCGTTGATACCCGCCTCCAGCCTTACCCCGGGTATGAAGATCTCCCGCGCGTCTTCTCCGATGCGGTAGGTCTCCACCCTTCCCCCTCCCAGGTCCACGTCGAGGGTCCTTTCCCCCTGCACGGAGAAGATGCGGAAGCTGATGTCGACCACCCGCTCCTGCAGGGAGTCTATCCTCATCAGCCACTTCCGCTCCGCCCCCAACCACCAGCCGTTTCCGAACTCGGGGGTGATGACGGTGCTGAATCCGGGCTCGTATATGACCACGATATCGGGGCGGGTGGCGTCGATGCCCAGGAGCGCCGATTCCCCGTCCTCGCACAGCAACTCGTAGCCGGCCGGCAAGGCGTCCAGGTCAACGCCGCCGGCGGGATACGAGTACGCGCTTCCCTTCTCGTAGAGATCCTTGTGCAGCGTTACGTAATCCGCACCCATATAGGCGAGCAGCCCCGGCGTCTTCTCGTCGAGCACGTTGAGGACGCAGTTGCGCATGGATTCCCCCTCCGTCCCCTGGCCGTACCCGTTGAGCATATCCTTGCCGTGGAAGATGGCGTTCCAGAGGTAGAGGCCGGTATAGGCCTCATCCGAAGCCACGAAGGGATACTCCACGATCACGGCATCTTCGGGCAGCGCCTCCACCTCCTCGTAGACGGGTTTGCGATCGTACATCTCCTGCAGGGGAGCGTTACCCACTTCGGCGAATTCGCATACGACGAGCACTGCGAGCAGGGCCAGCAGCGGATAGCGCAGCAGCATCCATCGCCGGCTTCCCGCCGAACCCAGGTTATGCAGAGCCTTGTCCGCGAAGGCTATGCACGCGCCGCTCAGCAGGGTCACGGAGAAGAAGACGAGCACCCCGAAGCGCGCATATACACGTATGACCGTAGTGAGCCTGCTTATGAACCATGCCGGCATATAGAGGGTGGCGCCGGCGATCTTGATGGTGGGAGGCAGGGTCAGGATGAAGGATATGGCGGCGGTCAGCAGGGCGAAGGGTACGACCCAGCTCGCCCTTTCCTCCAGGTCGCCGGCGAGCCTGCCCGCCGGCTTGAACCATCGGCGCGCAAACCACACGAGGATGGCGATGAGCGCCAGGCCCATATTGATGAATCCCAGGAAAAGGACGAACTCCTCGATATTGGTAGCGGAGATCCTGTCCCTGACGAACTGGCTCACGGAATCCCCGAAGACAGTACTGTTGGGCGAGGGGGTGTAGTAATGCCAGGCGTGTCCGGCGTAGGTATAGAGGTCTCCCTCCGACCTTCCGACCGTCGCCCCGTCACCCCTGGTGATGGTGAGCTGAGCATAGGACAGGGCCAGGGTGATCAGGAAGGCTAGAAGGACGAAGAGCGCACAGGTGCGCAGGAAGCGATAGTCGAGCCTGAATCCTTGCAGCCCGGCCCGGATCTTCCGGGCTATATAGCATACGGACAGGACCGCAAGCAGGAGCAAGGTCATGGCCACGTAATAAGGATGGGTGTTCAAGGCCAGCAATATGGCCAGAAAGGCCTTTATCTTGTTGGCGGTGGTGAAGCGCTGCTTGAGGTTGATCAGCGTATAGAGAAGAAGCGGGAAGATGAAGATAGGGACCAGGCTCAGATGGTACTTCGCCCTGGTTATCGCGTATGGGCAGAAGATATAGATCAGCCCCATGATCATGCCCGCCGCGGCGTTCCCGTACAGCTTTCTGCCCAGCAGGAACATCACGTAGCCGTTCAAGGCGATAAAGAAGATGATGATGAGGTTATAGAGTACCGTTTCGCCGTGTGGGTAGGCGAAGAGCGGCACCAGGGGGAAATAGGCCAGCGAGAATGATGTCTTCACGCCGTAGGGATAGGCCGCCTGGGGAAAGCGCCAGATGCTGCCACCCTGGGAAAACGCCGCTTCCTTGAACCACTTCAAGGACCATACCGTGGTGACGGAGTCGCCTACGTTGCCGTAGAGCGAGCTGGAGATATTGGGCAGCAGCGGCCAGGTGATGATCACCGCCATGCATAAAAAAAAGAGCAACAGCAGCAACGATTTTGCCTTGCTGCCTGTAAAGACGTTCATCCCACAGCCATCCTCACAGGGCCAACATATCGGATCAGGGCGGTCCTCCTCCAATCCCGGCAACGCAATGGATAAACTGGATAATACCATGTACATCCCCGCATCGAAACGTTGCTGCGCTCCCGGCGGAATCCGAGCGGGCCCCGGTGAGGCTTACACCGGAGCCGCGATACGAACATCCATGTTGCCGAGGACCGGGGCGTATGTTAGCATCTTCACCATCCCGGGATGATGAGGGTCCCGGAACATGCACGCTTCGAGCCGGCGTCAAAGCGAACGGCGGCATGTATCATCCAGCACTCCCGACCCGGACCGGAAAGACCGCATGAGCCATGGATTCAAGGCATATGACATGAAGGATATGTGCAGGAAAGCCATGTTCTCCAGGAAGATCGTCATCGCCGCCCTGCTCGGCGTCGCCGCGCTGGTTCTCGCGGCCGGTTGTGGGGGGAATGACCCCGCGGCGTGGCTCACGGACTGCGGCGAGGCGATCAACGCCTACGCGCAGGATGACGGATACCTCCACTTCGTGCAGGAGAAGGAGTACCGGCTGGAGACATTACAGGGTGACTTCGAACAGCAGTTGCGGGTGGAAGGGGACATCATCTTCCCCGCCAGCGAGACCTACGAGTACAGCGAGACCGCAACCAGTACACAAGAGCAGGAGCAGCAGGAGAACACGTTCTCGTACCTGACCCTGGATGGGGGGGAGAACGCCTATGTCATGGGCGAGCGCCTGTCGGCGGAGCTGGGGGTGCTCGGATGGGTGTACTATACACCGCAGCCGGGCCAGAACCGCTATTTCGACTACGCCGGGTCGATAGCGAAACTCACCGGTGTCGCCGCTGACCCGGAATGGCTGGGATACGAAGACCTGGGCGGGGAACGCTGTGCACACATACGTTACAGCGTAACCGGGCAGGAGCTGATCGAGCTCCGCCTGCAGGAAGATCCCACCCTCGCCGAACAGTTACAGGGCGTCGACCTGAGCGAAGTGATGGGGGAACTGGTGGTGGAGCTATGGATAAGGGAGGCGGACCGGCTGCCGCAGCAGGTGGATATGACCCAGTCCGTCTCCATGGCGGAGAGCGCGAGCAGCACTACCCACATGCTCTTTCTCTTCTCCGGTTACGGCGAGGTTCCACCCCTGCGCATAGAGGCCCCCGCCTTCTACAACGAAGCCGTATGAGCTCCCCTGAGGATCAGACTGAAGCTGTCGCACAAGATTGGTATAATACGCTGGAAACGCAGTCGTTCGGCCGGGAATGCCGGAGCCTGGTGAGCCGGTGAAAACGGCAGGCTATAAGGAGGAGAGATGGAAGCGACCATCAAGCCAATTTCCTACGTCCTGATCATAATAAGCGTGGGGCTCGCCATCAGCGGTCAGATCTGCCTGCGCCGCGGCATGACCGAGGTGAAGGACAAGACGGGCATGGGTGCCGGAGAGCTGATCAAGAAACCGGCGACCTTCGTCAAGGAGATCGTGACCACGTGGCTCGTCCTGCTGGGGCTGGTTCTCTTCATGGTCTCGGCGTTATTCTGGTTGATCGTACTGACGGACGTGCCCCTGGGAGTCGCATACCCCTTCGTCAGCCTCACCTATATCGTGGTCATGTTCTACGATAAACTATTCGAGAACCGCGATATCCTGGCCTTGAACTGGTTGGGAGTCGCGGCGATCGTGGTCGGGATTATCCTCATTAACTGGGGACAGTGGAGCACGACGAACCCCTGATGAACAAAGAGCGTACAGCGGGCGGGATATGAAGGTCGTTTTCGACGGCACCCCATTTCTCCTGGAGAAGACGGGGATAGGGCACTATACCGAGAACCTGGTCGCCTACCTCATAAACTCCAGGCCGGAAGAGCAGTACTACATGTTCTGCATCTCCCTGCGGGGCGGGCACCGCCTGAAAAGCGTCTCACCTCCCCTGGAGGGGGTGGAGGTGAAGGGATACAACCTCCCCGCCAACTTCCTCTATTACACCTGGTGGAGGAGGACCTCGCTGTTGCCCGTGGAATCGTTTCTAGGAGAATTCGACATCTTCCATGCCACCAATTACCAGGCGCCCGCCCTCAGGCACGCGCGCCTGGTCTCCACGGTGCATGACATCAACTTCGTGCGTTTCCCGGAGATGCAGAGCAAGGGTATAAGGCGTTTTATCTCCTCTCTGCCCAGGTTGCTGGAGCGCTCGCGCATGGTGCTGGCGGATTCCCGTTTCACCGCGGACGAGCTTGGCGAGGTCTACGACCTCCCCGCTGAGAAGCTGAAGGTGGTCTACCCCGGCCTCGACCCCGTTTTTCTTGCTGAGCCCATTGAGGAGGAGATGGAGACGGCGCTGCGCGCCTACGCGCTTACCCCCCCTTACCTCGCCTACATCGGCAACCTCCACCCCCGCAAGAACCTTGCCACCCTGCTGGAAGCGTTCTCGCTGCTGCGCGCGAGAGGCCTCGAGCACAGGCTGGCGGTGATCGGTGGGGGTGGCCTGGGCAGGTTGAACAACACCGAGTATCGCAAGCTCATGTTGCGGGTACAGGACCTCGGCCTGGAGGAGCAGGTGACGTTCACGGGGTACGTTCCGGACGAGCGACTCCGGTCGCTGCTGGCCAAGGCGGACATGCTGGTATTCCCCTCCATCTACGAGGGCTTCGGGCTGCCTCCCCTGGAGGCCATGGCCTGCGGCGTGCCGGTGATCACCTCCCGCCGGGCCTCCCTGCCCGAGGTGGTAGGTGACGCGGCATTGCTGCTGGATAACCCCCTGGAGGCGGAGGAGATCGCCGCCGCGGTTGAGAAGCTCATCGCCGACCCCGCCCTACGTTCGCGCATGGTTCGGAAGGGGCGGGAACGCGCCCGCGCTTTTACCTGGGAGAATGCCGCCTCCGAGGTATTGGAGGTATACGACCGCGTAATGGAGGGAGATTAGGCTTGTCCGGAGGCGATAGGGAGAGACGCATCGGTGTGACCCTGGTGGCGACGGTACTCAACGAGGCCGGCAACCTGGGCGAATGGTGGACGAGCATCGTCGGGCAATCGCGCCTGCCCGACGAAGTGGTGGTAGTGGACGGCGGATCCAGCGACGGCACGGCGGAGCAACTGCGCTCCCTGGCGGAAAGAGCGCCATGCCAGGTGCGCATCGAGGTATGCGAGGGCAGCAACATCGCGCAGGGCAGGAACCATGCCATCGCCCTGGCCTCGCACGACGTCATCGCCGTGACCGACGCGGGCTGCGTCCTGAGCCCCTACTGGCTGGAGAGACTCATGGAGCCCCTGGAGCGGGAACCGGGTACGGACCTGGTCGCCGGCTTCTACTGCCCGCTCACCGCGGGCTGGTTCGAGGAGGTCTCCGCCTGCGCCACCGTGCCCCTGCCGTGGGAGGTGCGCGAGGGGCGTTTTCTTCCCTCCTCACGCTCCCTGGCCTTTCGTCGCCGCGTATGGGTGGACGTGGGTGGCTATCCCGAATGGCTGGAGATCGGCGAGGATATGTTCTTCAACCATGCCTGGAAGAAGATACATATCCAGCATACCCTGGCCAAGGACGCCCTGGTCTACTGGAGGATGAGGCGGAACGTGCGCACCCTGCTGAGGCAGTACTTTCTCTACGCCCGGGGGGATGGGGAGTCCGGGATGTACCCCCAGCGCCACCTGCTGCGCTTCGCCACCTACGGGTGGCTCGTGTTCTGCGCTCTATCCCCGCGGGGCAGGCGCATGGCCATACCGACCGCGGCCGCGGGCATGCTGTACGCGGGACGGCGCTGGCTGCGTATCCCCGTGTACATGGAAGGGCGCCCGGCCAGGGAGCAGGCCGCCGCCGCCCCGTGTATCGCCCTGCTCATGCTGGCCATCGATGGTGCCAAGGTGGCCGGCTACCTGGCGGGACTGGCTAGGAGGCTGAAGCGGTGAGGGCGTCCCTGGTGATCGTGAACTATAACACCGCCAACGACCTGCGCAAATGCCTGGCCTCCATAGACGAGGCGCTTGCAGAGGTCGAGACGGTGGTGGTGGACAACGGGTCCAGCGACGGCAGCAGGGAGATGGTGAACGGGGAGTTCCCCTGGGCTCGCCTGGTGGACAACCCCGGCAATCCCGGCTATGCGTCCGCATGCAACCGGGGCATAGGGGCCACGGTTCAACCTTATATATTCATCCTTAACAGCGATGTCGAATTCACCGGGGATGGATTGGGCGACCTCATAGATTATCTCGACGTCAACCCGGACGTGGGAGCCCTCGGCCCCATGGTCCTCAACAGCGACGGCAGCATACAGATGTCCTGCCGCCGCTTCCCCTCCATGCTGGAGAACATCGTACACGGATTCCTCGGGGATGTCTGGCCCGGGAACCCGTTCACCAGGCGTTACCAGATGAAGGACGTGTGCCGGGACGAGATCCGCGAGGTAGACTGGATTTCCGGCGCGGCGATGCTGCTGCGGCGGGAGGCCGCCGAGAGCGTGGGCGGTTTCGACGAGGCCTATTTCATGTACGTAGAGGACGTGGACATCTGCTGGCGCCTGCGGGAGGCGGGTTACCGTGTGATCTACGACCCCGATATGCGCCTCGTCCATCACATCGGCAGGACCAGTTCCCAGCAGTCGATGCGCATGCTCTACCAGCACCACCGCAGCATGTATATCTTCTTTCGCAAGAGATACACGGGAACGCGGGGATGGTTGCTCCTGCCTCCCGTCGTCCTCGGCCTGGCAGGCAGGATCGCCCTGACCCTCCTGGTCAGAGGGGTGCGAGGATTGAGGCGCGGCAAGGATGGACACCGATGGAATCAGGCATGAAGGAAGACGGATGACCCTATCCCTATCTCCCATGCTCGTCTGCCGGGACCGGTGAGAACGGGGAATGGGCTACACAAGGAAGGAATGAGAATGATAATGAGAGGTCGCCGTAATGCAGCGACGGTAGTCGTAGTCATCCTGTTTGCCGCTCTCGTGGCAATACCAGGTTGTACGAATGCGAAAGAAGCCGAACCGCAACCCGAGGAGGCGGCAGACAGGACGCTTCTGGGCCTCCAGGTCTTCGGCGTACCGGAGCAGGTCGCTCCCTCGTACAGGGAAGGGTTCAGGAACTTCAGGGTAGAGATCCCGTGGTCATACGTCCAGCCGGACCAGCTCGGTTTCAACTGGTCCGCAAGTGATGAGCTTATCAATGCCATACTGGCGGAAGGATGCGAGTCTATACTCCTTCTGCTGGGAGGGCCGCTTCCCGAGTGGGCCAGGGACCCCCAGTACGGGGAATTCTCCAACCGTGCCCTCCCGCAGGACCTCGGCGACTGGTTCGCATACTGCGCCGCGGTGGCGGAGCGTTACGGCCCCGTCGTCGATTTCTACGAGGTATGGAACGAGCCCGGTTGGGACCGCGACAGCGAGGTCACCAGGTTCGGGACCTATCATTTCGGAGGACAGGTGGAGACGGACTACCTCCCCCTGTTGCAACTGGGCCACGCGGCGATCAAGGAGAAAGATCCCAACGCCTCCGTGATATGCGGGGCGCTCATGTATACCCTGGAGGACGACCCCGACGTGGGGACCGAGAACTACACCTTGCTCTTCGACGACCTGAACCGGCCCGGCCAGGAGGTGTCCATAAGGATCGAGGCGGACGAACCCATCGTGGCCGATAGGGTTACTGGCGCTGATAACGGCGAGGCGAAGAGTAGTAGCCAGGTCCCTGCGGAAGAGGCGGCGGCCAGGACGGAATGGGACTTTCCGCAAGGGCACATTGGTTCCTCCATACAGGAGTACCTGAACCTGGAGAACCCGGGCTCGGCCGAGGCACGGGCCTCCGTTATCTTTATGATGGACAGAGGGGAGGTCTTTTCGCGGGAGGTAATATTGCCTCCCGGGTCAGCGGAGAGCCTGGACCTCAACCGGTTCATCGGGTTCCATGGCTGCTGCGATATGGTGTCCGTGCACCCCTACAAGAGCCCCAAGTTCTGGGGGCCTTTCTACGCCAATGTCGTGAGCGCCATACGGTCAATGGGAGCGGAACAGGAAGTGGTCACGTCGGAAGCGGGCTGGCCTCATTACAGCGACAACGATCCGGCGGCGTTCAGCGAGCAATATCAGGCCGATGCCATAGGTGCGCTGGGAGTGGGCGGCCTTTTCGACGCAGGCTGCAGGAAGATCTGGGTTTTCAGGGACGTGGACGAGTATCCGGGGACGTCCTGGGACGGCAACTACTACGGGTTGTTCTCGTATGAAGGCCAGCCGTACCCTGCCTGGTCCTCATATGAGCAATGGCAGCAACAGCTCCCTCGCTATCCACGGCTTCCTTCGTCCTTGCCATGATGTACGAGCGTGTTGTTTGGCCTGGGTGGCAGGTCTCCCCCTGATCGGTTCAGACCGCATCCGCGGCTGCTGGGTTTAATCTGAAAAACAGTTCGAGGGCGTTCTTGAAGGCCTGGTCCATGTTGATGTACTTGTACGTAGCCAGCCGTCCCGCGAAGAATACCCGGTCCGTCTTCTCCGCCTCGGCGCGGTACTTCTCCAGTATCGCCCGGTTCCTGTCGTTGAGGACGGGATAGATGGGTTCGCCCTCCCAGGAACCATATTCCCTGATGATAGTGGTCCGGGGCGCGGTCGTCTCGGTGGCGTGCTTCGGCTCGTGTACCCGGGTGTAGGCGTGGTCGTTGGGGTAGTTGACCACCGTCTGCGGCTGGTGCCACTCCTCGTCCAGGGTGATTATCTCGAAGCGCAGGGAGCGGTACTGCAGCTTGCCGTAACGGTAGTCGAAGAACCTGTCGATAGGCCCGGTATAGATGGTGATCTCGCGTTCTCCGAGGCTGTCTTCGAGATCGAAATAGTCGCTCTCGAGGTTCACGCTGATACGGGGATGGTCCAGCATCCTCTCGAAGAGGCCCGTCATCCCCCGGTGGGGCAGGCCCTGGTATGGATCGGTGAAGAAGCGGTCATCGTGATCGAAGTGCACGGGTATGCGATCCATCACCGCCGGATCCAACTCCCGGGGGTGCATATCCCACTGTTTGATGGTGTAGTTCTTGAACATCTTCTCGTATAGCGTAGGCCCGACGCGGGAGAGGGCGGACTCCTCACTGTTGCGGGGTATCTCGTACTTGACGACGTTGCGGTCCAACCATTCCCGCATCTCGACCTCATCGCGGATATCCAGGTCGAAGAGGATATTCACGGTGTCGATGTTCACGGGGACGGGCACGTACTTGCCGTCAACGTAGCTCAGCACCCTGTGCACGTAGGGTATCCAATCCGTGAAACGGGAGACGTACTCCCATACCTCTGGGTATGCCGTATGAAAATAGTGCGGCCCGTAGGGATGCACGAGTATGCCGTCCCCGTCGAAATAGTCGTAGCAGTTTCCGCCGATGTGATCGCGCTTTTCGACGAGCAGGACCTTTCTGCCCAGGACATTCGCATACCTCTCCGCCAGGGTGATCCCGGATATGCCAGCCCCGACGATCACGACATCGTATTCCCTCGCCATCGGCATGTCATCCTCGCTCGTGGTGCTCCCGTATCGAGTTCGCCATAACGTATCAAACAATACACGTGAGATTATGGCAAGGGGACGGAGCGCTTCATGCGCATAAGCCTCGAGAACGCAGGGCGAGGCAGCCGGCGCGGGGCGGCGTCGTTTTGTGGGGCGCGGGTGGCCGGGGTTATAATCACCAGCGACGGGAAGAGCGGCTTTGACTGCCGCCGGTGGTGGAAAATAGAATGTACGGTGTTTGCTAGACTATCCACTGCGGCGTGCGAAGAGAGAGGAGAGCGGAGCTGAGTCCAAGGGTCTTGATCACCGGCGCGGACGGTTTCGTGGGCAGGCACCTCGCTGGCTTCCTCGCCGGGGAGGGCATAGAGGTGATGGGCTTGGATCAGCGCCCCGCCCGCAGCATCTCCCCCTGGGACCGCTGCGAGTTCGGGGTCTGTGACATCCTCGACCACGAACGCGTTTGCTCGCACGTGGAAGCATTCCGCCCCGACTACGTGTTCCACCTCGCCGCTCAGAGCTCGGTAAGGCGCTCCTGGGATGATCCCGGGCTGACCTTCGAGGTCGCCCTGACGGGACAGGCCAACGTCTTGGACGCACTGCGTGAGGCAGGCCTGGACTCCAGGGTACACGTGGCCTGTTCTGCGGAGGAATACGGGAAAGTGCGCGAGGAAGAGCTGCCCATAAAGGAGGATCACCCGCTCCGGCCGGCAAGCCCGTATGCCTTGAGCAAGGTCATACAGGACTATCACGCTATCTTCTGCCACCAGGCGTACGGCGCCAGGACCGTGGTGACCCGCGCTTTCAACATGATCGGGCCCGGACAGTCTCCCGAGTTCGTGGTCTCGGATTTCGCACGCCAGGTCGCCGAGGCGGAGGCGGGGCGCCGGGAGCCGGTGATACGGGTAGGGAACCTGGAGGCGAGGCGGGACTTTGCCGACGTGCGGGACCTGGTGGGGGCATACTGGCACCTGGTACGCGAGGGAACGCCGGGAGAGGCTTATAACGTGTGCAGCGGTTGCGACCATTCCGTAGCCGAGATACTCGACCTTCTCCTCTCCATGAGCGAGACGCCCATTAGGGTGGAGGTCGATCCGGACAGGCTGCGCAAGTCGGATATCCCGGTGCTGCGGGGTGACAACGGCAAGATGCGCGAGCTGGTGGGTTGGGTGCCCGACCGACCCCTGGAGGAGACGTTGAAAGACGTGCTCGACTGGTGGCGGGAGGAGTCGGCCTGAGGGGAGCATGTACGTCGGCGAGGATAGAGCATGGTCGGGCAGGCCACGCGAGATTGATTATTTGACTTAGGGATTCTAATATTACCTGGAATAACGCCTGAAATCAGGAATACGGTGTCCTGAACCGGAAGTGGGAGGTCATGCCATGCAGGCGGTGATATTAGTCGGAGGCCAGGGAACACGGCTGCGTCCCCTCACGCTGACCGTGCCCAAGCCCATGCTGCCCCTGATGAACCGGCCCTTCCTGGAGTTCCAGATCGAGCTGTGCAGGCGCCACGGCATAACGGATATCGTGCTCTCCACCGCCTATAAGCCTGAGGTTTTCGCAGCATACTTTGGAGACGGCAGCCGTTTGGGGGTCAGGTTGACCTGCGTCACCGAGGACGAGCCGCTGGATACCTGCGGCGCCGTAAAGAACGTGGAGCGCTATATCGACGATACCTTCCTGGTGTTCAACGGCGATGTCCTGTCCGACCTCGATCTGACCAGCCTCATCGACTTCCACCGCGCCAAGGGCGGCAAGGCCACCCTGTACCTCACGCGCGTAGAGGACCCCACCGCCTATGGGCTGGTGCCACTGGATCGTACGGGAAGGATAACGGAGTTTCTGGAGAAGCCCAGTTGGGACCAGGTGGTCACCGACCTCATCAACGCGGGCACCTACGTCATGGAGCCCGAGCTGCTGGAGCGCGTGCCGGAGGGGGAGTGTTTCTCCTTCGAACGCCAGCTCTTTCCGGGCATGCTCGAGGACGGCATCGCCATGTACGGTTTCCCCAGCGACGCCTACTGGATGGACATAGGCACTCCGGCTAAATACCTGCAGGCGCACTACGATATCCTGGCCCGCATCATGCCCTTCTCCTTCAGCGGGGAGATGATAAGGCCATCGGTCTGGGCGGAGGAGGGAGCGGAGATCTCCACCGAGGCCGCGATTTTCGGACCAACGGTCATCGCTGAGGGCTGCCACATCGCCCCCCATGCCACGGTCTCCAGCAACTGCGTCCTGGGCCCCGGCTGCGAGGTCGACGAAGGTGCGCACCTGGAGGGGGCGGTAACGCACGCGGGCTGCCGGGTGGGAGCGGAAAGCGTGTTGCGCCGCTGCGTGCTGGCCGCGGGGGTGAAGATAGGGGAGAGGGTGCACGTATCCGACCAGGCGGTGCTGGGCGGAGGGGTGGTTGTCGAAGACGAGAACGACCTGAGGTGCGGTATAAAGGTATGGCCGGGGGCGAGCATACCACCCTCGACGTTGCGTTTCTGAACACCCTGGAAATGCAAGGTGGTTGTCGGCATAATGGACGGATGAAGTAGATGTGCCCTCCGCATGAGGGCGGGACCCTGGGAAGAGGAGGAAAGTCTTGCGGATACTGATAACTGGCATCACCGGCTTCGTCGGCAGTCACCTCGCCGAATACGCTCTGGACAAGGAGGGCGTCGAGGTCTTCGGGACAGTGCGCTGGCGGTCGCGCATGGATAACGTGGAGGATATACAGGACCGCATCCACCTTATCGATTGCGACCTGCGTGACAACGTCGCGGTGAAGAATACCCTGGACGAAGTAAGGCCGGAATACATCTTCCACCTGGCGGCGCAGAGCTTCGTGCCCACCTCGTGGAAGGCCCCGGCGGAGACCCTCACCACCAACATCATCTCCGAGCTGAACCTCCTGGAATCCATACGCGACCTGAAACTTGACACGCGTATCCAGGTGGCAGGCTCCAGCGAGGAATACGGACTGGTCTTCGAGGACGAGGCGCCCATCAAGGAGGACAATCCCCTGCGCCCTCTCTCCCCCTATGCCGTAAGCAAGGTAGCCCAGGATTACCTGGCCTATCAGTACAACCAGAGCTACGGCATCTTCACCGTGCGTACGCGCGCTTTCAACCACACCGGTCCGCGGCGCGGTCAGGTCTTCGTCACCAGCGATTTCTCCCGCCAGGTCGCCCTCATCGAGAAGGGCAAAAAGGAACCGGTCATCGAGGTGGGGAACCTGGAGGCCAGGCGCGATTTCAGCGACGTGAGGGATATCGTGCGCGGCTACTGGCTGTGCCTGGAGAAGGGTGAGCCCGGAGAGGTGTATAATCTGGGTTCCGGCAAGGCCATCACCATTCAGGAGCTGCTCGATCTCATACTCTCCATGAGCGACGTGGAGATCGAAGTGCGGCGGATGCCCGAGCGCATGCGCCCTTCCGACGTGGAACTCCTGCTCTGCGACTACGGCAAGCTCAATCGCATCAGCGGGTGGAAGCCGGAAATACCCTTCGAGCAGACCGTAAGGGACCTCATGAATTATTGGCGTGAGCGCGTCTGAATCCCACCTGATGAAAACAAGGAGAAAAACATGGATTACGACGTAAAGGACCTCTCTCTGGCTGAGGAAGGCCGCCTGAGAATAGAGTGGGCGGAGCGGGACATGCCCGTGCTGCGCCAGATACGGGAGCGTTTCGGCAAGGATAAACCACTTGCCGGGATAAGGGTGGGGGCTTGCCTGCACGTGACCACGGAGACCGCCAACCTCATGATCACCATGAAAGAAGGCGGAGCCGAGGTGTCCCTGTGTGCATCCAACCCTCTCTCCACCCAGGACGATGTGGCCGCGTCCCTGGTGGAACACGCGGGAATACCCGTTTTCGCCATCCGCGGGGAGGATAACGAAACCTATTACTCCCATATATCGGCTGTGCTGGACACCGAGCCCCACGTGACCATGGACGACGGGGCGGACCTCATCTCCACCCTCCATTCCGAACGGCCCGACCAGGCGCGTAAGGTGTGGGCGGGAGCGGAGGAGACCACCACCGGGGTTATCCGCCTGCGCGCCATGGCCGAGGACAAGTTGCTCCTTTACCCGGTGATCGCGGTGAATAACGCCATGACCAAACACTTATTCGACAATCGTTTCGGCACCGGCCAGTCCACCCTGGATGGCATTCTGCGCGCCACCAACATCCTCCTCGCGGGGAGGCGCGTAGTCGTCTTCGGCTACGGCATGTGTGGCCGGGGGGTGGCCTCCCGCGCCCGTGGCCTGGGCGCACACGTCGTCGTGGTCGAGGTGGATCCCTTGCGTGCCCTGGAAGCGGTGATGGAGGGCTTCGAGGTGTTGGGGAGCGAGGATGCGGCGGAGCGTGGGGACCTCTTCGTGACCGTCACCGGGGATATCCATGTACTGAGGGCCGAGCATTTCGACAGCATGCACGACGGCGCCATCCTGGCCAACTCCGGCCACTTCAACGTGGAGATAGACATTCCCGCGCTGGAGAAGATGGCGAAGTCCAGGCGCAGAGTGCGCGAGAACGTAGAAGAGTTCCTCATGCAGGACGGCAGGAGGATCTACCTCCTGGCAGAGGGCAGGCTGGTAAATCTGGCCGCAGCCGAGGGGCATCCCGCCTCGGTCATGGACATGTCTTTCGCCAACCAGGCCCTGGTGGTGGAGTACGTCAAGGACGCACACAAAGACCTCGAGCGCGTTGTCTACGACGTGCCCATCGAGCTGGACGAGGAGATAGCCCGCCTCAAACTGGCGGCCATAGGAGTCTCCATAGACAGCCTCACCGAGGAGCAGGAGAAATATCTCAGCTCGTGGGACATAGGGACTTAGTGGGCCCTTGCTGCAGGTGCTCGGGCTTTGCTTATGGTGGCCCGAGCCTTGGGGTAATGGTCTCGCTCGGCGCGCAATAGGCGGGATAGGAGGAAGAGACCACATCTTCACCTGCGCGCACTCCCTGCGACCAACCCCATAGCCCTCGGGCTAGTGGCAGAACAGACGAGGGGTCGCCCGAGCACCAGATCATCAGGGCCGTTGGTTTTATACTGGCTATGCCCGGGCGCGGAACTCTCGTTCTTAGCGGTTGGATACACCCGGCCCCGTTCGGCGCGCAATAGGCGGGATAGGAGGAAGAGACCTCATCTTCACCTGCGCGCACTCCCTGCGACCAACCCCATAGCCCTCCGGGCAGTGGTTTTTATA
>QZKE01000074.1 GCA_003598015.1 Actinomycetota bacterium | reverse complement strand
TGATAGTCTTGCATTGGGGTGCTCCTTTCTTAAAGGTGGCTTCCTTTTCTGAAAGGAAAGCACCCCACCTGAATTTCAGCAAGTTATTTTACGTGACCGGTTCTCACCTCTTGACGTACAAAACGATCTATCTACGATGACTCTACTGATACATCGTAAGAAACCTTTATTTTATTAACCAATTGGCGACCATTATTGCAGATATGCTAGATAAGTTAATAAAGGGGCATAGGGGAGAGATAGAATCATTACCAGCATAGACCTATTCTCTAATGATTTTTTAAGACTGCCGTTTTCCGTGACCACAGGAGGGGTAGCAGGGAATTCTTGTTTCACAAAGGCCAAAGGCTGATGGCTGGAGCTGCAGCCAGGCCATCAGCCTATAGGCCGGTTCAAGAACCCTAATATTGAGATGGCTCTTGGGAGATGCCTAGCATCTCCCTGGCCTGAGCGGGGGTAGCGACTTCCCGGTTCAGCTCCCTGGCAATGCGCGCTATCCTGGCTACGGCCTCCGCATTGCTCTGCATTTTACGGCCTTTCGAGAAGTAGACGTTGTCTTCCAGGCCAACCCGGACATGGCCGCCCAGGAGGATAGAAATGGTGTTCATGGGCAACTGGTAGTAACCTATACCGATGACGAAGAACAGTGATTGAGGCGGCAACTCATTAATAAGAGCGAATAGGTTTGGCGGGGTAGGAAAAGCTCCCGTCTGCATACCCATGACGAACTGGATGTCATAGGGCGGTTCGATCAGCCCCTGCATGATGAGGTCCTGCACTACCCAGTATTGCCCGGAATGATACAGCTCCATCTCCGGCTTGATGCCGTTGTCTTTCATGGCCTTCGCGTAGGTGGCTACTTCGTTGAAGTCGATGGGAAGGCACATCTCCAGTGGTAATTCCGGCCGTGGGCTGGGCAGGGGTTCCGGCCTCTCCTTTAATTTCATCTTGAGCGCCATGGGCCCCAGGTTCAGGGAGCATAACTCCGGGCCGGCATAAACGCTGGCCATGCGCTGCTCCTGAGTCAGATGCGGTCCTCCGCCCGTCGTGTTATTGATGATGATATCCGGGCATTTTTCCCGGATCAGGGTGTTGACTCTTCTGTAATGTTCCGGATCGCTGGAGGTAAGGAACCATGCGTCAGGATTCCTGGCATGTACGTGGACGATACACGCGCCTTCTTTATATGCCTCATAGGTCTGCTGCGCCTGCTCTTCAGGGGTCTCGGGGAGATTTTCATTGGCTTCTTTCCCGTGCATGCCCCCGGTTATCGCCACCGAGATTATCAGGGGAGGCATACCCTCTCGTACCTTTTGCAGCCATAGATAGAAGTTCTTCCAATCCCACAGGTATTCATCCATGTTCATCTCCGACCAACCCCTTTCTATAATCCCCAAGCCTGTTCGCTAAGCGCACCCGGTTTTCAGACCTCAAATATCCACCTGCTGGTCTAATCCACCATGGCATATCCGCCATTCACGGAAAGCACTTGGCCGGTGATAAAGGTCACGTAGCCGGAGGAAAGCATCATGATAGCATTGGCCGCGTCATGCATCTCTCCGATCCGCTTCATGGGGTATCTCTTCACCATCTTCTCCTCCATGCCAGGAACGGAGGCCAGCAGGCCTTCCATCATCTCGGTCCTGATGGTGCTGAAACAGACGCAATTGACCAGGACATTGAATCTGGCAACCTCTTTCGCGATCGCCTTGGTGAAACCCACCACACCCGCTTTGGCAGCGGAATACATGGCGAGGGTGGGTTCCCCGACCCTTCCGGCATCGGAGCAGATATTTACAATCCGCCCTGAGCCGCGTTCCACCATCTGGGGAAGCACCGCATGACAGCCATTCATGACCCCGTAAAGGCAGAGGTCGATGTCGAACCTCCACTCCTCGGGAACCGTATCCATGAATAGCTTAATGGTGCCCGTGCCGGCGTTATTCACCAGCACATCCACTTTGCCGTACTCATCGATAGCCCTGTCTATAATTGCTTTTACCTGGTCGTACTCACGCACGTCTCCTTCCACCGCGATGGCTTTCCCTCCGCCGTCGTTTATCTCACCCGCTACTATCTGCGCTCGTTCCGGGTCAACGTCGCTGATGGTAATGAGACCACCGCGGTCGGCCATCTCCCTGGCCGCGAACTTGCCGATGCCTGCACCCGAGCCAGTGATGACAATAGAGAGACCGTTGAAATCCATCGGCTACCTCCTTTGGCAGGACTTAATGACCCTGAAATATTGGATCACGCTTTTCCTTGAAGGCGCGCAAGCCTTCCTGCATATCGTACGAATTGCGATGTTCCTCCAGGGTTTCCACCTCTATCGCCAGCCCTTTCTGGAGGGGGAGCTCTCGTCCCTGGTTTACTAGTGATTTCATCCTCCTCAGGACCAGCGGGCTTTTAGACGCAAGCTTGCTTACGATACGGCCGATCGCCTCATCGAGCCCGCCATCGGGGACGACCTCGTTAACCAGGCCCCATTGTTCCATGAGCCGTGCGCTGTAGAAATCTCCGAAATAGAGGAGTTGCTTAGCCCGGTTTTCGCCAAGCCTGCGCGGCAGGCGTTGGGACGAACCTCCTCCGGGGATGAGGCAGTAGTTGGAATGAGCATCGCCGAACTGCGCACTTTCTTCTGCGATGATCAGATCGCAGCAAAGAAGAAGTTCCAACCCGCCGGCCAGGGCAATACCATTGACCGCGCCGATCAGTACCACTGGCAATGACTCCAGGCGCGCCAGGAGGTGGCCCACATCGCCTAGAAAACCCTCCTTGAGCGGCCTCTTGCTCTTGAGCTCTCCTAGTATGAACTTAAGATCCGCACCGACGCAGAAGGCATTTCCGGTTCCGGTTAGTATCGCGGCACGCATCAATGGCTCGCATTCTATTAGGTCTAGTGCTTTTCCGATTTCCTCAACCACCTCTCCATTGATGGCATTCATAGCCTCGGGGCGATTCAGGCGAATGGTTGCGGAGAAATCGTCTTTCTCGAAGATGATATGGGCAAAGTCCATGATATTCCGGCCTCCTAGGTACTAGCCGTCCCTCAGCGCCTCCCTTTTATAGACTGAGTTACACCAGAGATCCGTCAGCGTCGTGCTCACCTGGTCGATATCCATGGAACGCTTGTGTTTAGGCTGCATGACATAGAACCAGTAGGCGAAGGAGTCTACCATGCTACCCAAAGCAAACGCTGCGACCTCCAGGTCTATGTCCTCGGTCTGGCCGTTTTTCGAAGCTGCCGTCAGGTACCTGTGTATGCGTTGTTGGAAGCGCCTGCGCGTATCCATGTAGAGACGCTCCAGGGCCTTGTCTTTGCTGGCCGCTCCCTCTACCAGGATGCGCATGACGTCGGCGTTCTCGGAGTAGACGACTAGATAGGACCTTATCGCATGCCTCACGCTTTCGTAGAGCTCGCCCTTTTCCCAGAAGCCCATGGCGACCTCGTATAGCTTGTCGAGGACCGGGCTTACGATCTCGTAGAGGATGGCCTCCTTGTTCTCGAAATAGACGTAGAAGGTACCTTGCGAATAGCCGGATTCCTTGACGATCATGGATACCCTGGTCCCTGCAAGGCCTTTTTCCGATAGAACGCGGAGCGCCGCTTCCAGCAGGGCGTTGCGGGTGTTCTCCGATTTGCTTAGTGGTTTTTCGGGTTTCCTTCCAGCCATTTACAGACCTCCCTGGACTAGAATATTATAAAATGATAATACTGTCAATATATTGGGTATATATATTCATCAATTTCGTTCCTGTAGAAAGAATATACATATTGTATAGGCATTACACGAAATATTGCACAGAAGACGGACATTAGAAAAATATTGACAATACTCTCAAATATCCGTTAGAATTGAGCATAATCCAGGTGCTATAGAACGGTTAGATCGGGCAGATGCAACAACCTCGAGCAGAACGGTCCTGATGAAGCGCCCTTGCATATCCATGTATGCGGGAATGTGATTTTCATAATCAGAGGTGGGTCAGGCGGGGTATCGAGTCGATGGGGGGAAACCGGTTATGAGCAAATACTTTCAGACGGCGGATGATTTCTATGCACTGGTGGGTGAGCTGTTCAAGTCCATTCCTGACGACCCCAAGGTAAGCGCGAAGTTGCTGAGTATGAGACTGGTGCTGAGAGGGGTATGCGAGGATCCGGAAGCAGAACTGACGATGGATGCATCGGATGGTAAGGAGATCAAGATATTCTTTGGGCCGTGCGACGTCAAACCGATGGTTGAGATAATCGGCAATGGGGATAATTACCATCTCTTCTGGTTGGGCAGGAAGAACCTCATGCTGGCCATCACCAAGGGGGAGGTCAAGGCGAAGGGGCCCTACTCGGCCTTGATGAAAATACTCCCCCTGCTTAACCCGCTCTTCAAGAAGTACAAAATGATAGTCGAGGAGCAGAGACCCGAGCTGTTGGACACGGCTAAAAAATAGACCAGCTGCGCGGCAATGCGGCATCGAGGTGTTGAATAAGTAAGTACAAGGGGTTTCCATGTCGCCGCACACTCCCAAAGATGAGCTGATGAGACCTTTCCGCAGAGAGCGAGGCGCGTTCGTGCCGTTTATCCCCTATATCTGGAGAGCCGCGGCAAGGTTGGGCGATGTTGACGTGGAGGAGATGGGCAAGAGCGCAACCCTGTCCTCCAAGTGCCTCGTCGACTTGCAGAGACTCCTGGGTTTGCAGGCGGTCTTTGCGGGCATCGATCTGGATTCTATCCTCGAGGCCTGTGGCAGCGAAACGGGATCGCAAGCAGGCGCTACTGCAACGCAGGTTTCCGCCTCCTCAACTCACAGCGGAAATCCTCCATGCGAGCCGGGGGACATAACGGCCCAGGGGAGTATCCCTCTGGCAATGGAGATTGCGCGGCGCCTGATCTCGCTCCTGGGCCACGATGTGATCGTTGCCGTGGTGGTAAGTGGCCCGCTCACGTTGGGCAATCGCCTCAGGGGACGGGGAGGGGCGCATGAGGAACAGGCCCTGACTAACGTTGCAAAGCTTGTCGCAGAAATAGTGAAGGGGTTTTGCGAACTGCGGGTTGATCTGGTCGTCATTACCGAGCCGGATATGGGAGAGTTCAACGCGGAAACATGCGCGAGCACTATTTCATCCCTGAAGTCGGCCGTTAAGATATGCCATTACTACGATGCTCGCTGCACCATAAGCCTGCCATGCGTCGAGCCCGGAATATCCGCTGAGATCTTACGCAAGACCGGGTTCGACGGGATCAGCCTGCCTATCCAGGCAGCGATCGAGGAAACGGGATTGATGTCGGAATTGCAGGCCGCCGGCCTGGCCGCCGGCCTCAGCATTCCCGGTACCTGCTTTACCGGCGATGAGGAAGCTACGAAACTGTGCGTTGCACAGGCGGGAGCTGTCCTGAACAAATATATCGATCTGCCCGTTTATTGCACGACGGTTGAAGACCTTCCATACGATGTTTCTATAAACAGCGTCAAGGAATTCGCGATGGCTTTGATGGACATATCCGCAAAGGCTGGCTAACCCACATCAGATGATTGGAGGTGTGCAGGAGATATGGCCTATACGATCGACATCGACACGGGTGGGACCTTCACCGACGGTTATATGACCAGGGACGCGGAAACGGTCTGCGTCAAAGTACTTACCACCCCCCATGACCTCACCCAATGCATCATGGATTGCATCGAGGAAGGGGCGGATGCTTTCGGGCTCGCGGTGCCGGATATGCTCAAGGACACCGAAGTAATCCGCTACTCGACCACGGTGGGCACCAATACAATACTGCAGCGCAACGGGCCCCAGCTCGGCCTCATCCTGAGCGAGGGTTCGCAGGAGAACATCTATCGAGAGGAAGCCGGCAAATCGGAAACGAACGGCTACTGCGATATAGGATGGCTCATCCCCCCGGACATGGTAAGGGGGATAGACGAGGCGACGGATTCCGAGGGGGAGGTGCTGCGCGAACCGGACCGGACAGAGGTACTCGCCGTCGTCGAAGAACTCATCGATATTGGCGCGCGGATCATCGTGGTGAGTCTCATTAACTCCTATGCCAATCGCCGCAACGAGCAAGCAGTGAGGGAGATAATCCGTTCCGAGTTCCCTCGCCAGTACCTGGGAGCCATCCCTACCATGCTGGCCAGTGACGTGAGCAGCAAGCCCGGCGATTATGTGCGTACCTGTACCGCCCTCTTGAACGCCTATATCCATCCCCAGGTGGCTCGCTACCTCAATCGGGCAGAGGAGGACATAAGGGGGAGGGGCTACGAGCGGCCTCTGCTCATCGTGCACAGCTCCGGTGGCGTTTCGCGGGTAGCGAAGACCATCGGCCTACACACCTTCAATTCGGGGCCGGTGGCCGGCCTGGTGGGCGCAGCCTTCATGGCTGGCTTGAAGGGAAGCGAAAGGATGCTGGCCGTCGATATCGGGGGCACCAGTGCGGATATGGGCATCATCCTGGACGGAGAGGTCGGCAAGAACGACGAACCGATGGTGCAGGGAATACCGCTTCACGTCTCCATGATCGACGTATTGTCGCTGGGCTCGGGTGGGGGGTCGATAGCTTATCTCGATGAAGCCACAGGCGAGCTCAAGGTAGGACCTCAGAGTGCCGGCGCGTTCCCTGGCCCCGCCGCTTTCGACCTGGGGGGATCCGATCCTACCGTCACCGATGCCGATCTGGTGCTCGGCTTCGTCGACCCGGACTACTTCCTGGGAGGTCGCAAGAAGCTGAACCTATCCCTAGCCGAGACGGCTATCCGCGAAAAGATCGCCGCACCGCTCGGGATAGGAGTAGAGGAGGCGGCGTACCGTATTGTCAAAAGGATGAACGAAGACATACGTACCCAGCTAGCCGCCAGTGCCGCCGATAATTTCGCTGCGGATGTCTCCTTCGACCTCCTGGTATACGGGGGCGCAGGCCCAACTCATTGCTGCTGGTTCGGAGCTCTTCCCACGGTTGAGAGGATGATCGTTCCATTGCACGCTCCTGTTTTCAGCGCATTCGGGGCTTCGAGGATGGACCTTATGCATCTCTACTCAGTTCCCATGCGTGTATCCGTCAGCGATGCGGCCAATCTGGTTGAAGAAGACGTGAGGAGTGTCTTCCGGGTACAAATAGATGGGATTGTCAACAGGGCACTCATGGACATGCGGGGGGAGGGTTTCGAAGCTGCCAGCGTGCGTTGGGAGGTCTCTGCTCAGCTGCGGGATTCCCAGACCGGTAAGCTTATCGTTCTAACACTTGGTTCGGGTTGTCTGGATGCCTGCGGTTTTGAGCAGCTGGATCTGCAATGCATAGGGCTTGCCTGTAAGGAATCCGGCATGGAGGAGGAGGCGGTATGGGTGGAGAGGATGATGCTGCATACCACGGCCGAGGCATATAAGCCGGATGTTCCGTGTCGCGAAGGCGGTGGGTACCTGGAAGATGCGGAAAAAGGCTCCCGCCGTGTCTTCTGGGGTGATATCGGCCAGTTCATTGATACGATGGTTTACGATCGTAACCTCCTGCGCTGCGGTCACGAGATATCCGGACCGGTCATAGTGGAGGCGGCCGATACCACGTATGTGATCCCGTCAGGGTTCGCGTTTACCATCGACGAATACCTCAACGCGATAGTGGGGAGGGAGTAACATGTCTATCAGAAGGATCACCGAATATCTGGACGTGGACGCGGAATCCATGATGTGGCTCTGTAACCGGTGCGGCCACGCCCTTGTCAGTGCGGAGAGGAATTACAAAGAGGGCTGCCGGGTCAGGGTCAGAAATCCCAGGGAGATCCACGACCCGGTCATCGAGGGGGAGTGGAGCTTCGCGCCCGACCCCGGCATGGTCCTCATCCTCGAGTACTATTGCCCCAATTGTGGCGTGATGATCGAGAATGATTACCTCCCGCCGGGCCATCCGGTCATCCACGATATCCGGCTTGATCTTGAGTCCCTGAAACAAAAAGAGCGCGGGGGAGGTGCATGAGAATGACAGCAACTATCGATGTTGATGTAGGAGGCACCTTCACCGACTGCTTCGTGGTGCGGGACTCGGCTATAGGAGTGGGCAAATCGCCCACCACCCATTACGACGTCACCGTAGGCTTTATCAAGGCAGTGGAAGTCGCGGCACAGAACCTGGGCATAAGCCCGGAGGTGTTATTCGATGAGGTACGTACCATCCGCTATGCCACCACCGTGTCCATCAACGCGCTTATCCAGAGGAGTGGCCCCAAGCTTGGGCTGATAACCACAGCAGGGTTCGAGGACACCATTCTCATCGGAAGGGCGCGTCAGTGGGTAGACGGGCTGCGTATCGATGCCATGCGCAATCTCGCGGTTATCCGCAAACCGGAACCCATCATCCCCCGGGATCTCATCGTCGGACTGCACGAGAGGGTCGATTGTTTTGGGACCATCCTGCAACCCCTGGACAAGGAAGAGGTGCTGGAAAAAGTCCAATATCTTGTGGACAGGGGAGTCAACGGTTTCGTGGTCAGCCTCTTGTGGTCGTTTATGAATCCGGATCACGAGACAATGGTGCAAGAGATCATCGAGGAGGAATACCCCGAAATATATCTGGGGAATGTGCCGGTGCTATTGTCGCATGAAATAGCCCCTAAGTCGGGAGAGTATCCGCGTACCATGACCACGATCCTGAACGCCTATGTTCATCGCGAGCTCTCCGAGATCCTGGGGAGGTTGGGAGAAGAACTGCGTGATCGCGGATATCGTAAGCCCTTGCTGGTCACCCACTCCGGAGGCGGTTGCGCAAGGATGTCGCGGACGTCGGCGGTGCAGACCTATAATTCCGGCCCGGTCGCCATGCTTATGGGAGGCGTTCACCTGAGCGCCCCCCTTGACCTCGACCGCATCGTAGTCACCGACATGGGTGGTACCACCTTCGACATCGGGCTCGTGGTAAATGGCAAGGCCGAGTCGTACGAGAGCATCCCGGTGATGGAACGCTTCCGCAACTACGTCCCAACCTTGGAGACGCGATCAATCGGAGCCGGTGGGGGGACAATCGCATGGTTCAACCCCATCTTCCAGCGCATGCAGCTGGGCCCCAAGAGCGCCGGGGCCATGCCTGGGCCGGCCTGCTACGACCTGGGCGGAGAAGAACCGACGGTGACCGACGCGGATGTAGTCCTGGGGTATATAGACCCGGAGTATTTCCTGGGCGGAAGGCTGGAGCTTGATCCGGACCTGGCGGAGAAGGCCATCCGGGAAAAGCTTGCGGATCCCCTGGGGATTTCCCTCGAAGACGCTGCATACCAGGTGAGACGGATAATCGACGCCACCATGGGGCAGGAGATCTTCAAGGAGGTAGCCCTCAAAGGCTACGATCCACGCCAATTCATGATCTTCGCGTTAGGAGGGGCGGGACCCACGCATTGCTGCGGTTATGCTGAGCCGCTGGGCTCCCCCGATATCTACGTTTTCCCCTTTTCACCGGTCTTTGGGGCCTTCGGTTCATCCAGCATGCCGGTGCTACACGTATTCGAGCTGTCAAACCATGTGACCCTCCAGGAACCTTATTCCGGCACCTTCCTGTGGGACCTGGAGCTCTTCAACGACACCGTCGAGCTGTTGAAGGAGAAGGCGTTTCGGGACATGGAAGGGGAAGGCTTTACACCGCAAGAGATTCAGTTCGAACTGGACCTGGAGATGCGCTACGGCACTCAGATATCCACCATGGAGATCAGGTCCCCCCTGCTGACAGTGGAGAGCGAAGAGGATGTACAAACCCTGGTGAGCGCCTTCGAGGACGAATATGAGGCGAATTTCGGTGCCGCTTCCGCATATCCGGAAGGTGGCGTAGAGGTACTGGTATTCCGCCTCAAGGCGAAGGTGGACCTTCCCAAGTATGAACTCGTCCCTTATGCGGAGGGGAAAAAGGATGCCGGCGCCGCTATCAAGGGAAACAGGCGCGTCTACTGGGAAGGCGGCTGGCGGGATACGGACATCTACGATTATGCCAAGCTGCTCGGGGGGAATGAAGTCCCCGGACCGGCGATCGTGGAAGCGGAATTCACCACCATCGTTGTCCCCCCGGGGAAGGAGATGAACTTCAACCGTTACATGATTGGTGTCATCGTAAACACGAACGCTGGGGGAAGGGGGTGATACGCCATGGCCGGAAGGGACCTCGATATTCTCGATAAGTTCAAGCCAGAGGAAGTAGACGAGATGGAGCGCAAGGTAATGGACGAAATGTCCATCTTCGATTTCGAGATCTTCAACCACCGCATGCAGATGATAGCCCTGGAAGGCAAGGAGGTCTTCTTGAGGCTGGGGGCCACCATAGCGGTCTTGGCGGCTGACCTCAATGTGGCGATCTATACGCGCGACGGTGATATGGCTGTATGCGCTCCGGGGGTATGGTTGCACGCGGTCACAGGCCAGATACCGGCAAAATACACCCTGAAGCACTGGATGAACGATCCCACCGTGGGGGTCAGGGATGGAGATATCTTCTATAACACCGAGCCACTCTATGGCGCTACTCACACGCCTGACCAGATAGTCTTCCTGCCGATTTTCGTGGATGAGGAACTGGTCGCGTGGGCTGGTGCGGTTGCCCACCAGGAGAGTGGGGCTACCGATCCCCTGGGGATGCCGCCGGATGCCAAGAACCGCTATTACGAGGGCATGAAGATCCCGCCCATAAAAATCGGGGAGAATTTCAACCTCAAGGCGGACATGACCACCATGATCGAGAACATGGTACGTGATCCACGCGGAGTGATTCTCGACACCAAGGCCAAAGTGGCCGGCTGCATGCGCATCCGCCAGCGCATCAGAGAGTTGGCCGAGGAGAAGGATATCGCCTATGTTCGTGGTGGACTGCGCAAGATGATCGAGGAGGCCGCGTTTGCGGCCAGGCGCAAGATCGCGCTGTATAACGATGGGGTCTACCAGGACATCCAGTTCCTCGATCGGGTGGGTTTGAGGAACTCTCTCGTGCGCATCGTGGCTACATTAACCAAGGCGGGCGACCAGCTCACCCTCGATGTGACCGGAAGCTCGCCGGAGGCCCTGGAAGCCTCCACCAACTGCTTCTGCCAGATGCCCTACGGGGCGCTGGCGGGATACGTGCTGAGCTATGCCTTCCACGATCTGCCGCCTTCCGTGGGGCTTATCGAGGCGGTCGACCTTATTGTCCCCGATGGCTGCCTTTTCAACGCCGGTCCCGATACGCCGGTGAGCGGAGGCCTCGCGCCCGCCTTTATCCTGCAGATCGCCATCCATAACGCCTTCAGCAAGATGATCTTCGACAGCACAGAGATGGACGTCTCCTGCGCCGCATGGGGACTTCTCGCCGGGGTTCATGGCGTTGGCGGCATCAACCAGATGGGAGTGCAGTTCGCAAACGCATTGCCGGAGATTAACGCGCCCGGGAGCGGTGGCAGAAGCACGGGAGACGGGGAGGATGTGGCGGGCGCATTCTTCGCCAACTGTTCGGACACTGAGGATGTGGAGGCCATCGAGTTGTGGAATCCCCTGCTCTACCTCTACCGCAGGTATCTGGTAGACGGTCATGGATTCGGCAAGTATAGGGGAGGAAATGGGATCGATGCCTGTTACGTGGTCCATAATGTCCCCTTTATGGTCGAGGCCGTTTTCTCCCTTGCCAGCAAGATCCCGTGCCCCGGCCAGGGTCTTTTCGGAGGGTACGCCGGTAATGTACTTCCAGGAGTGCGCATCCGCAACAGCAACATCTACGAGATGCTGGAAGGCGGCGGAAAATCGATCCCACGCAACACGCGGGAGCTGCTGCTGAACCGCACCATAGAAGGTAAGTACTCGGTAAGCATCAGCTCCAGGACCAGCTCGACCCTGCGCAGCGGGGACGTATTCGTATATATGGCTGGAGGCGGAGCGGGATATGGAGACGCGCTGGAACGCGAGCCGGAAAAAGTCCTCGAGGACTTGAGGCGGGGATTCATCACCGAGCGAACAGCGAGGGAAGTCTACAAAGTCGCTATCGACCTGGAGAGTATGACCGTTGACGAGGAAGAGACAGAGACGCAGCGTGGCCAGGAGAGGGAGAAGCGACTGGATGAGAGCATGTCCTACGAGGAATTCAGCGCGTGGTGGAACCAGCAAAAGCCGCGGGAGGACCTGCTCAGGCATTACGGGCCTTGGCCGGATGCGTGGCCACCGGACCTGGACATGGGTCTTCCCGAAGGGGACGAAGACGATATCTGACCTGCAAGGAGGTCAAGAGGCATGCTTTGCTTCGACTTTAGCGAGGAGCAGGAACTCTTCCGCCGTTCCGTCCGCGAGTTCGCGCAACAGGAAGTGGCACCGGGGTACTTAGAACGCTCTAAGAACAGCGAATTTCCCTGGGAACTCTATCGCTTGCTTGCGAAAGCGGGTTTCTTGGGATTGATGGTCGACCCGGAATACGAAGGTCAGGGTGCGGATGCAATGTCTGCGGGCATCGCCCTGGAGGAGTTGGGTAAAGCGGACCCAGTGGCTGCAATGCTCGCCTTCTTCACGGGGGCGGGCTTCTTCATTGCTGACGCATCGCACGCCATCCGCGAGGATGTCCTCCCCAGGATATGCCGAGGGGAAGCCGTGACTGCATGGGGCATTACCGAACCCGGGGCCGGATCTGACGTGTCGTCCATCCGTATGCGAGCGAGGCGTGAGGGAGACGAGTGGGTCTTGAACGGCGAAAAGACCTCGGTGAGCCTAATATCCGTGGCAGAGGCGGTGGTGGTACTCGCCTATCTCGAGAGCGACTCGGAAAAGGGAAGCATGGGGGTGTTCTACGTACCCATATCTTCTCCCGGGACAACCGTTTCGACCTTCACGGATATGGGAGCCCGGCAGATAGGCAGGGGAAGCGTGACAATGGATGACGTCCACATCCCCCGGGAGAATATCATCGGCGCGGAAGGCGAGGGGTTCCTGGCTACTATGACACAGTTCGACCTGGCACGCGCGCAGGTGGCCATGATCGCCTGTGCGATCGCCGAGGTGTGCCATGCGGAAGCTCTGCAGTATGCCCGGGAGAGGTCCGCCTTTGGGCGACCTATAGGCAAATTCGAAGGAGTGGCTTTCGGGCTGGTTGAGGATGCCACCCTCCTGGAGGCGGCCAGGCTGATGCTTTACAGGACTTTTTGGCTCCACGATTGCGGTATGCGCCACACCAAGGAATCGGCCATGTGCAAGTGGTGGATACCGCATCTTGCTGTGGATGTCATCCATCACTCCCTGCTGCTGCACGGCCATTACGGCTACTCTGATGAGCTCCCCCTTCAGCAGAGACTTCGTGATGCTATCGGCCTGGAGATCGGTGACGGGACTGCAGAGATCATGAAGGTCATCCTGACCAGGGAGCTTCTGGGCAAGGAATGCCTGCCCTTCTAGGATCTTTACGTGTGGGGAGGAACGGAACTCCAGGCACGACTCTCTGTGGGATGGATTTTACGGTGGCCTATGGGAAGAGGGAGACACAATGGAAGATGTATACGTGATCGGTGTGGGCATGGACCGTTTTGGTAAGTGCTTGGATAGGAGCATCAAGGAGCTTGCCGCGAAGGCTTTGCACCTCGCTCTGGAGGATGCAGGAATCGCCGCCCCCGCTATCGAGGCCGCCTGGTTCTCGAATAGTGCATGGGGTTATTTCTCGGAGCAACATTGTATACGTGGGCAGGTCGCCTTGAATAGTGCCGGCCTTTCCAGGATTCCCATCCAGAATCTGGAGAATGCATGTGCGGGTGCCTCCAGCGCCGTTCATGCTGCTTGGACAGCGATAGCTGCAGGTCTTTACGATTGCGTTTTGGCTATAGGCGCCGAGAAGATGTACGACGAGGATAAGCTGAAGACCTTCCAGTCTTTCTGGATCGGCATGGACAGGGAGACCGCAGATGAGCAGTTTGCCAGGTGGAGAAGGGTGATTGCGGAGCTGGAAGACGAGGCGACAGGCGATGATGCCGGCAGCGGAGCCGGGGAGACTCGGAGCGTCTTCATGGATGTATACGCGGGCATGGCGCGCTGGCACATGGTACATTACGGTACAACCCAGAGGCAGCTCGCGATAATCGCATCCAAGAACCATTATCATAGCTCCCTCAATCCCTTAGCACAGTATCAAAAAGATTTCAGCGTTGAAGAGGTAATGAATGATGCACCCGTGGTCTATCCTCTTACCCGTACAATGTGCGCGCCTATTGGCGACGGGGCCGCGGCGGCTATACTGTGTTCGCGAGACTATCTCAACAAACTCAACCATGCCCGCCCCGTCAAGATCGTCGCCTCTGTTCTTGCTACGGGAGATCCGTTACGTGAATTATCCGGGTCCTCGATCGGAGAGAGAGCTTCACATATTGCCTACGAGAAGGCGGGCCTGGGCCCGAAGGATATCGATGTAGCGGAGGTCCACGACGCCACGGCTTTTGGTGAGCTTGCTCAGACGGAAGACTTGGGATTATGCCCTAAAGGTGAGGGAGGCCCTTTCGCTGAGTCGGGTGCTTCCCGCTTGGGGGGAAAGCTGCCTGTCAATACCTCCGGAGGCCTCGAATCGAGAGGTCACCCGGTGGGAGCGAGCGGCATTGCACAGATCCACGAACTGACCACCCAGTTACGAGGCGAGGCCGGTCCGCGCCAAGTACAGGGCGCACGGGTTGCCTTAGCGGAAAACGGGGGAGGCAATATCGGTTTCGAGGAGGCAGCCATGGGCATTCATATCTTGAGCAAGATGTAGACGAACCAGTACCATGCGAGTAATCCCGTGAGTACCAGCTATAATCAGAATGCAAAGCAAGCTGTTCTCGAAAACGGGGCAATAACACACGAAAAGCATATTGATAAGGTTCTTCTCCAAAAAGTGGGGGTAAGAGATCATGGAAGTGGTCGAGTCAGGCATAGGGGTCGGGCCTGGATTTATGCCTGAGCCTGATGGATTGCATCTATACACAGGTGCTTTGAGGAGGATGGACTTCACCGATCCTCCTTACACCTTGGCCTGCTCAGGCATAAATCCAGGCCCGACCCCTATGCCTGAATACACTTTTTGGAGAAGAACCATTAATAACAACGGTGATCTTCGGCCTATTGATTATGACAACAGGAGGGGTAACCCCAAGAGGAATTACATAGGATGATTACCGAAAGACCCGGTTCCAAGAGCCCTGGTAAATGGTAATTATAATTGACATATGGCAATAATATATGCCAACATGGCAATATGAGATGGCATAATGCACTAGACGATATACTCGGAAGTACGCTCAAGATCCGCATCTTGCGAGTACTGAGCAAGAACGCCCCCATTCACACGGGAAGGGAATTGGCGAGGCTTGTCGGCTACTCCCATACCCAGACCAACACAGCCTTGGCAGAGCTGGAGATGAACGGACTGGTAATAAAACGCCACCTGGGCAACGCGAACGCCTATTCTTTGAACGAAAACAACCTGGTGGTCTCACGCATCCTTACCCCGGCGTTCAAGATAGAGGAGCGGCTTATTCAGGATCTGGCCAGCCGTTTCTTCGCAGCGATGGGCAAAGACCTGGTTTCCACCATCCTTTTCGGTAGCGTGGCAAGGGGGGAGGATGTCGTGGGTAGCGACATAGATCTCATCCTGGTAGTGAGAGATGAAACAGACATGGAATCTCTTGACGAAAGAGTATCGGAGATCTCCCTGGAGGCGGCGGCAGCATTCGGTAGCCCCATCTCTCCCATCTTGTTGACCGAGACAGAATATGGCCAGAAGAAAAGGAGCAAGAACCCTTTCTGGAAGACCGTGCTGGAGGAGGGGAAAGAGATAACCCCAAGGGAACTGGAGGAGGTCGAGATTGGTTAAAAAGGCCAGGACTCGGAATGTCAATAAGGCCGAGGCCAAAGTGTATATGGATAAAGGGGAACAATTTCTCAGGACCATGAGGGAAGCTCTCAAGAATGAAGACTGGGATGCCGTAGGGCTTAATGCCATACATGCAGTCATATCCGCAAACGATGCTCTACTTGGCACACGTCATGGCATCAGGCCGTCTAGTCCGGATCATGGCGATGCGGCAGTTTTGCTTAGTCAATATGAGAAAAGTGAGGATGCGAAGAAAAACGCAAACAGATTAGACAGGATGATGAGGAAGAAGAACCTGGTCGAATACGAGGGGCGGAAGCTGACGAAGTCGGAAGCTGCCGCATTGGCAACCGACGCAGAGAGATTTTTCTCATGGGTCAAGAGCACGTTGACGTGAAATCTGTAGCTTGGAAATAGGGCAAGAACGCGGGAGTTTCTTGTTCAGTGCCACATCGTACTAAGACCACAAGAGGGGTAGCGCTATTATGCCATGCGCCTTTGTTATAATTCCTATCAGGTGGGGCTATAGATGCTTTCGTTGATTGGAGCCAAATGAATGGGCATGGGGGCTTTAAGGGGGATCCAGAAGTATGTCAGGCGTTGGTATCTCCTCCAGAACCTGAAGCGAAAAAAAGGAAGCTCCCGCGTTGGATGATTGTATTGATAATAGGGGCTATTGCATCCTTTGCTGTAGCATTCTTCATACTGCTTGGATCTCCACAAGCAAAAAGCTAGAAAGTATCTTGAAGAAGCATACAAACACTTCGAACGAGGCGAATACGTTGAGGCCCTTGCAGATTCCAACAGGGCAATAGATGCAGACCCCGATTATGGACCGGCATATGCATATCGAGGGTATGCACATTTGTGTTTGGATGATCCCGAGCAGGCAATAGATGACTGCGATAACGCTATCGAGCTCGACCCCGATTATTGGCCAGCATATGCATATCGAGGGTTTGCCTATTCATATATGTCAGATTTCGAGCGGGCAATAGAGGATTGCAGCACAGCTATCGATCTCGGCCCGGATTATTGGAGTACTTTTTCATGCAGGGGATGTGCATATTATGAGTTGGGTCGTTATGAGGCTGCAATGGCTGATTTCAACAAATGGATTGAGCTTACTCCGGAGCAAGCTGAAGCATATAGTCGGCGTGGCAATACTTACATAAAGTCAGAGCAATACGATAATGCTATCACTGATTTCAATAGGGCCCTGGAGATCAACCCAGATGATGATGCTTCTTATAACAACAGAGGCTATTGCTACAATGCATTGGGTCAATATGAGGAAGCCCTGGCTGACTTGAATAAATCTATAGAGCTCGATTCGAATAACGCGAAGCCATACAAGAATCGCGGGATCTCATACTATGGATTAGGCCAGATCGATCTCGCGATCGCAGATCTTGCAAAGGCATTGGAGATAGAGCCCGACCTGGAGGAAGCCAAAGAGTATCTCAGAAAGATCGGTGTCCCGGGATATTGAAAAGAAGGATCTAGATCGCCATATGTGCCGGCCTTCTTCAAGTCCCGTGCCTGACCCGGATTCAACAGAAATCGGCCTCATCCATTATCGTGATGGCCGTGTTGGCGTTCTTCTCGGCTCTAGGGGCGACCGCCCATCACCTTCTGGCTACCGCCCGGCAGCCAGAATCTCCCACTTCCCAGGTTTATGTTTATCACAGCTAAACATAAGCCAACAATATATATAGTGAAGTGATGTAGATGCGAGCAAAAGGAACCGACGCAAAGTGAAGACAATAGCATACATAGAGGACGACTCGGACATGGTCGATCTCGTGTCCCTGGTTCTCGAGAAGCACGGCTATCAAGTGGCCGGCTTCACCGAGAGCCGGGAGATATTGCCGCGCCTGGAATCCGTGAAGCCCGAACTCATCCTCCTCGACCTCATGATGCCCTACGTCGATGGCATCGAGGTATACCAGGAGATCAGGAGCAAGCAGGGGATGGATGAGGTGCCGATAATCATCATCTCGGCCATGAAGAGAGCGGTGGAGGAGATAGAAAGGGAGGGCAAGCTGAAAGTCGATGCCTATATCGCCAAGCCCTTCACCATCAGCGAACTGCTCGGCGCCGTCAACCGTATAATCGGAGACGCCTGAAGGCGCGGTCTCCCCGCGCTACATCCCGCAGTGATCCCCCCGGCCAATGTCATCGCAAGAAGCATGAACATACTGGCGGACCGCGGTTTGCTCTGAAACAGAGGAAAGCCGCCTGAATCCACCGCGGGCGGGGGAGCCCAAGGAGGCGACCTTTGGAGCGCCCGGCGGTGGCTTTCTCCCCGAGGACGTGGAAGAATATGAACCATGCAAACGGCGGACCTGCACCAGTTCTTCGCGCCCGCGGGCGTGGCCATCGTGGGCGCGCGCCGCAGCCCCGGATTCGGGTATGGCATACCCATAGTCCTGCAGCGCCTCGGGTGGGGGGACCGTCTCCGCCTCGTTAACCCGGCCGGCGGCGAGCTGCACGGCCTCCCCGTCTACGAGCGTATCGCCGACGTGCCCGACCCGGTCGACCTGGCCGTGGTCATCGTCCCCGCCGCCTCCGTCCCCGCGGTGCTGGAGGAGATAGCCGCGCGGGGGATACGCCACGTCATCATCGAGAGCGCGGGCTTCGCCGAGGTGGACGCCGAGGGCCGCGCCCTGCAGGAGCGGGCCGGAAGCATCGCCGCGGAACGCGGCATCAGGGTCATCGGGCCCAACTGCGTCGGGGTGATCAACACCGCCAACCGCTTCACATCCGCGGATATCCTCGAGGAAGCGCTCACCCCGGGCTCGACCGCCATCATCGCGCAGAGCGGCGTGTTCGGGAATATCCTTATGGACATGCTCTACGAGTACAAACTCTACGTCTCCAAGGTGGTGACCCTCGGCAACCGCATGGACGTGAACGAAATCGACCTCCTCGAGTACCTGAAGGGGGACGAGAAGACGAAAGTCATCATGGCCTACCTCGAGGGCGTGTCGGACGGCCGCCTCTTCAAGGAGACGCTGCAGGGCGTGACCCGGGAAAAACCGGTCCTCGTCCTGAAGAGCGGCTGCACGGAGAAGGGCAGGGCCGCGACGGAATCGCATACCGGCAGCCTTTCCGGCGAGGACGCGCTCTACGACGCGGTCTTCACCCAGGCGGGAGCTATCAGGGCCGGCAACCTCGAGGAGCTGGTCGAGATGACCCGGGTCTTCGCCACCCAACCCCCTCCCGCGGGCAACCGCCTCGGCGTCCTGACCGTGAGCGGAAGCCTGGGGGTCCTGGCCACCGACGCGGCGGTCAATCACGGGCTGGCGCTGCCTCCCGCCGCGAGCGCGACGGTGGAGAAGCTGCGCCGGGAAGCGCCCGACTGGATGAATATCAAGAATCCCCTGGACATAGGGCCTTTCCAGGCATACGAGATGGCCCTGGCCGCGATGATGGAGGATCCGCATTTCGACATGGTCCTGGCCATCACCGTGCTCCCCTTCGCCATATATAAGAGGATCCCGTCCCGGGAGCTCGCGGGCAAGTCCTACTTCGGCGACATCGCCTCCATGCGCAAGTCGGCGCCCGGGAAACCCCTGGTGGTCTGCGCGGTCGGGCACAGTGAATTCGTCTTCCAGATGCGGGAGGTCGCGGGGCCGGACGTCCCGGTGTTCATCTCCCCTGAACCCGCGGTGAGGGCCCTCGCCGCGCTGCACGACTACTGGGCGCTGACCGGGAGGCCGCCGCGATAGGCGCCGCCTTCGCCGGGACGTTGGTGCTACCCGTCTTCGTCGGCCTAACCCATAAAGTCTTACTCAAGGATGCGGAGGAGCATGCCCGGGCCGAGCGTTATGATTGAGAAAACCGGCGGACACCCGGTGCATGCATAGGTGAACTCCGCATCAAAGCCTGTACCTCTCCACCAGTTTCTTCATATGCTCGGCGAGGTTGGTGAGCTGAATGCTGGTGGCGGACAGTTCCTGCATCGATGCGGACTGCTCCTGGGAGGAGGCCGATATCTCCTCGCTGTTGGACGCGTTCATATCCGCTATGCCGCGGATCTCCTCCATGGCCTCCATGATCCTGGCGCCCAACGACAGGTGCTGCTTGGTGGTCTCGGCTATGTCGCGGGAGAGCTCCGCCGATCGCCTGACGAAGTCGTTTATCTTCTCCAGGCTGTCGCCGGCGACCTGCACGGCCTGCATGCCCGCGGAGACCTCCTGCGAGGCGTTCTCCGCCCGTTCCACCGCCGCGGCCGTGTTCCTCTGGATCTCCCTGACCAGGTGGGCGATGCGAGCGGTGGACCTGGTGGACTCCTCCGCCAGCTTGCGCACCTCCTCGGCCACGACGGAGAAGCCGCGTCCATGTTCCTGCGCCCTGGCCGCCTCGATGGCCGCGTTGAGAGCCAGGAGGTTGGTCTGATCGGCGATGCTGTCGATGACGTCCCCGACGATCCCGATCTCCTCTGATTGCTCCCCCAGGGTCTGGATGATCGCGACCGTCTCCACGATGCTCTCCCTGACGCTGTCCATTCTCTCGATGGCGGCCACGGCGTCATGGCGTCCGGCCTCGGCCAGGCTGGAGGAGGTCATGCTGGTGTCGGCGCCCTCGTCGGCCTGCACGGAGCTCTGCTGCAGGGCCTCGTGTATCTCCCCGCTCAAGGCGTAGACGTCTTCGGCCATCTTGGACTCCCGGGTCGCGTTATCCGCCATCTGCTGGATGATTCCGGAGAGCTGGTCCAGAGATGCCTGTATCTGCTGGGCGGTGGCGGCTACGCCCGCCGCTCCTCCGCTGGTCTCGTTGGCGGCATGCAGTGTCTGCTCGCTGATCGTATGCAGGTTCGCCAGCATGCCGGAGAAGGACTCGGTGAGCAGGCCTATTTCGTCGGAGGAGGACATCTCCAGGCGCACGGTGAGATCGCCCTCGGAGACGGAGTCCGCCGCCTTCCGCATCTCCCCCATGGGAACCGTTACGCTACTCGTGGTCATCCGCGCGAGGAGGAAAGCCGCTAACATCGCGACGACGGCCAGGAGAAGATAGAAATAGGTGAGGGAGGCCGCGTCGCCCGTGGAGGATCCCAGGGGAAAGACCAGGACCATGGTGTAGCCGGGGCCCTCCACGGGTGAGCCCGCGGCGCCCAGGGTAATACCGCTGTCGATTATGGATTCACCCCCGCTGTCGAACAGTGCCCGCAGGAGATCCGCTGCGGCCTCCCCATCCACGCCCGCGCCCAGGCGCAGCTCATCAACCGCACGTCCCTCATCGTCCAGGACCAGGAGCAGCTCGTCCTGGGGCAAGGAATAATATTCCGCCGCTTCCTCGTATGCCCGTAGCGATCCCCAGGCGTCTCGGGCTGCAATATCCGATGCCATCAGGGCGACGTTTCTCCGGTTCCGCTCGAGCATGTCCTCCTGCGCGTTGGAGATGGAGCTGTTGACCGCCATCGACCATCCCAGGATGAGGATAACCAGGCTCAGGATCATCCCCAGGTTGGCGATACGGGGCGTCAGGCCCGCACCGCCCCGGTAGCCGGTATGGTAGAAGCGGGCGTAGGCCGCCTTGCGCACCGGCTCGATCATGCCATAGAGCAGGTAGAATTCCAGGTAGCCGCCGAAGAGCCCGAGGCTTACGCCGGTTATCACGTAGATGATGGAAAGCGTGGCGTTATAACCCCACACGAAGTGGAGAAGAATCGCTTCTAGGGCCATCGCCACCATGGCGGTGATGAAGACCACCGTCGCTATGAACATCGGATAGCCGTCCACGGTTTTCAGTTTCGCGGCGTCATATGAACCGGCGCTCCGGGAATTCCCCTCCCGGGATTGCCCGGGGATCCCCAACACCTTTTTCGTACGGGAGAACAGCACCAGCGATGCCGGCGGCACGGCAGCGACGGCGGCGATCAACGTGGTATAGAGGAAGTTCAGCAGCATGTGGCCGTCGAAGCGGAATATCAGGATAACGACGACGAAACTGGAGCCGATGACGGCGAATACGGGCGCGGCGACGCCCCGGATGTAGATCCTGCGCTTGAGATTCTGGAGATCATTCAAAACTACCCCTCTCGCCGCCGACGCATGTACCATCTCATTTTTATAGAAGGTGGGCACGTTTTCCTGCCTGCTTTCCTAAAAACCACCCGCGCCGGCATTCTTCCGGCGACCTTCACACCCCGGCCGACTCCATGAAAGCCGCGATGTTCTCGCGGGGGGTGTCGGCGGGCAGGTCGCATCCCGAGGCGAGCACGAAATTGGGTATCGTTTCCATCTCCCCGAGCAGGCGATCGCAGGTTTCCCTCACCCCGCCGGCGTCCATCTCGAGCATCACCCCCACGGGGTCGATGTTTCCCATCAGCACCAGGTCCGGCCCCGTCCGCGCGGCCGCCTCCCCTAAGTCCACCTGGGAATCGAGGCTGAGGCCGTCCGCGCCCGAGTCCGCCATCCGCGCCAGCAGGGGAGTGGTGTCACCGCAGACGTGCAGCACGGGATAGGCCCCGGCGCCCCGGACAGTGCCGGCGAGGTCGTTCAGCGCCGGGTTCGCGAAGCGGGAGAAGTGATCGGGCGAGAGCATGACCGCGGTGGGTTCGAGTATCACCACTACGTCGGCCCTGGCCGCCAGCATCCCCGCGTATCCCTCTATCGCCGCGAGGCTGAAGGCGAGCATCTCGTAGACGAAGTCAGGCTCGGTGATGATCTTTATCGCGAACTCCTCCGCACCCGCAAGCTCGGCGGCCAGGGTGAGGGGGCCGATGACATAGGCGCCGGTAAGGGCGGGAGCGATCCCCCGCATCCCCGCGGCCACCTCGAGCATGAGGGGCAGCCGACCCGCGTACAAGGGGTCGGGCGGCGCCAGGCCCGAGAGGTCATGCAGCGTGGATACGGGATGCTCCGCGACGCTGGGCGCGGCGTCCGCGGTGAACGCGACCGGCAGCCCCAGCGCTTCCGCCTCGAGGGTGAGGTCCATGATGGGGAAGAGGACGTCGGGGGAGAAGGCCTCCGCCACGGCCGTCAACGCCGCGAGGTGCGTCCGGGGATCCCGCAGGCATGCCGCGAGCTCCTGGCCGGCCATCCTCGCCCCCACCGATCCCATGAGGGGAACGGCGAGCCTCCTCTCCCTGCCGGTCACGTACGCGCACAGGCTCACGGCGAAGCGCCCCTCACGCCATCGCCGTGATGATGCGCACGGCCTCGTTGGCGTCCCTGGCGTACGCGTCGGCGCCTATGATGGAGGCGTAGTCAAGGGTCACCGCCGCGCCGCCCACCACCACCTTGACCTTGTCGCGCAGGCCCGCCTCCGCCAGGGCGCGGATGGTGTCTCCCATGACGTCCCGGGAGGTGGTCATGAGGCTCGACATGCCGATGAAATCCACCCCGCCGGCGGCCTCCACGAAGGTTTGCGGGAGAACGTCCACCCCCAGGTCGGTCACGGCGAAGCCGGCCCCCTCAAGCACCATGCACACGATGTTCTTGCCTATCTCGTGGATATCACCCTTCACCGTGCCGATGGCGATGCGGGCCACGGCCTCCACCCCGTGGGCGGCGAGCAGGGGGCGCAGCACGGCCAGGCTCGCCTGCATGGCGCGGGCGGACACGAGTACCTCGGGCACGAAGTACTCCTGGCGCTCGAACTTGTCTCCCACCGTCTGCATGGCCGGGATCAGCACCTCGTTCATAAGGGCCGCCGGCTCCACTCCGCCGTCCAGGGCGGCACGCGTGATGCCGGCCGTCTCGGACATCTTCCCCGCGATTATCGCCCCGCCCAGCTCTTCCTTGACGTCCATGCTCCTCCCTTCAGGCATAGGGGTCGGCCCTGGACTTATGCCTGAGCCGTATGCCCAGCATCCATGTACGGGGATTATAGGTAATATCTTGTCCCCTATTCACCTGCCCCTCTTGGCTTTCTCAGGCATAAGTCCAGGGCCGACCCCTATGCCTGACTTTTCACCTGCCCCTCTTGGCTTTCTCAGGCATAAGTCCAGGGCCGACCCCTATGCCTGATATCTATATGATTTGACCGTCTCCAGGAAGGCCTCGATGTTCCGCGTGGGGGTGATGGGGGAGAGATCGCACCCCGAGGCCGCCACGTAGTACGGGAAGCCGCGCATACTCGCGAGCATCTCGCGCGTCCTCGTGCGCACCCCCTCCGCATCCATGCCCAGGAACACCTCCACCGGGTCCAGGTTGCCGACCACCAGCGTGTGCGGCGCCACCCGCCCCGCCGCGTCCCGCAGGTCGGTGGGTCCGTCCAGGCTTATCCCCAGGGCGCCGGTTGCGCACATCTCCTCGATGAGATGGGAGACGTTTCCACACATGTGCAGGATGAGCGGCTGCTTCACCTCCTCCACCAGCCTCTTTATATACGCACCGGAGAAGCGCCGGAAGGAGGGCGGGGAGAGAATGGCCGCGGTCGGTTCTCCCAGCAGGATGACCTCGGCGCCGGCCTCGCCCAGGGCCTTCAGGTAGCGGAGGTTGACCTCCAGACAGAACTCCAGCACTTCCGCGAGAAAGCCGGGATCGTCGATGGTCGCCACGGCGGCTCTCTCCGTGCCCATCAGCTCCCCCGCGAGGGTGAAGGGGCCAGAGCCCCCGGCGATGGTCAGGAGGGAGAACCTCCTGGAGAGCAGGCGCACGCACTCCACGAAGACCGGCATCCTGCCGTCCGCATGGGGATCGGGGACCCGCAGCGCGCGCAGGTCCTCCGCGTGGCCCACCGGGTGGGTGAGCACGTAGGGAAGGGAGTTCTCCGGCATCTCGATGGCGCACCCGCAGGCTTCCGGCTCAACCGTCAGGTCGGAGAAGGTGAAGTCGCCGTCCATCTTCCAGGTGGTCACGGCCTTCGCGATGGTCTCGAACATGACCCTGCCGTCGCAGAGGTTGCTCCTGACGCTGGTGCCGGTGAGCTGCGTGGCGGGCGAGCCGCAGGAGGGGGCGGCGATCCTCCTCCCCGCCAGCCGTATCACCCTGCAGATCATCCTGCGGTTCATGACGCCCATGAGGTGCGGCATGACCAGCCCCAGCGGCCGGTGCAGCAGCCGCAGACCGTCGCTCCTGCCGAAGGCCGCGAAGACATCGATAGGCATGGGAATATGGTATGCCATGCACCCTCCTCCCCGTGAAGCCGGACGCAGATATCTTAACACATCCCCGGCGGGCTTCCGGCGCCTCGAAGCAAAACGACCCCGCGAACCCGTCCGGGGATAATACGGTGTGGATGGCCGCGAAACGGCAGATGTGCGCAAACCCTCCGGCACCGCCATGAGCCCCGGGCCGGGTAGGTATCCGCCGCGTCCTCAAGCGGCGCGTTGAGCGCTTCCTGGTGGTCTTCCGACCGGGGGAGTTGTCGCCTGCACGGCCGGCCCGGGTTCGCCCTTCAACCCGGAGTGGATTAAAGCCGAGTTAATCCCTGAAAGCTTGATTTCACAGAGCGCGGCAAGCCGGGAGAGACCACATGCAGAGGACCGAGAGGACCGTCATCATCGCCGCCGCGGTATATGCGCTGCTGTCCTTGGCGATGCTCGCCTCCTCCCTGTGGCTGGCCAGGAGCGTAACCCTGACAACCGGGGGCATTCATATCGCCGCAAGGGCGATCACCTGCTTCATGGTCTTTCTCGGTCTCAGGGTATCACGGCGCCGCAGCGCCGCCTTCCCCCTCGGCCTCTACAAGCTGGAGAACCTGGTGAGTGTCGTCGTGGGATTGCTCGTCCTGCTGGGCGCGTACGAGACGGCGAAGGAGGCCTTGAGCCTGATAGGGCCGGAGAGCGAAGACCTGGCGCACATGTGGATCCCCCTGCTGGTGCTGCTGGTATGCGGAGTGGTGGCCGGGGTGCTGGCCTGGCAGAAGTGGAGGGTCGGGAAGGCGCACAACTCGCCCTCACTCAAGTCCGAGGCCCGCAATTCGCTGGCTGGCATGTGCGCCTGCATGCTCCTGGCGCTGGGACTCGGGCTGGAGGGGGCCGGCTTGCCCGACACGGGCGCCGTCGTCGCCCTGCTGGTGGGTCTGCTCCTGGCCTGGTTCGGGTTGACCATAACCGTAGACGGGCTCAAGGTGCTCCTCGACGCCTCGGTGGAGAAGGGCATCCTGGACAAGGTGAAGGCTATCGCCGCAAGCGACGGACGGGTGAGCGAGGTCTTCGCGGTGGAGGGCAGGAACTCCGGCAGCTACCGCTTCATCGACCTCACCCTGTCGCTGGAGACCTACGACCTGCGCGAGGCGAGGACCATCTCGCAGGAGCTGGAGGAGAGGATAAGGGAGGAGATAGAGAACGTGGACCAGGTGACGGTGGAGTTCTCTCCCGAGGCCTCGCGCCGGTGGATATGCGCGCTGCCCCTGGCCGCCGTCGGAGAAGCGCTCTCCCCCAGTCCCTGGCGGGCGGAGCGGATTGCCGTCGTGGTGGTGGACGCCGGCGGGGAAAGGGTCGTCTCCCGCCAGGACCTGGATGTCCCCTACGCGGAGGATGAGCCGGGGCGGGAGGTGCGGCTGGCCGTGATGCTGGGCAGACGGGGGGTCGACGTGATCATGGCCGCGGGCGCCCCCGCGGTGGAGGCGCCCCCGCAGGACGGCGAACCGGCGCCGTTTTCCGGGGGTGCAGGGGACGGGGACGGCGAGAACTTACGCGAGGCGGCCGACGTCCTCGAGGCCTACGGAGTGGAAGCGCTCCGCTTGCCCGGGGTTACGGGCCGCGCGGAGGCGGAGGACGCGCTGCTCGACTACCTGAAAGGCAAGCCTTCGTGCGCCGAAAAAGGGGCGGTGGAAGAGGTGGAGGGGGAGTAGCATGCGCAGGACGGAGAAAGCCGCCATCGTCTCCAGCCTGGCCTCGGCCGCCATGGCCGCGGCGATGCTCTCCGTCGGGGCCGTATCGGGCAGCGTGGCCATCATCGCCATGGGCATCGACTCCAGCGTGGATATCTTCGCCTCCGCGGCGGTCTTCGCCGGGTTGCGCCTCTCCGAGCGCCATACGCGCAACTTCCCGGCCGGCCTGTACAAGCTGGAGAACCTCATCGCGGTGGCCATCGGTATCATGATACTCTTCACCGCTTACGAACTGGTCCGCGAATCAATCGACAAGATCGTGCGGAGCGGCGAGAAGCTGGAGATGGCCTGGCTCGTCATCGCGGTCATGGCGGCTTCGACGGCGCTGGTCCTGTGGGTGGCGAGGTACAAGCGCAAGGTGGGGATGGAGGAGAACTCCCCCAGCCTGGTGGCGGACGCGGAACGCTCCTGGGGTGACGTGATATCGGGGATAGCGGTGATGGTTGGAGTCGCCCTGGCGGCGGCCGGGGTGCCGGACATGGATGCCATAGCCGGACTGGTGGTGGCGCTCTACCTGGCCTGGACCGGGGTACAGGTCGGGCTGGAAGGGCTGAGGGTGCTGCTGGACGTCTCGATGGACAAGGACATACTGGAACTGGCGAGGTCGGCGGCGCTGGCGACGCCGGGAGTCAGGGAGGTACGCGAGGTCCTGGGCCGCAACTCGGGAAGCTACCGCTTCATCACCATATCCGTCGTGCCCTCGACCTTCGATATGCGCGAGGCCGGTGAACTCTCGCGATGCATCAAGTCGGCCGTGGAAGACGCGATAGAGAAAGTTGACCGCGTGCGGGTGGAGCTGGTCAAGGAGGGAGAGGGGAGGTCGCTCTGGGCGGTTCCTCTGCTGGGTGACGGCCTCACAGTGCCCGGCCGCTTCGATGAAGCCGCGTCCTTCGCCTTTCTGGAGCTGGACGCTGAGGGCGACAGGGTACTATCACGCGAGGAGGCCGTCAACCCCTACGCCGGGGACCCGGGGGCCGGGGCGGTGAAGACCGTGGTCTTCCTGGCCCTGCAGGGCGTGGACTTCCTGGCCACGCGGGAATCCCTGCGCGGCAGCGCCGCGGCTTGCGTGCTGGAGGAGAATGGCGTGAAGATAAGCGAGCTGCCCGGCATCGTTGACCTCCCCTCCGCGGAGCGAGCCCTGACCGCCCTCAAGTGAGTACCCCCTTCGGGCCGTTATAAAAGAAGGTTCTTCTCCGAGAAAGATGGGCGCCAGGCATAGGGGTCGGCCCTGGACTTATGCCTGAAACAGCCAGGAGGAACAGGAGGAAAGAAGTGTGGCGTCACTCAACTCCCCATTCATATATGCTGGACATATGGCTCAGGCATAAGTCCAGGGCCGACCCCTATGCCTGGCGATGTTTCTCACTATACTCTACCCACACTTCCCGGAGAAGAACCTAAAGGAAAAGGGAGCAAGCGGGCCTGCGGGTCCCGGGCGCTCCGGGCATGACGGCGAAAGATGGAGGTTGCAGCGCACATGCAGAAGAAACAGGAGAAGAAGCAGGTAAGGATTTTCGTGAGGGACGGGAAGCAGGAGGAGGTGGAGAACGTCTTCGGCGGCAGGTCCCTGCTGATGCTCAGCGAGGATTCCATCCTTTACAGGGGGATCATCTCCATCATCAAGAGGGAGCTGTTCGCCCGCATCTACGGGTGGATGCAGAGGACCGGGTTCAGCCGTAGAAGAATCGGGAAGATGATCGCGGAATATGATATCGATGCCAGTGAATTCACCGCCGATATAGAGGATTTCAAATGCTTCAACGACTTCTTCACCAGAGAGCTCAAGCGGGAGGCGAGGCCCATAGCCGGTGGCGAGGACGTCGCCGTCACGCCGTGCGACGCCAAGTACACGGTTTATCAGAGCTTCTCCGACGACAAGCCCATCATTATCAAGAACAGCGAGTATTACCTGGATGAGCTGGTCGGCGACGCGGACGTCGCGAAGAGATACCGCGACGGAGCGATGGTGGTCATCAGGCTGGACCCCACCGATTACCACCGCTTCCACTTTCCCTTTGACTGCGTTCCGGGCAACCCCAGGTTGATCAACGGGTATCTCTATCCCGTGAACCCCTATACCATGTACGAGAACCTCCTCCGTTATCTCGAGGACAAACGCGCCATCACCACCCTGGATTCGGATGTCTTCGGGGAGGTTCTCTTCATCGAGATAGGCGCGACCACCGTGGGCTCCATCAACCAGACCTTCCAGCCACACAAGCCCTACAAGAAGGGGGACGAGAAGGGCTTCTTCTCCTTCGGGGGCTCGAGCATAATCGTGTTGTTCGCGCAGGGAAAGATCGCATTCGACGAGGACCTGCTCGAGATGAGCGCCGCGGGCATAGAGGTGAAGGCCAAGTACGGCCAGTCCCTGGGCAGGGCCGTCGCGCACTGAAGTCCGGCGGATTTCGTCACCACCCTGACATGGAAAGGAACATAGATGAACGTCCTTATCACCAGTTCCAGGATGCCGTTCGCGCTGGACGAGATCCGCAAGTTCGGCGAGGAGGGGCATAGGGTCTACGCCACGGACACCTTCCACACCGCGCCGGGGAGCCACTCCGCGGCGGTAAGCGAATACATGATCACCGCGTCGCCTCGCTACCGGACCGCGGAGTTCATCGCCGACCTGAAGGAGATCATCAGGGAGAAAGAGATCGACCTCCTCGTTCCCCAGTTCGAGGAGTTGTTCTACATCGCCAGGTACCTCGACGAGTTCAGGGGATTGACGGAGGTCTTCCTCTCGCCCTTCGAAACCCTGGTCCGCTTCCACAACAAGGCGGCGTTCATCCGTCTCTGTAACAACCTCTCCATCCGCATCCCCCCCACTACCATAGTCACGGACGAGGGCGCCCTCGAGAACGCGATCGGGGAGTACGAGCACTACTTCGCGCGGGCTTCTTTCTCGCGGGGCGGGGTCGAACTCCTCACCAATACCGGCCCCCTGGCGAACGCGGTGAAGATCGAAGACTGCCATCCGACTCCGCAGAACCCCTGGCTGGTGCAGGAGTTCGTGCACGGCACCGACCTGTGCAGCTTCAGCGTGGCGCACCACGGCCGCGTGGCGGTGCACTGCACCTACGAGCACCCCAAGACCCTGGAGCACGCCGGCGGCATCCAGTTCATCTCCGTAGACGAACCGCAGACCCTGGCCATCGTAGAGCGCTTCGTGGAGGCCACCGGCTTTCAAGGCCAGATCTCCTTCGATTTCCTCAAGGATGAAGACGGCCTGTGCATGGTGGAGTGCAACCCGCGTCCCACCGATGGGGTCGCGCTGATGTCCGCGCGGATGTTCGTCGGCGGCATGATGGAGAGGGACCCCGGCGACCCCCGGGTTCTCGAGGCCGGCCACGAGGAGCAGATCGATGTCGCGATAGTGCGGGACATGATCCGCGACTGGAAGGAGATACCCTCGGATATCCAGGCGCTGGTGAGCTTGCCGGACCTCTATTTCAGGTGGCACGATATGGTGCCGGCCCTGTACCAGTTCCTCTCCTACAGCCATATCCTCGCGTACCGGCACTTTCTGCATACGGGAAGACACAAGCGCACCGATATCATGGCCGCCCAGTTCTACGACATCTGCTGGGACGGCGAACCCATGCAGAGCGACGACGGGGACCAGGACGGGGACACCTAAGTATCCCGCTCCCACGCGGGTATGTCCCCGGGAGACAGCCCCCCGTCTCCCATGGCCTCGAACTCCTCCACGGTCATGTAATGGATGACGGGGTGATAGGGACCCATGGCGCCCGGCTGGTTCAGGCCCACCAGGGTCTCGTCGTAGCGGGTTCCCGACCTGGCCGCCTCGGCCCAGGGGAGGCTGTATTCGTCCGGGGTGCAGCCGGGCAGATACCATTCGGGCATGACGCTCATCCAGCGGATGGTGAGGGTCTGCCGCGCGCGCGGCCCCCAGTCCACCCAGGTCACGCCGTTCTCTGGTGTGGCGTTAGCGGGCCGGTTCTCCGCCGTGGAGTAGACGATGACGTACTCGCGGTTCTCGTTCAGCACCACCTCGTCGTCCATGAGGGAGTTGTAGTTGACGGCGGTCTCGTACTGGTCGTCCTCGCCCCGCCCGTACTGGTTGATGGACCAGTAGCGCACCTCGCCGCCGCTCATCGTCGCCTCGCCGTCCCGGGTCGCGGGGAAGGTGGGCATCCTGCCGGTGATGACGTAGACCTTGCCGGGGCCCAGTTGGAACATGCGGTTGAGGTAATGGTTGTTCTTGCAGGTGGTGGAGGAGCCCTCGAAGTTGCCGGGCGGGTCGGCGTCCTCGCCGCGACCGAAGAGCAGCAGGAAGTCGCGGCGGATCTGGGCGTTGGCCGCCTTGGGCGGTATATCGCCATAGGGCTGCGAGTAGAAATAGCCGGCGCTTTCAGCGCGGTTCTGGGCCAGGCCGAAGATCTTGAACCAGCCCAACTGGGGCCCGATGGCCGCGAAGGGCTCCTTGGGCAGGTCGGAGCCGGCGGATACCTGGGTGGTCTGGCGCTCCTCGGCCAGGGAGAAGTCGCAGCGCAGCCAGAACTCCTCGCCCGTGTCCAGCCGCAGCGTCGCCCTGGGCAGCGAGACCCCGCCCAGGACGCCGCTCTCCTTGTTCGGGGCGTAGATGCGCATCCACAACACCGAAGGGGTGAAGACGTTATCCCCCCAGGCGCCGGCGAAACCGAAGGGCCCGCCGGTACGGCTGTTGCCCGGAGCGCGATACTCGGGCGACTGCATGGCCTGGGGGTTGAGGTCGACGGCGTTGCCTAACTCCAGGCCGAACCGGAGGTGGTAATGGCGCTCCGCGGCGTTGCGGTCGGCGCCCACCAGGAAGGGGTTGGTGCTGCCGGGATCGGGCGCGATGTCCACGTCGACTATGGGCACCTCCGGCGTCTCCCCCATGCAGCCGGATGCCGGATGCTCGGGATCCAGGGGCGGCAGGATCTCGTAGGAGAAGTAGCGGCAGTGGGGATAGTCGCCCTCGACGAGCAGCTCGCATCCGATGGGGGCGACGAAGACCAGTTTCCCGTAGGTTACGTGCGCGTCCGATCCCAGCATGTAGCACGCCTCGAAGTCGGGGTCGATGGGATGGGAGGGGATAACGTACCATTGCTCCTCCGGCGTGACCTCGTCGGGCCGCACCAGTGTCCAATCCTTCGTCTTCTCCGTGTCGATGTACTCGGGCAGCAGGCCCGCGGGCAGCTGCGCCGGAACCTCTCCGTCCAGCCAGCGGCGGATGTAGTCCTCCAGCGCGTCCGAGAGCTCCCAAGCCGCGGCGTTTACGCCCTCCACGAACTCCTCGCCCCTGGCGGCGTTGTCGGCAGCCAGGTCGCGCCGCTCCTGGTTGGTCATCTGCGGCAGCTCGGTGTGTGACCAGTAATTGGTGTATTCGGGCAGTATCTGCTGCTCTTCTTCAGCCTGTCCTTCCACGCTCTCGCCGTCCGGTGCCGCCTCCCCCCCGCCGCAGCCGGCCAGGGGAAGGAGGGAGAGGCACATCAACGCCGCCAGCGCCAGGGCAGCGGCCCTGCACGCCCCGTTGCGCCTGCTCTTCCCGCCTCGCTTTACGCCCATCATCATCGCCCCCGTGGTCCGTGTCTTCCTCTTCCTGATGTTATTATCGACGGTGATTATTATCGTTATGTTAACCGGGTTTTAAGGATCGTTTAAAGGTACGGCTCCTGTGCGAGAGAGGCGGGCCGGCCCCGCGGTCTTCGGGGTCGGGTCTTGCATCCGGCAACAGCGCCATCCATCCGTTCCATAATGCCTGTCAGCGTGAAATTGAGACGCAGAACCCTCACGTCCCCGTGACGGCGTGATGAGACCTGGTTTGCATTTACGCGGATTATACTGCTATCTTGGGAAAAACGAGGAGCTCGGGATAGTGGTCCGCGCCTGGAGGTCACTTGCCTCCCTCCGTTCCTGCATGCTCACCGGGCAGTGCTCTGCCCGATAGGGATGACGACCGGGACGCGGGCCTGCGCGCGTACTTGCGGCCGCTATACCCGTTGCAGAGCGGGAAAGGCCTGTGTATAGATGAACAACCCGATGATCTCGGTGGTAATGCCCGCATACAACACGGAGAGATACGCAGGCGAAGCTATCCGGAGCATTCTCGGCCAGACCTTCCGCGATTTCGAGTTCATCATAATCAACGATGGAAGCACGGACGGAACCGGGGAAATCATCGATGCTTACGCCGCGTCGGACCCCAGGATCGTTTGTATGGAAAACGAGGTCAATCTGGGGCTGCCGTGCACCCTGAACAGGGGTATCGAGTGCGCCAGGGGCAAATATATCTGCCGTATGGATGCCGACGACTACTCCTACCCCGATCGCTTCGCAAAGCAGGTCGCTTTCATGGAGAGCCATCCTGACGTGGTCATAAGCGGGGGGACCATGGAGGTATGCAACCGGGATATGAAGACCATATGCAGGAGGATATACAACCTCGGCGATGTGGAGATCAGGCGCAAGATATTCCGCTACAGCCCTTTCTGCCATCCCACCACCATCTATCGCACGCAGGAGGCGCAAGCCATCGGGGGATATCGCGATGAGGTTTTCCCCGCCGAGGACATCGATTTCTACTATCGCATCGGCAGGCTGGGCTCCTTCGGCAACCTTCCCGATGTCCTGCACAAGATGAGGGTTAATCCGTCCGGCATATCCTACTCCAACATCAGGAAGTCGGAGATCCTCACCTTGTACGTACGCTTGAAGGCGGCGTTCGAATACGGCTATACCATGACCAGGGCGGACAAGATCTACTTCGCCGCCCAGGCAGCGAGTATGCTGTTCATGCCCGCCAGGTTCAAGTACTGGTTGTTCGCCCTGTGCCGGAGCGTAATGCGGTGAAGGCGGTGTGACCCGTGCGCTCTCTCTTCGCAGGTGCCTACGATTTCGTGATGGAGCACCCGGTGCGCATCTTGGCCTGTGCGGCCGCCTTCCTGCTCCTCGCCCTGCTGGTCAACCTCACCGCCGCCTTCTTCGTCACCTTCGCCCTGGTGTTATTGCTCATGGAGCTGGACAGCAGGACATCCATAATCCTGTTCATGGTCTGCCTGGCCATATGCTCGCTCCTGCTGGCCGTGGACCGCTATAGCGGAGCGAAAACGGCGGGGGCGTGGGCGTATTACTTCCTGGCCATCGGGGTGGCCGTGCAGATGGTGAGCCTGGTCAGGGAGAGAAGGTATGCCGGCAGGCGGGGCATCGAGGATGCGTACGAAGCAGCCATGCGACCTTCCGGGGAGCACCATGAAGAGTGAGCGGACCTGGTCCGACCCCGTTCTCTACCTCGCGATCCTCATCAATATCGCGGTGTATCACGTATGGTTCACCAACACCGGGATATTGACCCACGGGGACATGTTCTACAAGTTCACGGAGCAGCTGAGCCAGGTCACGACCTTTCAGACCTGGAGCTCGATGGGCTTGGGGGGGATCACCGGGATACCCTCCGCCTACTCCTATTCCCTCCTCTCGGGCCTGCTGGCCAAAGCCGGGTTCTCCTACGCCCTCATCTCGCGGGTGATCTTCTTCTGGCCCCTGGTGATCGTGGGCTCCCTGGGGAGCTACCTGCTGGTCAAGAAGCTGTCCGGCAGCAGGGTGGGCGGCCTGCTGGGCAGCATCATCTTCAGCCTCAACACCTTCTTCATCGTGTCTTCCTCCGCTTACGCCCCCATCGCCACCGCCATCGCCTGGTTCCCCCTGACCCTCTATCTTTTCGTTCTGTTCTCGGAGAAGCCCTCGATATGGATGGCGCTCGCCTGCTCGCTGCCCCTGTTCATCATCAGCTGTCTCGAGTTCAGGATATTCTACGTCTGCCTCCTGCCCCTGCTGCTGTTCTATTTCTTCAGCCTGCACGAGGGGCTGCGCAGGAAGCGACTGCCCGAATATACCTTCCTCTTCTTCCTGCCCGTTGCGGTGACCATCCTGCTCAACTCCTACTGGTTGGTCCCCTATTACCTGGGGGGCCTGGAGAAGGGATTGCAGGGCATTATCGTGGGAAGGGATCTGTTCACCGGGGGGATAGGCCCGACGACCAACCTGCTGCATAACGCCTACGCCATCTTCCACCCCATATGGTCGGGGGGGGAGCTGGTGTTGTTCTCCGTCCATCCCATCCCCATCTACTGGTTCCTCATACCCTTGCTCGCGTTTTCTACCCTGCTCTTCAATAAGCTGCGCCAGGACGGCCGCGTGCTCTTCTTCGCGCTCGTCGCCCTGTTCGGGATATTCCTGACCAAGTTCTACTTCCCGCCCTTCTCCGGCGCCTACCAGTGGCTTTACGACCACTTTCCGGGATTCAACGCCTTCCGCGAGCCGGGCAAGTTCACCTTTCTCATCTATCTCCCGTATGCCGTCCTCATCGGCTGCCTCGTCGGGCACCTGCTGCAGCGGGCGGGCAGGCGGGGGTGGAAGCCGGCTGCCGTGCTCATCCTGACGGCACTCATCGCCCTGCCCTTCCTCGTGAACGCCATCCCCGTGGCCACGCAGTCCGCGGGCACCATCTTCGTCCGCCGGGAGATTCCCAAAGACTACGTGGTGCTGAGGGATTTTATCCTGGACCAGCCCGAGTTTTTCCGCACCTTGTGGGTGCCTACCTATTCGAGATGGGCATACCGCGATGAAAGCCACCCCTTTGTCAGTTGCGTGGATGCCCTGGCGGGCGGATGGTCGAACCTGCAGGAACGCGGCTTTGAAGACCTCACCATACCGGAGAATATCGTGGCTATCCTGGAGCAATCCTTCTCGCTGGAGCTTTTGAGCAGCTCCTCCATCAAGTACGTTATCGTCCCCTTGCAGGATGCGCGGAACGACGACGACTTCTTCATCCACTATGGGGGCGACCGGGAGTTCTTCGTCGAGCAGCTGGACGGCCTGGAATACCTCGAGCGCATCGATATAGGCACGGAGGACCTGGCGGTATATGTGAACGGCGCATACGACCCCGCCGTTTTCGCCGCGCATGGAATATGCCGCCTGGACCCGGAGGGGGACATCGATGCGCAATACTCACTGGCCAGCTCGCTCCGGGGCGGGGACCTTCCCTTTACCACGGACGAGGTTCCCTTCGCCGCTATCGACGTCGAGGATCTGCTGGCGGGGGCTGCCGCTCCCGGCGGGAGCAGTGGAGACGCCGGGGTGGAGACGGCGCCGGCGGATACGGGCGAGACCTTGTCCCTCTACGCCGACCGCAGCCGGGGGGAACTGCGATGCTCCCTTGCGGGGGGCACGGCCACCTTCTGGAGGGTCGACCCCGGCGCGCTCTTCCTGAACGGGCAGCCCCTGCCGGGAGCCGCGGGAGGCAGGGAAGTCCTGTGCACCATGCAGGTCGGCCCGGAAGACGATTGCTGGCTGGAGGCGGACGGGGCGTGGATATACCTGGGGAGGGACGAAGAGGTCAGCCTGGGCAGGATCGATCGCATCTCTACCCTGTTGCTCTACCGGGTGCCCCCGGGCAACCTCATCCCCAACGGCTCCTTCGAGGAGGGCCTGTGGACGGAGGAAGTGCTCGATTGTTACGCCTACGACGAGCGGCCGCAGCTGGACATGAGCCTGAGCGGGGAGGAATCCACCGCCGGCCGCTATGCGCTGCAGCTCGAGGCCACCAGGCATATTGCGGGGACCTATACCGACTTCCCGGTGGAGGGGAACCGCGACTATTCCCTCTCCTTCGACTACCAGAGCCCCAACGGCGCGGAGGCGGGGTACTATCTCGAGTTCGACGACGATGCGAAGACCGCCGCAAGCGCCCGCTGGCTTACCGTCTCCGAAGCATGGCGGCGATATCAACACAGGGTCACGGTTCCGCGGGGGGCCAGCACAGCCACCCTCTATCTCTATAGCTACGAAAGCGACGGCGCCACCGCCATGGTCACCCGTTACGACGACGTCGAGCTGGAAGCCATCGATTTCGCGGGCTGCCCGGATCTTGCCGTATACGGGGACCGTTTCGTGCCCTTGCCGCTGGAGACACGCGGAGGGTCGCTCGCTTTCGAATTCAAACCCGCCGCAGCGAGCGGGGTGAACATCGTCCCCAACGGCTCCTTCGAGGAGGGCCTGTGGACGGAGGAGGTGCTCGACGGCTACGCCTACGACGAGCGGCCGCAGCTGGACATGAGCCTGAGCGGGGAGGAATCCACCGCCGGCCGCTATGCGCTGCAGCTCGAGGCCACCAGGCATATCGCGCGAACCTTTGTCGACTTCCCGGTGGAGGGAGGCGGCGATTATTACCTCTCCTTCGATTACCAGAGCCCCAACGGCGCGGAGGCGGGGTACCTGCTGGAGTTCGACGACGGGGCGGGGACCAGTACGGGCGGCCGGCTGCCCGCCGCCGGGACCTCGTGGCAGCACCTGCAGCAGCGGGTGGAAGTGCCGCTCGGGGCCACCTCGGCCGTCCTCAGCCTCTTCTGTTATGAGAGCGACGGCCGCACCAATAATATCGCCCGCTATGACCACGTGGAGTTCTCCAGGGTATCCGAGGGGCCGGGCCTCTACTACTTGGTGAGAACGGCGGACGGCGGCTTCGCGGGATCGACCTCCGTCGAGGTGACGGATTCCAGGCCGACGGAGAAGACGGTGCAGGTGGGCTCGAGCAGCGACCCGTTCGTGCTGGTAATGAGCCAGCAATATGATGAGGGCTGGAGATTGCGGGCCGGAAAGGACGGCAAGAACGCAAGCCTGGAAGGTCGTATCTCCAACGTTGTGGGAGCACGAGGAGAAGATGAGGGCGGCCAGGGCGTCCATTTCAGCATCGACGGCGGGGTCAACGCCTGGTATGTGCTGCCGGGAGAGCCCCCATCCGCTAGTACGGACGGAGGAGGCGCGGACGCGCCCCTCGATTTCACGCTGGTGATGGAGTTCTACCCCCAGCGCCAGGCGAAGTGGGGCTCCCTGATAACCCTGTTGACCTTCCTCGCCGTCCTGGTCCTGGCCCTGGCCGGGCTGGCGCTCAAGCTGAGAGCGCAGGTCAGGAAGGGGCGGTCCGGTTGGGACACCCGCTGACAGCGGCTGTTGCCTCACCCGATCCTTTCCATCAGGTAGGCGTGGAAGAGACCGAGGAAGCCGCACTTCTCAACGATGCCGAACCCGCAGTCCTTGAACGTCTCCACGACTTCGTAATATCTCGTCTGGTGGCCCGGTTCGCGGTGAAATCCGGTGCCCAGGTTATACAGGAAGTTCTCGCTGGGAAGATTCAGGAGATACCTCGGTGCGTTCGCGGAGCGAATGACCTCCCTGGCATACGCGGGCGAGAAATGCTCGAAGACGTCGATGGCGCATACCAGGTCTATCTCGCAGGCCGGCATCTCCCCGTATGTCTGGAGAGCGAAATCCGTTCCCAGGACCTGGTTGTAGTAACGCGTCAGCGCGAGCCCCTGCCGCAGTTTGTCCTCGTCGACATCGACGCTCATCACCCTCCTGTATCCCAGTGAAAGCAGGAGTATCGAGAACATGCACTGCCCCGCCCCGAAATCGACGATGATGGAATTCTTGTCGAGGTCGTGGGGGAAGATCTCCAGCAGACTGGACATCCTGTGGTAGAAGGCATAACGCTTGAGGGGATTCGCGGAAGTATAGGCGCCGGTATCCATTTTCAGGTCTTTGAAGAACGTGGTGGATAATCTGACCAGGGTCTTGAACTGCCCTTCAACACTCTTTTCCATAGTAGCTCAATTATATGCTCGCGACCGGCGTGTCTGCACTTCCCGTCACGGCAGGCGGAGCTCGATGACCCGGTCGAGCCGGAAGGTCTTCACCATACCCGTGCGGTGGCAGTACGCCCTCAGGTACCCGTTCTCGCCCTGCCCGAATACGTGCAGCGGGGTGATCATGCGTGGGATCCCCGGAGAGGAGCCGCCCTCGTAGGTCATCTCCACGACCACCTTCTTCTCTACCAGGATATACAGGTCGTCGTCGGTGCCGCTCAGCTCCAGCTCCAGCCTGGGCGCGAGACGTGAAAAGGCGCCGATAAACCCCGGCGTGTCCTCCAGGCACGGAACGGCCTCCTCCCCGTCCAGGTAGCGGAGGAATATCTCCATGGCGGCGCGGGCGTCGGGCAGCCCGCGGTGATGGCAGTCCTGCCTGATGCCCAGGTGGCGGGTGACGGTACCGAGACGATAATTGGGCATGCCCGGAAAGGCCCTCCTGGCCAGGAGCACCGTGTCCACCACCGCGTTCGGCGGAGGCTCGATGCCCGCGCGGGCGAGCTCCATCCCTATGATACGCACGTCGAACCTGGCGTTGTGGGCGATGAATACGGCGTCCCCCAGGTACGAGGCGAAGCCTTCCACCACCTCCGCCGGGCGGGGGCAACCCCGCACCATCTCGTCGGTGATGCCGTGGATGTCTATGGCCCCCTGCTGGATGGGCTCCATGGGGTCGACCAGGGTGTGGAACTCGTCTATCACCCCCCGTGGGGAGAACCTCACGGCGCCGAGTTCCACCAGCCTGCTGCCCATGTACAGGCCGGTGGTCTCCACGTCGACCGCGCAGAAAACGATGTTTTCGCCAACTCCGGTGTAGCCGCTCATGAAGTGAACCGCCCCTGTCACATCGGCGTCCTCGACGTCTGGCGTTCATTATAACCGCGGGTGACGACCCGCGCCCCGCTCTACGCGCGGGGTGCGAAGGGATGTCGCCGTCGTACCCTATAATCATCAGGGGACGTGGTGGCGAGCCGGGAGGCTTTCAGTGACGGATAAGGCATACAGAACGCTGGAGATTGCGCTGGAGACGGGCCTGACCAGGGCGGAGCGCGAGCTGCTGCGAGATCTTTCACGCGCTTTTTCCAGGGACGACATCATCCTGGAGTGCGAGGAGGACAGGCTGCTCGTGCACTTGAGGGCGCTCGACCTGGAGCTGTTCGCGGATACCGTCGAGGAACTGGCGAGGAAGCACGGCCTCGAGGGCGGGGCCCCGTTGCCATGCCGGTTGACGGAGAGCATCGAGCGTGTAGGGAGCTACGGCATACAGGGCCGCAAGAGAGACTTCGTCGACTACAACAAGGAGAGGAAGGTCAAGCAGAGGCGTAAAAAGGAGCAGGCCAGGGGGCCTTATTATTACGCGAGGGAGGGTTCTTTCTCCAGGGAGAATAACCCGCTTCCCTTGGAATTCACTGACAGGATCATCTGTGGGGATAGCGCGAAAGCGCTGAGAGAGCTGCCTGATAACTGTATAGACCTCGTCTTCACCTCACCCCCCTACAACTTCGGCCTCGATTACCGATCCTCTCCCGATGGGGTGGACTGGCCCAGCTATTTCGACATGCTTTTCGAGATCTTCGATGAGTGTATAAGGGTGCTGAAGTTCGGCGGCAGGATAATAGTGGATATCCAGCCCCTTTACTCTGACTACATACCGAGCCACCACATCATCAGCGATTTCTTCATGCGCAGAAAGCTCATCTGGAAGGGCGAGATCTGCTGGGAGAAGAACAACTACAACTGCAAGTACACCGCCTGGGGCAGCTGGAAGAGCCCCAGCAGCCCATACCTCAAGTATACCTGGGAATTCCTGGAGATATTCTGCAAGGGGAGCCTGAAGAAAGAGGGCAGCGCCGAGAACATCGATATCAGCGCCGAGGAGTTCAAGAAATGGGTCGTGGCGAAATGGTCCATCGCCCCCGAGAGAAAGATGGAGCAGTATGGCCATCCCGCCATGTTCCCCGAGGAACTCGCGGAACGTGTGATAAAGCTATTCAGCTTTCAGGACGACGTGATACTCGACCCCTTCTGCGGAGTGGGAACCACACCCGCCGTGGCCGGGCGTCTGCACAGGAGGTACCTGGGCATCGACATATCGCGGGAGTATTGCGAGAAGGCCCGGCAGCGCGTGGAATCGCTCGCCGCGCGGGAACCATGAGCCGCGTCAGCCCTTCCAGGGTTTGAGGCGGGGAAGCCACATCGGCACGCCCTCGCGGTACGCGGCATATTCGTCCCCGAACTCGGCAAGTCCATAAAGCATTCCCCGAACGGCCGTCCCCCGTCCACCTGCCCATCCGCCATTCTAGCACCTCGATGCCGTGCGCGGACATGCCGTTGCGGCCGGAGGAAGCGGAGAGGAAACTTCTGCCAACACCGTGCGGAGGAATCACCGCGGCGCGCGGCGAAACCATGCGTAGAGGGCAGGGCAGGCAAATCACGGATCGATAACTCTCGTAAGGAGGTTGCCGCTATGGTGTGGAAGGTGTTCTTGAGTTTCGAAGAAGAAGACAGGGGCGCGGTGGAAGTGTTTCTGCAGCACATGCAGGATGCCTATCCCGAACTGGAGTTCCATGGCTTCGCCGCCCGGGAGCCGTTCGACGGCCCCAAGGCGGCCGACATGCAGGTGGCGATGAAGGGCCTGCTGGAAGAGGTTACCATGGTACTGGTGATGATCGGCAGGACGACCTACGCGGACAAGTGGGTGGATTGGGAGGTGAGGACCTCGGCCGATATGGGAAAGAGCCTCCTGGGAGTGCTGCTGCACAGCGAGCTGGACCACATCATCCCCCGTGCCCTGAAGGATTACAGGGTCGAGATCTGCGATCTGAACGTGAAGCACATCGCGGAAACCATCGAGAGCGAGGCGATAAAGCACGACCACTTCAGCGGCGACACAGGGTAAGCCCGCGGGCTGCGTGACCTCCGGTAGTGTTCTGGGCCCGGCTGCACCCAGGTGGATTTATCCTGCGGCGATATCGCTGGCTCGGGCATGAGGTAGATACCCCCCAGGAGCAGGGCAAGAATCATTATCTCGGGGGTGGAGGCGTTAACCGCATCCACCCCCGCTCCCGCCATGGTCTGGTAGGCCGCGGTGCCCGCGGTTCCGTTGGACACCCTGGTGGTGACGGGGGTAAATAAACCAACCTGCTTCCAGCCACCCACCCTTGTGACGTCGTGAGATATAATCCTGGCATGGCGACCATACGTGAGATCCTGAAAAAGGGGAAACGATGAAACGGCGTCGGTCGATTGCCGCGTTCACGGCGATTCTCGTCCTCGCTCTTGTGGCGGGTATGCCGGCTCTGAGCGGTTGCGGACCTGCTCCCCATACCGGTGTTGACGCCTATACCGCGCCGGATGCGGGTGATGCCTATCCCTCGCGCAGCTTCACGGATCCATCACGGGCAGCCACCCTTTCCTTCGACGCATCCCGCGCCATGGAGCATATAGAACAGCTGTCGGTGGGCATCGGGCCCCGGCCCGCCGGAAGCGGGGCGGAGTCCGAGGCCGCGGCCTACATCGAGGCGGCCTTTACCGGCGGCGGTTACGAGGACGTCGTCGAGCAGGCCTTCCCCTCGGTCGGAGACCACATCAGCCGCAACATCTACGTCGAGGACACGGGCACGCAGCCCGAGTGGGTGCTGATAATAGGCGCTCATTACGACTCCGCGGGTGGTACCGGCAGCCCGGGTGCCAATGACAACGCCAGCGGAGTGGGGGTGGTGCTCGAGCTGGCGCGGGTCTTTCGCCAGCTTGATAACGTACCCACCCTGCTCTTCGCCGCCTTCGCCTCAGAGGAGACCCCGGAGTACTACGACGAGGACAAGGCGGGCTACGGGTCGGAATACATGGGGGAGCATCTCGAGGAAATAGAGGGGGAAGTCATCGGCATGATCAACCTGGACATGGTGGGAGTGGGCGTCTCCCTGGACGCCAACGCCGCCATGAAAGCGTCGCCCGTGCTGTCCTGTCTCTTCGCGATGCTTGCCGGGCTCAGCGGCGTACAGGTAACCATGGTACGGGAGACCTGGTGGAGCGACAACATGCCCTTCGAGGAACGGGGTATCCCCACCCTCTATCTCGAATGGGTCCCGGATTATAATTACCACTCACCCCGGGATACCTACTCCGAGATCGACAAGGATCGCATCGCGCAGAGCGGACGCCTGGTGGAGGGTTTCCTGGGGGAGATGGATGCGGATGTCTGCCGGGCGATCGAACGCGAGCGGGATTGAGGACGGCCTCGGCCCGTGCACCTCTCGCATTCCTCCCGCTAGGATGCAAGGACTTCCAGCGGGCATGTTTCGGGTTCGATCCCGTATCGTCCCACTTGGCCGAGCGCCCTCGACGCCCGTATTCTATCAATGTGTATCGCGGGACGGGTAGAACGGCGCCGTGCGGGATCGCTCCGGGGAGCGCATCGCCTGCAGGCATTCCCGCTCGTGCCCGCTAAGTGAAAGAGGACCTGTCTATATATATGTGTGTGTGTGAAGAGAAGGGGCGGCATGAGGCTCGAACCGCGGGTCGTCCAACGTATAAACGGGGAAAAGAGCAAGGCGAGGCGGCAGAGGATACTGACGAGAGCCCCACTTCCGGCGGGCATGAAATCTCTGCTGGGAAGGCTGGCCGCGGAGATGGGGGAGGTGGAGTACACCCTGCAGTTGCAGTACGTATCGCGCTACCTTTTCATCTGCCCGCCCCGGGCGGTCGCGGCGAGCGGAGAACCTGGTGAAACGGAGTCTGCCGGGGCGGTCGCCTTCAGGGGGGTGCTCGCGAAGACACTGGACTACGCCGACGCATCCCTGGCGCTGCGCCTCGAGAACCTCGAAATTATCGAGGGCGGCCGCTGGACCGCATTCGAAGATCGAGTACCGCGGTCAATATGGGGATCTGGGTTATGAGCACAAACGCGTGGACCGGTCGCTGGCCTCAGCACACATCTGCCCGTACCGGCGAGAGAACGCATTGCAGGGCGGCTGTCGGGCCGGACAGTCGGACTTACATACAATAACCCGGCAGCCCACGAAGGGCGCCGGGTTACATTCACGTTTGGAAAATCCTAGTAGCGGTACGATCCACGCGACTCGGTATTGCGCGGCCTGGCTTCACTGACGTTAAGGGCACGCCCGTCCATATCCTTGCCGTGCAATGCACTAATGGCGGCTTTCGCTTCCGCATCGTTGGTCATTTCTACAAAACCAAAGCCCTTGGACCTGTTGGTATTGCGATCCATGATCACGTCGGCCGACTCCACATTGCCGTACTCCTCGAAGGTTTTCCACAGGTCCTCAGAACTTAACGAGTAACTCAAATTTCCTGCGTATATCTTCATCCTCTCTTCACCTCCTTTGCTCCTTTAAAAAATCCCGAGGATACCGTCTCCTCGGGACAAGTCACGAACCTACCTAGAAAAAACTGTATGCGGGGCAAGCATATCAGATACCGGCCATTAAAGCAACGCGCGCCATGATCCAGGCCACCTGCCCCATGCACATGGCCGGGGATAAAATAAGTCGAGGCCGGCAGGAGATACGGAGAGGAGAAGCTATGATCGAGGACCTGACGAGCGAACAGCTGGAAGCCATCCTGGATTCACTGCCCATGAACTATCCCCCGCGGGAGCGGTGAAGCCGGGCTTTAATCGCTCAACACCTCGGCCTGCATGCTCCAGTAGTCTCCCAGCACGGCGACGGGGATCTCCTCCATGGTGTCGCAGTTGTAGGCCGGCTGCTGCAGGGCGGCAACCAGCATGACAGGCTCGGCGGCCGGGGGTATCAGCGCCACGTCCGCATCCTTCTGCACCACGCAGCGGAGATGGTCCTGGTTGCCGAAGAAGAAGTCCTTGAAGTCCTGCCTTTCCGCGTCGCTCAGGCCCGGTATGTAGTCGGCGATCTCCGCCGCCGTGGGATCGACGGGCACCCAGCCGTAATTGGGCAGGAAGAACTCCGCCCAGAAGTGGCCGGAGAATTTGCCGGTGAAGAGCTGCCAGCCCCCGGTGGTGCGGGCCGGGATGCCCACCGCGCGGCAGAGGGATGTGAAGTACATGCTCTGCGCCCCGCAGTCTCCGTGGCGGTTCTCGTGCACGTAGACCGACTCCGCCTCGCCCCGGGGCCACAGGGCGGAGTGGGGCATGAAACTGTAGGTGATGTTATCGACGACGTAGTCGTTTAGCTTCTGGGCGGCCAGATAGGGGTTGACCTCGTTGCCCACCACCTCGCGGGCGGTCTCCGCGATCTCCGGGGTGACCAGGATGTTCCCCCCGGAAGAGGTATATTCCTGGTACAGGGCGCCCTCCGTATCGTAGGCGCCCACTTTCCCGGGATCGACGGTGAAGTGCTGCTCGTAATGCTCGAATTCGAACTGCACGTCGATCTTCAGGTCGCCGCCGAGATCCTCCAGGTGCACCTCCATGTACACCACCCCGATGTCCTCGTCAATGGACGGGGGTCCAACCACGTAGGTATCGGGGGTGATGGAGGTAACCCTGACCGCCGGCTGGGGGCCGGTGATGATGGCTATGGGGAACCATATCTTGAGCAGGCCGCTGGCCGGGAGCACGTCCCTGGGGACGTCCAGGGTGTGGGTTCCGCGGTAGGTGATGGGCCTGGTGTATGACTGCCAGGGTTCTCCACGCGGTTCGTCCATGATCTCCGTAAGCTCGTCGTACCCCATTTCGTAGTGCGATACGAGCTGTGCGTCGTCCTGGAACAGTGCGACGTTCCTGAACCTGATATTGGAGGCGACGTCGTAGAAATAATGCGGCTCGCCGTCGATGGTTATATGTTCCAGTTCGCCCGAGGCCACCCAGCTTTCCCTTTCTTCCTCCGGCACGTCCGGGAAAGATCCCTCGAGCTTCTCCCGCAATTCGTCCTCGGAGAGGGGATAGGCTAACTCGATCATGGTCATGTCCTGGATGTGATTGAGGCACTCCCGCGCGCCCGCCTCGTCTCCCTCGTCCTGGTATGCCTCCCTCGCCTGCTGGTACAGGTCGGCGGCGCTGGTGAGGTTGCCCTGCTCCATCTCCGCCGCCGCCTCCTCCGCCAGGCTCTCGGCGGTGGAGGCTTGCAGGGTCGTTGTTCCACTCCCGCATCCGATGCTCGCGCATAATATCACCACTGATACCAGGGCCAGAAACAAACCCGCTTTTTTCCTCATGCCTTGCCTCCCGTATTCCATGATCTTTGCGCACGCATGGGTGACTACTTGAATATCGGACGAATGTGGCTTGCGCTGAAAGGCACCCGGGTTTGAAGCCGATGGGTCAGGTCAGGCCCCTGATCTGACGGTATCTCCGTGTCTGCCGAACACAATACCATACGATATATAGTATAATCAGACTACGGTTGAGGGAGGTTTGCCGGCAAAGAAAAGGAGATGATGGGGGATGCGCTCTTGGGGGAGAGCGGGCTCCAGGCCCGCAGCTACGTCTTTTAGTTCCATTTTCAAGGCGATGTTCGTACTCGCCTGTATCCTGGCCTTGTCGCTGGGAGCCCTGCCGGCGCTGCCCGGCGGGACGGCCCGGGCGCAGGATTTCAATCCCGCGGGGTCTCTGCCCGAGATGGGCAAGAGGATCAACCAGCTCATCTATCCCGCCTTCGGTTACCCGGCCATCCAGGCCAGGGATTCGGAGCTGACCATCGAGTGGGACTGGCGCAAGAGCATTGCGGGGTCAGCCCGTCCTTCCCTGGACCAGGTGGACGGCGCGTCCGACTGGGAGGTATGGGTCACCACCTCGGTGGCGGCCAACGTGCAGAACTACGACAGCTCCGTCGCGGGCACCTCCGAGGACCCGCCCGCCTCCTGGTACAGGTACGGCGGTCCCTCCTACGGCACCTACGCCAAGCCCGTGCACACCGTGGTCAACACGCGCATCCTCGAGGTCGAGGCGGTGAGCAGGGGCCCGAGCGCGCGCTGGCCGGAGGTATTCGGGCAGGCCGGTTTCGAGGTGGACCACATCACCGTGGATGTTCCGGCCAACCTGCCCCTGGACCTCTACGACCTGCACGTGCACTGCGTATCCCCCGATGTCGCCACCGAGTTCCGCGTGGAGGACATGCAGCCCCACGCGCTTCAGGTGGTATCGGAGTTCGATGACGACCTGAAGATCGTGCAGATCACGGATACCCACGTCTACGGGCCCGAGATCAAGAACGGCCTCAATCTCGACTACAACTCCTACGAGCTGCGGGAGCCGCGCCCCGGCACTCCCAAACGCATCGATCTCTCCTTCGTCGGATTCCCCGGCTTCCCCATGGACCTGGACAAGGACGGCAAGACCAACGAGGGTGCCATCTACCTGCAGGAGGAACTGCAGGCCATCAACCTCATGGATCCCGATTTCGTGGTCTTCACCGGGGATGCCGTCTTCACCCAGAAGAACTTCAGCACCTATCCCAAGGACACCGCCCTGTGGGGTAACGTCAACGGGGAGCTGGGTACGGAGTACCGTTTCGAATACACCTGGTGGTACGACGAGCTCCTGGCCTTGAACGTGCCCGTCTTCTGCGTGCCCGGCAACCACGACGGGCAGTGCTGGGACGGCCACGTGGTGGCGCACGACGACGGCCAGGAGATATGGCAGGACCTCTTCGGACCCCTCTATTATTCGTGGGACTACGGGGAGATGACTTTCCTCGCCGTAAACAGCATGGATTGGGACAAGGCGGACATCGACGGTCCGGAGCCCTTCGTACCCGAGAACACGAACCCCATCGTCTGGGCCATCGTCACCGGCCTCTACCCGGAGGCCGCCAAGGACTACGACGACCGCAACGGTTTCCTCGTCAACCTCAACAACATCCTCATTCCCCTCAAGGTGATCTTCCCCCACAAGTGGCACGGCCAGATCAGGGGCGGAGGCGACACCTGGGAGTGGCAGGCCTGGCCCTGGGGGCCCGACCCGGGGGGTGACGGCTTCACCGGACAGCTCGCCTTCATAGAGGGGGAGCTGGCGCGGGCCGAAGCGGAGGGGAAGGTCCTCAAAGGCGCCTTTATCCATCACGATCCCCTGCAGCCGGTAGGGCAACCCCCCGGGTGCTTCGACAACGCCCAGCAGTTCGGACTCCTGGACATGCCGGCGGGGGAGGGAGAGGGCTCCCAGGCCCTGATGTACCTGCTGCGCAAGTACGAGGCGGAATTCATCGCCTCCGGCCATACTCATGATGACACCATCACCAGGATAGACTGGGCGCCGTACGGGGATGATGCGGGCCAGGTGGTCTCCATAAACACCTGCGGCTCGGAGCCGCCCGTGGATGGCAAGTCGCTATTGATCGACAGGACCTCCGAGGACTACGGCGGATTCCGCCTTATCACCGTCGAGGGCGGGGACCTCGCCAGCTGGGGTTTCCCGGGCGCCGACAGCGACCCCGACAGCAAGTGGTCCATCCCCGGGTGGTCGGGACTGCAGATCGGGGCGGGAGCGGTCAACGACTATACGAAGTACCGCTCCAACCGCCCGGTCCTACAGTGGATGGAGCAGGACGCCTCCTCCAATCCCGCGTATCTCCGCCCGGCCATCGTGAACGGGGAGGGAACTTTCAGCCAGGCCCTGCCCTTGAACACGACCGGCACCTACAGCGATGTCACCTGCAAGGTGAAGAACACCCTCAACCAGCCCGGCGCGGTGCTCAACCTCTACGGATGCCGTATCGAGTTCCCCATGAAGCGCCTGACCGGTGGCCAGTACTACGCCGTCCAGAACGGGGAGATACTGGAGCAGTACGACACCGATTCCAGCCAGCGCATGGTGGTCGTGAAAACCGACGTGGCCGGGGGAACGACGCTGCCGGTTCGCGTATGCGTGGGCGGAACCGACCTCTGCCGCCCGGTGGTGGACGTGGCGGAGATAGACGGGGGCGCCCGCTTCACCGAGGACCTCGACGTGGAACTGACCCTGGCAGCCCACGATGACGGAGCGGGCCTCATGGACTTCCGGGTATGCAACACGTGGGATTTCACGGGCGCGCAATGGCTGCCTTGTGAGGACGGCCAGACCATCACCCTCCCCTGGCGGCTGCAGGAAGGCCCCCGCGGACGCCGGCGCGTATGGGTCCAGTTCCGGGACGCGGCCATGCCCGGCAATATCATCATGCTGAGGATGACCATCAGGTACCGCCCGCCGGGTGAAATAGAGGAGCTCAGCGAGGAGGAGCTCAGCGAGCCGCTGGTGGAGATCGTCGAGCCGTAACTTCTCGAAAAAGCGGCCGTCCGGTGCCGGCCACCGGACGGCTCTTTATATACAGCAAGGAGTCCCTCATCGCGCGCCTATCCGTGGTTTCGGGTACTTCCGGCAGACCCAGCTGAAGGACAAGGGGGGATAAGGAATGATGAAAAAAGGGACGGCCGCCAGGGCCTTGCGGTATGGAGGCCCCGTTTTCGCGGCGTCACTCTCAGCCTATGCCTGGATGATGCTGCGCCAGACCACGCCGCGCAGACCCGCCCTGATATGGGCACCGGCGGAGGGAGAAGACCTCCTCCTGCGTCGATGTAACCTGGTCGACGTCATCGGGAAGAGGGTCCTCGAGAACCGTGCCCTGCGCGTCAAGGAAGGACGCGTTCACTCTATACTGGCGGACGAGGTCGTAGATGATCCCGCCTCCGGACACGTCATCGACCTGGAGGGAAGATACGTCACCCCCGGGCTTATCAACGCCCATTGTCACCTCTTCGGCCCGGGTATCATGGGTGGGAGCCAGTCCACCCTATTCTGCCTGAAAAGGCAATGGGAGCGCAACCTGGAGGACTGTATCACGCACGGAGTCACCACCGTGAGGGATATGGCTAATCCCTTTCCACCCCTTTTCCTGCACCTGAAGGGGCACGTGGACAGGGGGGATCTTCTCGGGCCTCGCATCGTCCACTGCGGCCACTTCATCGCCCCCCTGCGAGGCTATCCCGACTATGTGAGGCTGCCGGACTGGCTGTCCCTTCACGCCGGCATGGACGGGGCTACGCGCTTTCGGGACATCGGGGAGATAGGTGCCGTGCTGGATAGGGTGGTGCGGAGATATAGCGCGGATTTCATCAAGATCGGGCTGGACAGGATATCTCTCAATCCCAGACATCCCGGGATGAGATCCTACCGGGACGAGGAACTCGACCGGCTGCTGGAAGGCGCCGGCGCTTTGGGGAAGAAGGTCGCGTGCCACTCTCTCTACGCGGAGGGTTTTCGCCAGGCGGTCCGCTGCGGGGTGCAGTCGCTGGAGCACCTTCCCGGGGACGATGATCTGAGCGATCCCGATATCGAAGCCTTCCTCGCCGGGGGGCACACCATCGTTCCCACCCTCTCGGTGGCCATGGCCCTACTGTCGCCCTGCGGTACTGGCGTCGAGTCCGGCAGCTCGCGCCATGCCGCGTATCATGAATTGCGCGAGAGGATCGTCGCCGACCTGGTGCCCCGTTTCTGCGAGCCGGGGATGATGGAGGGCAGCCTGTTCGGATACAGGTGGTATAAGGGACTGGCGGAAAGGAAAAAGCCCCGCTTGTTTTCCATGGGCTTCATCGACCAGGATTACATGACGCGCCTTGCCGTCACCGGGGGAGACAACCTGCTCCGGCTGTACCGGGCGGGCGCCCCCATCGGGTGTGGAAACGACGGGGGCATACCCCTGGTCTATCCCGGGATGCTGGCGCTGGAGATGGAGCTCATGCAATCCCTGGGCATGAGTGCACCGGACGTACTGGCGGCGGCCACCATCACCAATGCCCGCATCCTGGAGGTGGATGGTGAGCTGGGCTCCATCGTGGAGGGTAAACGGGCGGACCTGGTGGTCACCGGCGATAACCCCCTGCGCTCGGTCCGGTACTTGCAGGACCCGGCGGCTGTCTTCAAGGACGGATCCCTGGTGTATTGCCACCCCCTGTCAGCCCTCTTGGGGGATCAACACAGCGCCGGCGGCCCCTCGCAGTGACCCGATCCGGGCGCAGCAGCCGAGAGCAGGTGACGCCAGGGACTCCTCCTGATGGGGGACCTTGCCGCATTGCCGGGCTCCTAAGACCATAGGCCGCGAGAAGTCAATGACTGTTTACACTCAGCCGCAAGCCTTTGTTTCCGATACTTAATAAGAAGTAGCCGGAACTCTTGAAATACCGAGGCAGGGTGAGGGATATGCGCATCGTCGGCCGTGAACCGGAGGGATGCGAGGAGAGAGTAGCCTGCGATAGGCAGGCCTGTAGCAAGCGGCCGGCCGCTGGCAGGCACGGCTTCGCAAAGGGCAGGGACAGACTGGTTATCCCCACGCTGAAGAAGATCCTCATGGGCAATGTCTATGTCCTGGGCATCGCCTCCCTGGTGTGGCTGCTCGTCCGCTCCGGACGCAAGCCCTCGCGCCTCGCCTACCCCTGCCAGCAGGCGGCATTGACCAACACCACCATCCTCTTCGGCGGCAGCGTGATGCCGGTCGCGGTGCGCCTCGGCCGTGCCGCGCATGCCAGGGCCGCCGGGAAAGCACTGCCCAGGCCATCGCGCTTCGCGCGCATGGCGGAGACCTCCGCCCTCCTGCTCCTGGCGGGCCTCCTCGCGTTTTCCCTCTTTGGCGGGATGGGTGGACCGGCTGTTACGGCCGAGATGCGCGCCGCCGCGGCGGCGCTCACCCTCCCCGAGCTGCGCTCCCCGGCCCCGGACGCCTCGAACATCTACGTGGCCGAGAACATACCCGTGGACTCGGAGCGGGGGGTGGACACCCTCATCGACGTCATGGACGGGAATGGCTTGGACTTCTTCAAGAGCAGCGGGCCCTACCAGGCGGCGGGCCCGGACGGCCTCATCGCATCCAACGACATCGTGCTCATCAAAGTCAACGGCGAATGGCGCTACCGCGGCGGCACCAACACCGACGTGATCAAGGGCCTGGTGAACGCCATCGTGCACCATCCGGAGGGATTCACCGGCGAGGTGGTCATCGTGGAGAACGGGCAGTGGGACTCTTACATGGACAACCGGCCGGACAATCAGAATCCCGCCTCTTGCAACGCCGAGGACCGCGGCCAGTCCTTCAACGACGTGGCGCTTATGTTCGCCGGGAGCCATCGCGTCTCCGTCTACGACTGGACCGCCATACAGAACCTCGCCGTCTACGAGTTCAACGCGGGAGACGCACGGGACGGTTACGTGTACATGCCGGATATCCAGCTCGGGTATCCCAAGTTCACCACCGTGTACGGCACGCAGATCTCCCTGCGCCACGGGCAGTGGACGGGCGCCGGCTATGACAACGGGCGGGTGAAGCTCATCAACGTGCCCGTGCTCAAGGACCATGGCGGCCCGGGGGTCACCAACGCCCTGAAGCATTTCATGGGAGTGCAGGACCTCTATCAGGGGACGCAGAATCCCCCCCACGCCCCCATGGTCAGCGAGGGTATCCTGGCGAAACTCATGCTCGTGGCCCGCTACCCCGACCTCAATATCTCGGACGCTATCTGGGTGTGTCCCGCGGGCGGGCCCAACTCTCCCTACGAGAGCGCGGTGAGGGTGGACCGCCTCCTGGCCAGCAGGGACCCCGTGGCCCTGGACTACTACTGTGGAAAGTACGTACTCATGCCGGTATCCGGCAGCTCCGAGCACGATCCAAACGCCGCCAACCAGTTCAACCAGATGCTGACCTCCAGCCGCAACGTGCTGCTGGGAGGAGGCAAGCAGACGACCATGGACGAGGCCATGATGAACGTGTACAAGGGCACGACGGCGGACGCCCCCCCCGATATGCCCTTCGAGAGCCTGCTGGCCGAGGGGTGCACCGATTACGGCTTCGAGACCTGGGTGCTGGTGGCCAACCCCAACGACGCCCCCGCCCGGGTGAGCGTCTCCTATTACACCGAGGACGGCCCCCGCAACGCCGATCCGGTGACCGTGCCCGCGCACTCGCGCCTGACCATGAACGCCAGCGCCACCATCTGGGCCAAGAGTTCAGGGGTCCGGGTGGGCTCCGACCAGCCGGTGTTCGTCGAGCGCGCCATGTACTGGAACGATAGGGTGGAAGGCCATACCGCTACCGGGACCGCCGCGGGTTCCAGCGCGTGGTACCTTGCCGAGGGGTGCACCGACTTCGGGTTCGAGACCTGGATAACCATACTCAATCCCGGGAAATCGGACACCCTGGCCGACATCCGTTTCCTCACCGAGAGCGGTCAGGAATACGGGGGAGAGGTGGCGGTGCCCGCGCTCTCCCGTACCAACGTCAAGGTCAACGACTGGGTTTCCGCCGCCAACGTCTCCACCCTCCTGAGCGCGCAGGACCCCGTGGTGGCCGAGGTCTCCATGTATGGTCCGGGGCGCCGTTCCGGCACCTGTTCGCTGGGGGCGAAGGCCCCCGAGCGCGAGTGGTACCTGGCCGAGGGCGCCACGCATTCCGGTTTCGATACCTGGCTGCTGCTTTTCAACCCCCAGCCGGGCGAGGCCAGGGTGACGGTGAACGTGGATTCCCTGGGCAGCGAATTGGAGCCGGTAGAAGTGGTGATGGCCTCCCGCAGCCGCACCACCCTCCACCTCAACGACATGCTGCCGGGACGCGACCTCTCCATGCACGTCGTGTCGGACGTGCCCATAGTGGCCTCGCGCTCCATGTACTGGGCGGTGCCGGGGGGAAGGGCCGGGCACGAGTGCCACGGCCTCACTGCGGCATCCAGCGAATCCTTCCTTCCCGAGGGTTGCACCGCTTATGGCTTCGACACCTGGCTGCTGCTGTACAATCCCGGCGATACGGGTACCACGGCTACGGTTTACGCCATGGGCGACGGGGGCGAAAAGGAGATAGGCAGGATAGACGTGCCCGCCCATACCCGCTCCACCATGAAGGTGGACGACTGCTACGACGGGTCGCTGTCGCTGCGGGTGGTTTCCGGCGAGCCCATCTGCTGCGAGCGCGCCACTTACTGGTCCGACCGCACGGGAGGCACCTGCTCGACCGGCTACGGCCGCTAGACCTTGCCCATGACCTCTTTCGCAAAGTCCCGGGCGCGCTGCAGGCGCGACTCGTCGGGCTGGCCGATGGTCTCCGGGCGGCGCTCCCCGAAGGACCTCATGGTAGGGTCTTCGTTCTTCATGAGGAACTCGGCGATCTGCTCGGAAAGTTCCCCCTGGCAGTCGAAGAAGCCCACCAGCTCCGCGCCGGCTGCCGCTTCCTTGCACTTGTCTAGCCATGCGCCGATGCCCTCCTGGTCCTCGGGGGCGGCGTGGGTGATGAACAGCGCCACCTTCTTGCCGGCGGCCTTCTGCTCCAGGAACTCCTTCCCCTGCGCGGCGGGGCCGAAGGCGATGATGGGGAAGCCGATGAAGGAGAGGTCGTAACCTTCCAGGCTCTCAACCTCGCTGAATTCCTTCAGTTCCTTGTCGCCCTCGATGCTCTCGTAGATGGCGTCGGCGACCTTCTTCGTCTGTCCGGTCTGGCTGAAGTAGGCTACCAGGGTCTTCATGCGCGCACCTCCTAGTGACGGGTCATGCGTAAGATAGGTTCTTCTGCAAGAATTGTGGGGAAAGGATGATGAGTTAGTCAAGCCTCGGGGTCAAGCCTGGCTCGAGGCCTGGACCCCGAGGCTCGAGGCGATACGGCGTTACGCAGCCCGCCCTATTCGCTTTCCTCGTTCGGGGTGGGAAAGAGTATCTCCACGAATTCCGTGAAGGTGGCGTAGGCGGCGAAGCCGGTTTCGTTGGGGTTCTTGTTCAGGGTAAGGATGATGATGGCGCCACTGCCGGGGTTGTACATCATGGCACTGGAGAAGCCGGGGAGGTCCCCTGGATGACCCCAGAAACCCGCGTACTCGGCGATCCCCAGGCCGTAGTCGCTGCCCTGCCATGCTTCGACGGTGGTGAGCCTCTGCTGCTGCAACCCGTCGCTGAGCAGGTCTCCCTCGGCCAGGGCTTTGACCCATATCTTGAGGTCGGCGAGGTCGGAGACCATGGCACCAGCAGCCCATGCCCAGGAGGGGTCGAAGGTGTTGGTGACGTCGGTGAACTCGTCCCCGCCGCCGCCCTCTGCGTCTCCCAGGTCACGGGCGTAAAGGTAGCCGTGGCTGTGCTCCCCGCTCATCTCCGGCTGAGAGGGCAGGAATGTCCGGGATAGCTCCAATGGGCCGGTGATGCGCGATGCGATCTCGTCCGCGAGCTGGTTGCCGGTCAGCTGCTCGATGATGATCCCCTGCAGGATGAAGTTGGTGTTGGAATACTGCCATCCCTCTCCAGGGGCAAAGTAGGGTTCGTTGTCCGCCGCGAAGGCGACCAGCTCGCCAGGGGCCCACTTGCGCAGTGGATCCTCCTGCTGCATCGCCTGGAAGCTTTCGTCGGATGTGTACTCGAAGAGTCCGCTGGTATGGTTGAGGAGCATGCGCAAGGTTATCTCGTCCCCAGCGGGTACGGCGGGCTCCACGGCCAGGGAAGCGAGGGTGTCGTCCAGGGAGAGCAAGCCCTCCTCCACCAGCTGCAGGATGATGGTGGCCACGAAGGTCTTGGTGATGCTGCCGACACGGTAGCTGTCTGCAAGGTCCATGGCCCGTTCGGCCTCGACATCCGACAAGCCCAGTGCGGCCTCCCATTTCCCCTCGCCGGGGACCTCCACGTAGACCATGGCGCCGGGGATGCCGTTATCCACCATTATCTTTTCCAGCGTGTCCTGCAGCTGCTGCTGCAGCGCCGGGTCGAAGGACTGGGTCTCGCCGTTACCATCGTCCCCGTCTTCACCACATGCCGTTACGCAGAGAGCACAAGCGGCCGCCAAGACGAAAACGAGAGCGAGAACGGCAGCCTTTTTCATGATACACACCTCTTCCTGCCCCACCTTCTTCTCCTCGTACCTGGTTATCCTCTTACTACGGGGTGAACTTGATGGCCCGGTCGTAAAGGAGCTCGAACCAGAACGGCCCGGTCTTCGTCGCCTGCTCGATATAAGCGCGGTAACCGAGGAAGATCTGCTCGTCCAGGGGTATGCCGTAAGCGCCGGGTCCCGTGGGAACCACCACGACGTCGGGATTCCCGCCCGCATCGCGCGCCACCTTGCATACGTAGAGATACTGGGCGGCGGGATTATCCGGCAGGTATTCCTTGGCGGAACCCGCCAGCGCAGAGTTATCACTGCCGGCTATGCCGTTCATGACCTCAGCGCCGTAGATGCTGAAGTTGTTGTAGGTAGATTTGCCCATAGCGGTATGGTTCACGCCGTATACGATGAGGAACTCCTGGGGGTCGTCGCCCAGGGTGAACTGCTCGCTGCGGAAATAGACGGTATCGTTGTTGTCGCCCAGCGCGTCGGTCTTCTCCTGGATGGCGTCGTAGCCCTGCAGGCACCATATATCCGTCTTGAGATCCGTCGCCTGCAGGTCGCTGTATTCCGTAAGGATAGCCTGGCGCAGCTCCTCCAGGGCTCCCATGAGGTCCAACTCCGACGTATCGCCGGTGCCGCGCACCCGCAGCTCCGGCACGTCGAAGGGGTCGAGCTGTGTGTCGTCATCGGGGGTGAGGCGGAATACGGTACCCTGTGCGCTTCCCATGTAATCCTCGCCCGCCTGCTCGTCCGCGAAGAAGGCCAGGCGGTGGAGGAAGGTGAAGGTGTCGTCCTCCGCGTCCAGGCCCATCTTCACCAGGCCGGAGGGGATGACGTCGGTGTTCACGATGTTCATGGAGAATCCCGCCGCCGCGAGCGCATCTCGCACCCTCTGGTCTATCCCCTTGTCCGCGGTGGTGATGAACACGGTGTATTTCTCGAACGCTTCGCCCCCCGCCCCGCCGGGCGTTCCCTCGCTGCTGACGGTCAGCATGTTCGCCGCATCGCCCAGGCTGCCGAAGACCCGCCTGGCCTGGCCTTCCTCGGGGTAGTATCTCACCGCGAGGTAGCTGCGGTAGCTGAAGTAGCTGCACTCGGGCGGCGTCTTGCCGACGAAGACGATGGCCTCGTCGGGGCGCAGGCGGTAGTCCGCCCACAGACCCTGGTTATCGGGATTGATAGGCGCGTCAGATATCGTGTTGTTGGTGGTCTGGCCAGGGGCCTTGGGGAGCTTGTAACACATGTAGGGGGCCTGAGCGTTGTTGCCATAACAGCTGGGGACCAGGCCGGCGTCGTACATGGCGATGACGTCGAAGGTCTCCAGCTTTCCTTCCTGCACCGTGAAACCGTCCGCCTCCAGGGCGGCCTGTAAGGCGTCCATGTCCCCGACCTTGCTCCCGCTCTCCTGGGTCCCGCCTCCGCACGAGGCCAGGGCCAGGCCGGCCACGATCAACAGCAGGGCGATGACAAAGGAAACCGAGCGTACAGTTCTCATTCAGGCCACCTCCAGTTATAGCAATTCCTTCTTCAGCACCTTATAGAACGCATCCCTGGCGTGTTTTTCGTACCAGGGATGGTGCCCGCATCTCTCCAGCAGAACCAGCTTGAAATCGGGGAGTATTTCCGTGAGGGGCGCGCTGATGCCTTCCCAGGGATGGGGGTCGAAGTCTCCGTGTATGGCCACCACGGGGCAGGTGATGCGCCCGCCCATCTCCAGGAGCCCGCCATCGCCGCGCAGCCCCTCCGCGTCCTTCCATACCGCTTCGAATATCCCGTGCTGGAACGCGATGACGTCGTTGGCGTGGGGCAGCGGGTCATAGGCATCCGCCCGGGCGATGATCCCCCCGAGCTCGGCGAAGGGCGTATCCTTATCGGCGGTTGTGGGATCGTTAAAGATCTCCAGCAGTTCGTCCATGCGCACCCTCTCCCTCTCCGAGAGGCGGCTCAGGCGGTTCCTCTTGATCCTCTCCACGTATGCGTCCGAGAAGACGCCGCTGCACACCATAATCAGCTTGTTCACCAGCCCCGGATTCTCCGCCGTTAAGATGAAAGAGAGGATAGCTCCCCAGGAGTAGCCGATGAGGATGAGGGGCTGCGTGCCCTCGGCCTCCAGCAGCGCCTTGAGCTCCGCCACCTGGCCCGCCAGGCTCGCCTCGGTCTGTAGAGGCTCCAGGATTCCGCGCGAGGAAGAGAGTTCGCGGGCGACGGGTGCCATCTCCCCGGGGGCGCCGGGACCGCCGTGCACCACGGCTACGTCGTAGGGGGCCTTGCCGTACAAGCGCGGGTTCTCCATGTCGGCCTCACCTCGAGAGTTGCCGCCGCGGGCGATACGCCGGAAGAATCATGCCATCTCGAGAGACGAGGTACCGCGTCCATGTAGCGGATGTATCCACCGTGCTCATGCCGCCTTGCCCGTCGCGTTCGTGCCTCAAGCCTTCCCTCCTCGATCATCACAGGGCGGGGAACCGTTCGGGAAAAAGCAGCTTGGCCAGGCCGATGAAGATGAGCATCGACTCCTGGGATGAGTTGGTCGACTTGTTAGCGATGGCCACGATGGTGGCATCGGCTTCGGGAAGATACATGACCGTGCTGTTGTACCCGAAGATGGCGCCGTTATGGCCCTGGAATCCTTCCAGGCTCATGATCCCCAAGCCGTACTTGCCTTCCACGTTCTCCAGTTCCGGTATGTCGACCCAGTCGAGCTGTTCGCGATGCATCTCGTCACTCAGGAGTTCGCCCGTGGCCAGCGCCTTCGCCCATACCCTGAGATCCTCCAGGTTCGAGATCATGGCTCCGCCCGCCCAGGGGACGGAGGGACTTACCCGCGTGTAGTCCTCCAGCAGTCCATCGTCACCGAGCACGTAACCGCTGGCGTGGCCTTCCGGCATATCCGGGGTGGTGGGGAAGGAGGTGCTGGTGAGTCCCAGGGGCGCGATGATGCGCCGCTCCATCTCTTCCTCGATGGTAGCGCCGCTGACCTGCTCGACGATGATGCCCAGGATCTCGTAGTTGGTGTCGGAGTAATGCCAGCCCTGGCCGGGCGGAAAGTCCGGGGGATGGGAGAGGGCGATATCCAGGCTCTCCTGCGGTGTCATCTCCATGAGGGGATCGGCCGTGAATTCCTCGAGGAAGGTCTCGTCCTCGGAGAAGCTGTAGATGCCCGCGGTCATATTGAGGAGCTGCCGGATGGTGATCTCGTTCCCGTAGGGCACATCCTGGATGTATTTCTGCAGGGGATCGTCGAGGTCGAGCAGGCCTTCGTCGGCCAGCAGCAGGATCAGGGTGGCGGTAAAGGTCTTGGTATTGCTGGCGATGCGCGCCTTGTCATCGCCGGCTATCGCCCTGCCCGTCTCGATATCCGCCTCGCCCAGGGCTGCGATCCATTCGCCCTGGCCCGGTACCCACACCCCTACAACGGCCCCGGGTACGCCTTGCTGCGTCATGGCAGCCTCCACCATCGCCTGCATGGTCTGTTGCTGTTCGTCGCTGAAGGCGGGCGGGGGCTCCGTGTCGCCGCAGGAAGCCAGGGGCAACACCATGGCTATGAGGAGCAGGCAGGCGGCCAATCGCAGCAGGCGTGAGAGCGTTCTCCCGCCAGTACTTCCGTTTATCATGTCCAGCCTCTCTTGCATCGTATGCGACATGCGCTGCGCACCGGGGGTGCCGGTGCGTGTTGCATAGATTATCGGGATGGACTGGCTGCCTATTGAGCCCGCGGCGGATCAGTACTGCGACGGTTCCTGCGAGATCCCCAGCATCTCCCTTGCCTGCGCCGGTGTCGCGATCTCCCGGTTCATCTCCCTGGCGATGCGCGCTATCCTCGCCACGGCCTCCGCGTTGTTCGCGAATTTCCTCCCTCGTGCATAGTACAAGTTGTCCTCCATGCCCACCCTGACGTGGCCGCCGAGCATGATGGCCATTACGTTCATGGGGAGCTGGTAGTGCCCGACCCCGATGACGAAGAACAGCGACTGCGGCGGCAGCTCGTTTACCAGGGCCAGCACGTTGGCCGGGGTGGGGAACGAACTGGTCTGGAAGCCCATGACGTACTGGATGTCGTAGGGGGGATCGAGCAATCCCTCCATGATCAGGTCCTGGACCACCCAGTACATACCGGGATGGTAGAGTTCCATCTCCGGCTTGATACCCTTCTCCTTCATGGTCCTGGCGAAGGTCTCGACGTCGCTGTAACTGCAGGGGAGGCAACGGTCGAAGAGGATAGCCGGCCGCGGGCTGGGGAGAGGCTCGGCGCGCTCGGCCATGGGGACCTTGAGCACGAAGGGACCCAGGTTCAGGGAGCACAGCTCGGGGTTGGCGTAGATGGAAGCCATGCGCTGTTCCATGCTCAGCTCGGGCCCGCCGCCCGTGGTGTTGTTGATGATGATGTCCGGGCACGCGGCGCGGATGAGGGCGTTCACCTTCAGGTAGTCCTCCGGGTTGCTGGTGGTCATCCACTGCACCTCGGGGTTGCGGGCGTGCACGTGCACGATGCTGGCGCCGGCCTCGTAGGCTTCCTTCGTCTGCTCGGCCTGTTCCTCCGGCGTCTCGGGCAGGTTCTCGTTCATCTCCTTGCCCTGCACGCCTCCGGTTATGGCCACGGAGATGATCAGCGGGGGCAGCCCCTCCCTGACCTTCTGCATCCAGGCGTAGGGATCCCTGTAGTCCCAGATGTAACCTTCCATGTCTCCTCCTTTCCGAGGTGCGCGGTGATCGGGCCTGCGGCTAGCGATCGATAGGTATCGTCATGTCTTCAAGAACCTGTTTAGGCCTTTCAGCATGCTCTCATTCTACCAGTTATGGGGAACCGGAGGCGCGCTTCCACTTACCGGCGGTCAAAGGCGCAAGCGCCAAATACCGCTCAGGCAAAGGGGTCGGCCCTGGACTTATGCCTGAGCTATACGCCCAATATCCATGCAAGGGTTTTATGGATGACACCTTCCTCCCTTCTCGTATGCTCCCTCTGGCTTTCTCAGGGCAAAGGGGTCGGCCCTGGACTTATGCCTGAGCTATACGCCCAATATCCATGCAAGGGTTTTATGGATAACATCTTTCTCCCTTCTCGCATGCTCCCTCTGGCTTTCTCGGGCATAAGTCCAGGGCCGACCCCTTTGCCTGACGGGAAGGCCGTACGGTTATAATGGGATACGTGTAAGGTCCGGGAACGAAGACGGAATGGAGAGCATGACCATGGAAGAGCAGCCGGATACCACGCAAAGCCCTCCGGCGGAGACCGCGGCGGAGCGGCAGCCACCTAAGAGGAGTACCAGGAGGAAGGTCATCATCGGGATGTCCATCGCACTGGCCGTCCTGCTCGTAGCAGCGGGCCTGATGGGCGGCCTCTATGCCTGGCGTTTCCACAAGGCCGCCAACGACCTGACCATAGAGGATGTCGATATGTCGCGGCTCCCCGACGGCACCTACCAGGGATCCTACAGCGTATTCCACGTCAAGGCCGCGGTCGAAGTGAGCGTGGAGGATGGCCGCGTCGTCGCCATCGGGCTGGTCGACAGCGGCAGGATGGCGGAGGAGACGCAGCAGGAGGTCCAGGAGATATTCGACGAGGTGATCTCCGCGCAATCCCTGGAGGTGGATATAACCAGCGGTGCTTCGGTGAGCAAGAAGGTGTCCCTCAAGGCGGTGGAGGATGCACTCGGCGGCGGTGATTGAAACGAAATCCGGGCAGGGAAGAAAAGGCCCCCGCGGGGGCTCCCGCCGATGGCCTAGCGCTGTGCTTTTGTGACGCTTGAAGCAAGGGAGGATCCATGCACCCGTTGCAGCAGCTGATGAACCCGTCATCCATCGCCATATACGGCGCATCCAACAACCCCATGAAGATGGGATCCATCCAGCTCGCCAACATCCTGGAGACCGGATACAGGGGCCGGGTGTATCCCATCCACCGCAGCGAGGAGACGGTCATGGGATTGCCGGCTTACCGGAGCATCGCCGAGGTGGGCGAGACGGTGGACCTGGCGCAACTCGTCCTGCCCACAGAGGTAGTGCCGGAGATGCTGGAGGAATGCGGCGAGGCGGGGGTGCGCCGGGCCATCATCATCTCGGGCGGTTTCAAGGAAGTCCCGGGTGAGTTGGGCGTAGAGCGCGAGCGGAGGATCAGGGATGTGGCGGCAAGGTACGGCATCCGCTTCCTCGGGCCTAACTGCGTGGGGATCATGAACAGCCTGTGCTCCCTGAACTCCACCACCATCGTGGAGCCCCCCATGGGCGGGAGCATCGCTTTCGCCTCGCAGTCGGGGGCCTACACCGCCATGATCAACCCCTATCTGAGGGCGCAGGGCATCAGGATGTGCCAGACGTTGAGCGTGGGAAACGAGGCGGACCTGGACCTGGTGAACTGCCTGGACTATCTCCGGAACGTGGAGGAGGTCAAGAGTATCGGGCTGTACGTGGAGACCATCCGCCGCCCGCGGGAGTTCATAACCGCGGCGCGCGAGACGGCGCGCGTCAAGCCGATCGTAGCGATCTACGTGGGGGGGACGGAGGCGGGTTCGCGCTCATCGCTCTCCCATACCGGCGCCATCTCCGGCCCCGACGAGCTCTATGACGGCCTCTTCCGCCAGGCGGGGGTCATACGCGCCGAGGACCTCGACCACATGTTCGATCTCCTGTGGATTCTCTCCATGCAGCCGCCGCCGGCGGGCAGGCGCATGGCCGTGATCACCAATTCGGGCGGCCCCGGCTCCTCTCTCGCCTATCACCTGGAGAAGGCGGGACTGGAGGCACCCGCTTTTTCAGCGCGGCTGCGCGAGAGGCTGGACGCGGTGACCGGGCCCCTGACCTTCACCGGCAACCCCATCGACCTCACCTTCGAGACCAACATCTTCATCTTCAAGCAGCTGCTCGAGATGGTGTACGAATCCGGCGAGGTGGACGGCGCCTTCATCTACGGCATCTTCGGGGCGCCCGATTTCATGGTCAACCTGAAGAAGCGCTTTCCGGACCTGCAGGCCATGGAGGATACCTGGGACCAGGGTTATCAGTCATTCCTGGGGGAGTTGGTCGCGGTCTCCTCGGCTTACGCCAAGCCCCTGGTGGTCATGTCCTTCCTGGGCACACACAGCAGCTCCATCCGCAGCTTGGTCGAGAACGGGGTGCCCGTATACCCGTCCGCCGTGCGCTCGGCCCGGGCCATGCGTTCTCTCCTGGATTACGTCCGGATCCGCCAGGGGATCAGCCGTGAATAAGGGTAGCTGTTGACATTCTGTGGTGCGGGTTCAGGAGCTATTCCGCCGTCTCGAGCTCCTGCATCATCTCCTCGAGGGCTTTCTGCGCCTCCGCGTTGGTGTCTTCAATCGATATCTTCCAGGCTCCGTTCTCCTGGACGAGAACGGTGTTGAATTCCAGCCCGCTTTCGAGCTCGATGAACTGGTAGCTGACCGGGACCATGGCCTTGTCCCCGGAGATGGTCGCCTTACCTACTTCGTATCCGCTGATGCTCTCGGAGAACCCCGAGACGAGATCCTCTTCATCCGATATCCCGCTCTTGCTCTCCTCGGTTATGAGGGCATAGGCGGCACCGGCGTCTCCCTCCATAGCTGCGGCCAGGAACTCCTCCACCACCTGCTCGGGCGTGGTGGAACTACCCCCGCCGTCTCCGCATCCGGCAAACGCGATGGTGGCAGCCGCCAAGGCCAGTACGAACACCAAGATCAAAGCCCTTTTCATTATCTCCTCCTATGTTCGGGCGGTATCACGACCTGCTCCATGTTATACCTGTATACGCATTATGGCAATGCGGCAGCCCGGTGGGGTCAAGCGTGGTCGATGGCCACCCTGGACGTATCGTTGGGATCGAACTTCACGAAGACCATCTTATCGGGTTGATACTTGGGGATCGATGCCTGGGCCACGACGGCGATGGTCTCAGCCTGGAAGGCGGGCCGGTTCGCGGGATACACCTCGAGGACGAATCTCATGGCCGGGTTGGGTCCGTTCACTTCTATGCCCAGCGCCTGCGCCTGCATTATCCTGGCCTGTGCGGGCGCGCCGCTCTGGCGCAAAGCCTCGTTAACCTGGTCCGAGCTCACAAGCATCTGCTCCGCAGCGTGCGCGTCCAAGGGGGTCGCGGCTTCGTCCTCCATCACTACGGCCACACGCCGCGGGCTCCGGGGATCGATCTTCACGGGCACGACCCTGCCGGGCTGGATCTGCGGAATATCCATGCGGTTGATAAGCATCTGTGTCTCCGTTTGATAGGGCGGTCGTCCCTGCGGGCGTACTTCCAGCAGCACCTTGACCACGGGGTATATCTCGTTGACGGTAACCCCCGTGTCCGTCACCGTCAGTATGGTGGCCTCGGCGGGCTCCCCTTTTTCCAGCAGGGCCCGGCGCTTCACCTCGGGGTCGAGCGTCGCTCTGAAAACAAGGAAAAAGACCGCGGCTATCCCGACGTCGAAGAGCAAGAAGAACATGCATATCAGGACGATAGCCCATGCGGGCAGACCGGCCGCGATTCCCCCCACGATCACCCCCGCCATGACGGCCAGGGTACCAACGGCGGCTCCAGCTATGCTGCACCCTATTCCGATCTTTCCCATGCGGTTGAACAAGCCGAACAAATCCCGATCCCTCCTCAACGCCGGTGGTGAAGATCCCGGGTACCGCCGAGGCCGCCCGCTTTTCGTCTCCATCCGTCCTGCCCTCATCGGCCCGTTTATCGATTCTAGCACTATTCAGGCATAGGGGTCGGCCCTGGACTTATGCCTGAGCCATATGCCCAGTATCATTACATGGGGATTCTGAGTGACAACTTACTTCCTTATCCCTCGCTCCTCTTGATTCTTTCAGGCATAAGTCC
>QZKE01000038.1 GCA_003598015.1 Actinomycetota bacterium | reverse complement strand
ATATTCGCGGCGGTGCTCTCCCGCCTCATCCTCTACGAGAGCCTGGGGGCGTGGAAAGCGACCGGCATCGCCCTAGCCATGGGCGGGGTGGCGGTGATAGCGGTATTCGGTCCCGGGGAGGAACTGGGGACGGGCAGGGTGCAGGGGATACTGTTCATCCTCCTGGCCGCCTTTTCCTGGGCGGTGTATACGGTCATCCTGAAACCACTTGCGGAGGAGCACGGAGCCACTTTTATCACCGCTTACGCCATCTTCCTGGGCACGGCGGCCCTGCTGCCGCTGGGATTGCTGTACGGCGACTGCCTTACGGAACTGAGGTCCCTGTCCGGCGCCGGCTGGGGATGGATGATCTTCCTCAGCCTTGGCTGCACGGTGCTGGGGTATTTCCTCTACTCAAAGGGGCTGGAGGGACTGGAAGCCTCCCAGGCCGCGTTCTACATCTACCTCATCGCGCCCATCGCCCTCTTCTGGGGATGGCTTATCCTGGGTGAAACGGTGAATGCCGCCCTGCTGGGAGGCACGGCACTGATCCTGGCGGGACTGGCGGCCGTAGGCTGGGAGGAGAGGAGGACCTACTCCGGATCGGGGTCCTCTGCGTAGAGGCGCTGGGCCTCCTCCAGGGAGAACTCGCTCGAGTTCTCGCGGTAGCGCGGCGGCAGGGACTGGTAGAAGCGGTGTCCCAGCCACAGCATGGTATCCCTCATCTCGTCCACCTCGCCCTTGACCACCGCGGGGACTCCCGCCACCATGGTGCGCGCGGGAACATGCATCCCGGCCATGACCACCGCGCCCGAGGCCACGATGCAGCCCTCCTCCAGTATGGCGCCGTCGTTGATCACCGCGTTCATGCCCACCAGCACGTGTCCCACCAGGCGGCAGCCGTGCAGGACGGCACCGTGCCCCACGTGGGAATTGGGGCCAAGATAGGTGGTCTCTTCGGGGCGGGCGTGGATGACCGCGTTGTCCTGCAGGTTCGAGCCCTCCATCATTATCACCGCGCCCCAGTCACCGCGCATCACCGCCCCGGGGCCGACGTAGCAACCGTCTCCCACGTATACCTTGCCGATGATGACCGCGGACGGGTCGACGTAGGCGGTCGGCGATATGCGGGGCTCTCTCCCCTCGAAGACGTAGATGGGCATGATCTCCTCCTTGCTCACCGGTCCTGCGCTAGATTCTACCCGATATGGACAAAGCGTGCCCGCTGGGGAAAGATAGAGTAAGGCTGCAGTGAGCAGGAGGGCTGCGGGCGGCCGTGTTCTCAGGGAGAGCGAAGAAGGTCAGGAGGTTGCAATGAGCGCTGGAAGGATCGTACTCATCATATTAGGTATCCTGTTTATCCTGGGCTCCCTCGTCGGCCTGGCGGCGGGCGGCGGGGTCATCTGGGCGAGCCAGTATCACAAGGACAGCGGCGGTTTTCATGTTACCGAAACGATGCGCATCAAGAGCCCTACCTACGCCGTCGTTTCCGACACCATCGAGATAGACAGGGGAGCCTCCGAGGCCTTGAACTGGCTGGGCATGGACAAGGTCAAGATCGAAGTGGAGAACGACGATCCCCTACGGCCGGTCTTCGTCGGCATCGCTGAGGCCGTGGATGTGGACACATACCTCTCCGGCGTGAAGCACGACGAGATAACCAGCGTGGAGGTCTTCAACTCGAGCTTCGACTACGACAGGCGGTCCGGGACGGCCCAGCCGGAGCCCCCGGGCATGCAGGCATTCTGGCTGGAGGAGGCCGAGGGCACCGGCGTCCAGGAGATCGTGTTCGACATCGAGGAGGGGGATTATACCATCCTGGCCATGAATGCCGACGCCTCCGAGGGCATCGAGATGGAGACGGTTTTCGGCATCAAGTCCTCGGGAGTGGTGGTGCTCATAGGCGTGGTGTTCCTCGTCGTCTCCCTGGTGATACTGGCGGGAGGCATCGTCATGCTGGTCTTCGGGGTCAGGAGCCCCCGGCCCAAGCTGCCCCCGCCCCCTGCGGCTTAGTGTCCCACTCCATACATGCGGTCACGTAACGAGGGTGCCTGAGCGGGGACGCAGGGCGCGCGACCGAGGTGAGCGCAGACGAGGTGTACTCCGTGCGATTGCGCCCGTGGGAGCGGAACCGGTCGAGTCGCAATGCGACGAGACGTATTGCGGGGAGGCGAAGCCGGCGCGGCAAGCTCGATTGAGGGGAACGCTGCGATAGACACGCAACAAGGTGGATGCAGAGGCGATCGAAAGCTACCCCGTTTGTGAACCACGGTACTTCGCCATCGCGTTGTTCTGCTAAAATGTATGGGTGCCCGGGAGGGGCTATACGGACTGCAAAGGAGGAATAACCGTGCGCGCACTGGTCATGGGAGGGGGACTCGCGGGTCTTTCGGCGGCTGTCCACCTGGTGGACAACGGTTTCGACGTAACTCTGCTGGAGGTGGAGAAGGAACTGGGCGGCCGGGCCATGTCCTGGGTGGACGCGGATGGGGACACCATGGACAACGCCCTGCACGTGTTCTTTCCGCACTACGTGAACATCCTCGATTTTTTCGCCAAGGTGGGAGCACCGGACGTCATCCGCTGGACGGATACGCTCACCTACTTCAAGGCCGATGGGGACGCGGCCCATTTCACGCCCTTAAACCTGCCCGCGCCGCTGCACGGCATGTCCATAGCCAGGTTTCACCATATCGGCCAGAAGGACCTGCTGCGTTTCGGGCCGGCGGCGATGCGCGCCCTGTCCATGAGCGAGGCCGCGGTAGCCTCCTACGACCGCATAACCGTGGAGGACTTCATGCATCGCTACGGCGTCTCCCAGCACCTCATCGACAATCTGCTGCGCGCCATGGTCAACGGATTGACCTTCCTGGAGCCCTACGAGGTATCGGCGAAGGCCGCAGCCTACTGGATCCGCAATCTCACCACGACGAGGGAGGCGGTGAAGGTCGGTTTCGCCCGGGGAGGCCTGGGCGAGATCTACGTGCGCAAGGCGGTAGAATACGTGACCGAACGCGGCGGCAAGATCGTGAGCGGCGTGGGGGTCAAATCCATGGGTTTAAAGGGAAAGGCGGTTCTTAACATCACCCCTACCAGGGGACGCAACATGCGCGCGGACGTTTTCGTATCCGCCCTGCCCTACGGGGTGCTGCGCCGCGTGCTTCCCGAGGAGGTCTACCGTTACCAGTACTTCCGCAACCTGTGGCGCTTCGAGGAAGCGCCCTCCCTCTCGGCCATGGTGTGGTTCGACCGCAAGGTGCTGGAGCTCGGGAACATCGCTACCGGGATCGGTACCGTATTCAACTGGTTCGCCGATCTCACCCAGGTGGTACCGGAGGCCTTCCCTCAGGAGGGATCCGTACTCGAGCTGGTCATCACGCCCTGCGGCCACCTCATGCCCTTGAGCGACGAGCGTATCATGGAGATGGTCCTCGCGGATATCCGCAAGCTTCTGCCGGGTGCGAGGGACGCGCAGGTACTCAAGTCGCGCCTGGTGCGGGAGCGGCAGGGAATATTCGCCCAGCGCCCGCATATGGACCGTTACCGCCCGACCCAGCGCACCCCCCTGGACAACCTCTACCTGTGCGGCGACTACACCATGGCGGGACACTCCGCGGGGATGGAGGGGGCGGTGGTTTCCGGAAAGATGGCTACATCCGCGATACTGCTGGACAAGATGGGGGTGGTAGAGGATTATACCCTTCACCCCCACTTCTCGACGGGACTCACCCCCTTTATTAAATACGGCCAGCCGGCGCTGCTGGCCCTGCTCGCCCTGGTCATGCTGAAGAAGAGGCTGGGCGGGAAGGGTTGAGACGGCAGGGCGACCCCGGCCATGGAAGGCGGGCTTGAGGCAGGGCGCTACGGATCCTTACCTGCCCCGGCGGGATCGACCCTGAAGACGACCTCTTCGCCGAAGTCACGCACGAGGGATAGGCCGGGTTGGGACATCAGCCGCGCATCGTATTCCGCGACCTGCTGAGGGGGCAAGAGCTCCCGGTGCCAGATAACGAAGTCTATGCCGTATTCCCGCAACAGGTCCACGCTGTCGCCGGAAGGAAACGAGGGCATGATCTCGTACAGCTCTTTGAGGACCGGCGGGTTGTATCCGCTGTAGCCGTTCGCGATCCTCTTCCAGTGATAGGTGCTCAGGTATACGAAAAGCCCTTGCGGATTGGGCGCCGGGAAGGATGCCGGTATCTCGATAGCCGCCACCGCATCCTGGTCCTTGAGCCATGTATATACCTCGGGCACCTCGTCGTAGACGGGCACGGGGGTAACCTCGAAGTTGAAAGTGGCCGCTTCGACCACTATGGCCAGCAACAGTATGGCGCACACCAGGCGAAAGGATATACGGGGGCGTTTGAGCGCCTGTAGTCCCTGCGAGATCTTGGCCACGCCGAATCCGGAGAGGACGGCGAGGCCCAGGGAGACCAGCACGAAGAATCGCGGCGGCCACCGGATCAGCTTGAACAGGCCCAGATGATAGGGGACGGTATACAGCGGATTGCTTATCCCGCCGATCTTCGGTCCTAAACTCAGCAGCACACCGACCACGGTCACGATCAGGAAGAGATAGGGCTCCCTGGCGTGCCTGGCAAGCAACGGAGAGGCACACTCGTCCTCCCCGCGGCCGCGCAGAAAAACACCACAGGCGGCAAGCAGGAGGATGACGAGGCCCGGGAAGAGGATAGTCTCCGATCCCATGAAGGCGACGCGCAGAGGAGAAAATCCGGCGCGGTAAAGAACGCTCTGCGGCAGGACGTTGAGATAATCGGCCAGGGCGGCGGAGTTCCTGGCACTCTCCTCGAGGGTGCGTACGAAATCGGGGAGGCGTGCGTGGACGCGCAGGTAAGGCAGGGCGAAAGGGAGCATCAGCGCCGCGGCGATCAAGGTCATCGCCACCGCGCCCGCTATCCTCATCCATTCTTCCCGGGTACGGGAGAAAGCGGCTTTCCACACCCACAAGAGAAGGATCAGTATGGAGCCGTATACCAGGTAATGCCAGCTCGCCAGCGATTGGAGAAGGAAGAAGACCCCAAAGAGGACGAGGTTCTTGATGCCGCCTTCCTCGAGGTAACCGTACAGGTACAGCAACATGAAGGGCAGGAATGCGGAGAAGACTATATGCAGGTGGTTCAGCTGGCTGATCTTGTACGGGCACAGGCCGAAATATACTCCTCCGACCAGCGCCCCCCATCTGCTGCCGGTGAGCTTCTTGATCAGCAGGTAGCAACCGAAAGACGAGAGGACGAGCCCCAGGAAGACCATGGTGTTGTAGGCGAGTATGGGATTTCCGGATATGTAATAGACGGGCGCCGCCATGAGCCCGATGGTGAACATGTGTTCCGAGTAGGTCAGGACATCCGTTGCCGGGTAGAGGATGTTTCCCTGGAAGAGGCCGGTGGGATTGGTGAAGATGGTCCTGGCATCCCAGGAGACGATCCAGGTATTGAGCAGAGGATCCCCATGCCCCCCGATCACGCCGTCATGGATATGCAGGATCAGGGGCCAGGTGAAGATAACCGCAAGTAGGAGAAAGAACAGGATGACAAGGGTATACTCCCTCGCTTTCGAGGTGAAGATCCCATCCCACAGGCCCATGGGCTTTGTTCTCCTACCGAGCCGGTGCAGCCTTGACTCCGCGATATCTTCCGCCATACTCTTTTTCAACTCGGCTTGAGGGCGGTGAAGCCTAAACGGCATTTCCCGTTGCGTGGGCCGCGTACGTGGTGTGACCCGGGCTAAAGGCGGTGCATGCGGAGATGGAGGCCCGGCGCGATCACCTAGGTATACCCAAGGCGCATGAGCAGGGATTTGACCAGGCCCATGGGTCCGGTCATCATCATGTCGCCGCCCGGTGAGGGATAGTATACCGGCAATCCGCTGCCCTCCAGGAGCTCGCGGTTGGGTCCGGTTATCGCGATCATGTCCAGCTCCTCCATCCCCGGCGGGTCGCCGATATAGAAGAGGCCGTGCCCCGAGGCCATGTATTCGTCGCCGTCCCGCGCTTTGCCGCGGCAGAAATCCTCGAGGTAGGAGGCGAAGGGGATGGGCTGCAGGCGCTTGGTGTGATGTTCCAGCAGTGCGGCGACGTTTCCACCCTGCGTGAGGCATGCGAGGGTGTGTCCGTTGCCCGCGTTTATCAGGAGCAGGTTGCCGCCGGCCTTCTCCACCACCCGCGGGTCCGCCAGGCAACCGGCGACGGCGGCCGGAGCGGTATCCATCAACATGATATGTTCGCAGGGAAGCTGCTCGCGCACGCGGCTTGCCGCCGAGATCATGCGGGGAAATATCCCCGGGACCTCGTCCGCCAAGTAGGAGAGGGCCAGGGGATCGGGATTCTCGCCGAGCCTGCCGCGCATGAGGGAGAGCCGTGTCTTACGGTTGCTCTCGCCGCTCCGGTATGCTCCGTGATCCTGCACCGCTACTGCCGCGGCCGCGACCCCATCCATGTCCTCCCCCACGGCCTCCAGCGTTCTCCGCAGGGGGCCCAGGTCGATTTCGTCGGCCTCGAGAACGGCGCCGCTGAAACCCGGCGGCGGTTTCTCGCGTACCTCAATCCCCAATGCGGCGACGTCCGCGAGGTTGTTGCGGATGCTGCAGGCGGCCGCTGCGGTCATGTATACATGGAGCCCGGAGGAGAGATGCCGTTTTACCGCCCGGGAGAACGAACCCCCGCCCACGGTATGGCCGCTCACGAAAAGATCCCTTCCCTCCGCGCCGATTGCGTCTACCCTGGCAGCCAGCAGGGAGCTGGGGCTGGGCAGGACCATCTTGATACAGTTCTCGAGTTGTTTTTCCGAATCGTAGAGCAGGATATCCTGGGTACCCGCCCCGATGTCCATGGCCAGAATCTTCATATGCTCACCTCGCGACTGGACAGTGCAACCTCTGTTACAGGAAAATCACCCACCGGGATATTATAGGTCCAACCGCGCCACGCGCACCACGAGGCATGAAAGGAAACGGGAGAACGCCGAGCTGAGGATCGCTGATGAAATCCGCCGGCATGCGCACCGCTGGCGCGACCGATCACCCCTCTGAAAAGGGATTATACAAATGCGAGCCGTTAACCGGCGATTTGCTACCGTTCACCGCCCGAAAAGCACCGTTCACCGGCAAAGTGCGAAATAAAAGGCCCTGCACGCCGTTACCATTAGGGAAGAGAAATATAATGTAACGGCCGAAGGGAAGCCGGTAAAGCGATACGGAGAAACTGCCGAGAATATCAATAATCGAAGTATTATCGAAGTATATGGGTGCAAGGAAGGGAGGTGGGAGCGAGGACTTCGAGGTGTGATGTTAAGCTTTCTATTAGTCTGCGTGGGAAGGAGGTGAAACAATTGGCGAAAAGAATACACAGGCAGGAGGGTTTCACCCTGATCGAGTTGATGATCGTTATTCTTATCATCGGTATCCTAGTAGGTATTGCCGTCCCGGTGTTCCTGGCTGCCAGGGGAAGCGCCGAGGAGAAGACCTGTATGTCCAACCGCAGGACGATCAAGAGCTCCTCCAACATCTACGCAGCCAGCAATGACGGTGATTATCCCGGAACCGCCTCCTGGCGGACCGACCTGACCGGGTATGTTGAGAACATCGATTCCCTGACCTGCCCGAGGAGCGGCGCCTGGACCGTGGTCAGCGGCGCTGACCAGCCCATCAATATCAGCTGCTCCAGCTGTGACGATGTCTAAAGGACAATTGACGGATTGGTGATCAACCAGGACTGTCAAAAAAAAGGAGGGGGGTTCGACCCCCCTCCTTTACTTTGTTCGTTGCATCGTCGATGAACATGCACCGCAGGCTCACTCCCGCTCCTCGCCCTCACCGTCTTCCTCCGCATCGCCCTGCTCCCGCGGAATGCCGGCATAGTATTCTCCCTCGAGGTCCAGCCATCCGCACTGCCGGTGATAGAGGAAGATGCAGAGCAGGAGGAGAAGAACGGCCGCCGCCATGACGAGTCCGTAGTATAAGGATGAGGGCCGGTAGACGAACTCCACGCTGTGGTCGCCCGCCTCCAGCTCCAGGGCCCGGAAAGCGAGGTTCGCGCGCAGGATCTCCCTCTCCTGCCCGTCCACGTATACCTTCCATTCCGGGAAGTACGAGTCGTTGAGGACCAGCACTCCGCCGTTGGGAGAGTGGGCCTCGATAACGACCCTGGTATCACCGGAGGAGACTATGTGCGCCTCTCCCTGCGAGGCACGGCCTCGCAGCAGGGTAGGTTCTCGCTCGAGTATGACCCTGCCGATAATCTGCAGGGGATCCCAGAAGTACTCGACCGCATCGGCGACGGTCATGCTCCGGGCGCCTTCCTCGAGAAGGATCTCGCTGGCTATGAACGCGCGGGGTGCCGCATATGGTATCTCGTAGAGGCGATAGGTGACCCCCTCGATCTCGGCGCCCTCCTCCTTGACGAGGTTGATGGATTGATTATCGATGAGGTATGGGGAGAGCAGGTACCTGACGCTCTGGGTCGCCATGAGGTTGACTGCCGTGTCGGGGATCTCCACCCGCCATTGTCCCTGGACGGTATGTCCGTAGGTGGCATAGATCCAGTAGATCTCTTGCGAGGCCAGGATACGCTTGCCGGCGATCCCGCTGCCGGGGATGGCGAAGACGCCGCTGTAGTCGGCCGGGAGCAGCCTCAGGCTGTCGACGAAAAGGCGCTTGTCCCCGAGCCACCCGCCGGATTCTTCATTAGCCCTCCTCCACGTCTCGCCGTATCCCAGGACCGCGATGCGCTGACCCTGCAGCTCGCCTTGAGCCGGCACGAGCAGCTCCGCCGTGCTGTTGGGTTCCAGTACGCTCGCGGCCTCGATGGTGGATACCTGCTGCGTGGCGAAGAGGCCCAAATCCGCGAGGAGGGTCGCGAAGACCAGGAGTATGATAGCGGCTTTCCACGCCTTCCCGTTGTGAAAATACGAGATGACATGATCCAGGCCCTTGCCGGCCAGGACGGCCATGCACAGCACCACCACCACCAGGTATCTCTGGAAGTAGTAGAGAAACCTGAAACCTGGTATATATTTCCACATAAATCCGGCGAGGGGGGTGTTGGATCCCAGGGATACGGCCAGGGCCAGCAGCCCGATGAGCAGCCACATCTGCACGGTACGGTCCCTTTTCGCCAGCCAGAGCACGGCGATGAGGGCGAGAACGAGTGTGAGCAGGCCCGGGTAGGCGATGTTCTCCCAGAAGATATCGTAGTCCACGTCGAAGGTCGCCCGCGCGGGATTGCCGTAGCGGTAGGGAGCGATGAAGAGGTCGAGGTCCCGGGGGCGCATAGTCGTACCCGTAGAGCCGTAGAAGGAGCCGTCGGCCGCCGCGGTCTCGAGGTAAGGAACCCCCTGGGTCATGGGCATCAGTTGGGGAGCGGCAAGTGCAGTGCCGAGGACCACGGCGAACAATACCCCCACGCAGAGGCCGGCGAGCATCCTGCGGCCGGCGGCCTGCTCCTCCCGCCTGGCGCCGGACAGGAGAACGGCGAAGCGGAAGACAAAGACGACCGCGATAACGCTCATGGTTATCAGGAAGACCTGGGGACCCGCGGCCAGGAATTGCATGGCCAGGGCGAGGCTCGTCAGGAAGAGATATGCGAGATGCCTGCGCTGGAAGGTCTTTTCCAGCCCGAATACGGCCAGGGGCAACCAGCACGTGGCGGTGATCAGGGAAGGATATTTCAACTTGGCGATCATGAATCCCGAGAAAGTGAAAGCTATCGCGCCGAACAGGGACGATGCCGCGGAGATCCCGTAGTGACGCAGGAGCAGGTAGGAGAATATCAGGGCGAGAAGCAGGCCGATGACTATGGAGAGGTTGAAGGCCAGTACGGGGTCGAAGAGCAGAGAGATAAGCAGGTTGACGGGATAGAGGGTTCCCGATTGCCCTTCCGCCAATACCGGGAAACCACAGGCGATATCGGGATTCCACAGGGTGATGGAGCCGTCCTTCACATGCTCGGACGCGAACTGCTGCGCGGGGAAGGTCTCATCGGTGACCTCGCTCCCATCCGCGCCTCCCTGGTAGAGAAGTCTGTGCGAGCTCCAGAGCGGAAAGGTAAACAGGGCAAGGGACAGGACCATGAGTATGCAGATGGCAACGGAGGGTCTTCTCAAGAAGGCCATCACGGGCTCCCCTCGTTCTTCAGCAGTGCCTCCAGGTCCTCGACCGTCTGCCACAGCAGCGGTTCGGAGGGCGGAATGTTGTTGATGACGTCGAGGTAGAGCAGCTCGACACTACCGGGCATATCCAGCTCGTCCAGGGCGGACGCCAGGTTCAACTCGGTTACGATGGTGGCGGAAAGCCCCAGGGCTTCCCTGTACATATCGGCCGCCGCGGCGAAACGGGAGACGGAGGCGAACTGCTGGCCCGCGTTGTCGGCATAGCTGGATATCACATCGATCATGTAGGGTTCCCTCCGGTTGCCGGGGTAGGAAACGGCATCCAGCCCGCGGCGGTCGATGTCGGCCCAGTATGCGGCGAGGAAAGCGTAATAGGAGTCGTAGTCGACAGGGGTGTCTTCCGCAAGGATCTTGTAGGCCATGCCGTGCGAGATCATTGTTACGTATGCGTCCAGATCCCTGTCCTTGACCAGGATGTAGAATCCCGGTATCTGGGGATTGTCGAGTATCAGGCGATAGGCGAGCCGCGCCCGGTATTGCTCGAAGGCTTCGTCTTCCGGGGTATAGCTCTCGATATCCTCGGGGAGATTGAGCTCCGGCCGCCATTTGCGCAGGCCGTCCATGTACCACTGCTGTCCGAAGAACGACCAGGACAGGGTGATCACCTCGCCGTGATAATCGTTGATCACCGTATAATACTCGTCGATGAGCTCGATGGGCGGATCCCCCGCGCAGAAGACCACGGCCCCCGTCTCCATGTCCCCCAGGAGGTCATCCGTATAGGATTGGGAGAAATAGTCTTCGTGGAGATCCACATCACCCAGCGTCGCTATCGCCGGGATCAGGAAAGCGAGTGCGAGGATGAGCGCGGCGAGGGGCACCAGGCCTCTGGAGAGCGTCACGTGCCGCTTGCTCGCGGACACGAGCCGTGAGAGCCATGCGAGAATCTCCTTGATACCCATGGCGATAAAGACGGCGAAGACGACGGTGGGCAGGATGTAGAATCTCTCGATGGTGGAGAGGTAGAAGGTCTCCGTGACGATAACGTTGGCCATCATGAAAAACACCACGCCGCTGAGGATGAAGGCCGTGATCAAGGGGATGAAATCCGCGCATCTCTTACGCGCCATCTGAAACATGCCCACGAGGCCCAGGATCATACCCGACATGAAAACTTCTTTGTACAAGGCGTTCGCGTAGTCGAAGACCAGGTCCAGGCGGTGGATGGCGTTCGGCCCCTTCCACAGGCTCGACGTTCCGTAGTATTTCCTGGTGATGGTGTCGAAGAAGGATCTGAAGGAAGAAGGGTCGCCGAAATTCATGTAGGGATCCTGTGAGGCGCGGAGCGGCAGGTAAACGTAGGGCAGAAGGCCCAGCAGGAAAGCGGCGACGGCCAGCAGGAGACGGCGGGGCTTGCGGACGATGGCCAGGAAAGTGCGCGGGCAGAAGAGGAGCAGGGCCGGGAAGATCAGGATGATGGTCTGATGGTTGGTCAGGCTCAGGCCCGCTACGAAGGCCATGATGAGAAAGAGTCTTTCCGCCCTGCGCTCCTCCCCGCTCTGGCTCCTTTCCCTCACCATTATAGCCATGAGGATGAGGAGGACGGCGAAGAGGTCGTTGAGGGGAAATACCTCGGCCACGAGGGAATAGAACCAGAACAGGTAGGATAGTCCGAGCGCCGAGGCGGCGATGCACGACGATGTACGGCTGCGGGTTATCTTCATCATTATCGCGAAGAGCAGGGCGAGTGTGATCGCGTGCTGGAGCGCGGAGAAGCAGTTGAGCCGGAAGGCGACGCTTCCAACCGGTATATGGGTTACCAGATAGCCGGCCATCGTATACAGAGGGTAGCCGGGAGGGTGGACGATACCCAGCGAATAGGAACCGGCGATCAACTCGGGCGAGTCGCCCGCGATGTTGGGCTGGCGGGAACAGGTCAGGAGGTAGAGGATGAAGAACAGGCACCCGACCAGGACGGAGATGAGCCTGTCCATGCGGTCGAGGCGATAGGGGGGCACCGAGTCGTAATACCAGTCGAGCAATGCCGAACCCTTCGCCTTAACGGCTTTTATCGCTTGCATACAAATGCTCTCCAACCATTGGACGGAACGGGCATGTCCGTACCTCGCGCTACTCCCGCCGGCCGGTGATGCGGTATATCGACCTTAATTAAGATTTGGATTAAACGGCGGTTGTTCCTTCCTTTGCCGTAGATATCCACAACCGCCCGCTTGCCGCGCCTAGAAGAGGCCCACGTAGAGGTCCCACAGGGAAGGACCCCAGAACAGGGCGATGATCGCTCCCGCGGACAGGAATGGACCGAAGGGAATACGCGATTTTCGCCCCTTCTTGCCCAGGCTCATCAGCAGGACCCCGACTATCGCTCCCAGGAAGAAACCCGCGAACAGTGCGATTATCTCGCTCCTCCAGCCCAATATGATTCCGGTGAGGGCCGCCAGTTTCGCGTCCCCCATACCCATCCCCCTGGGCAAGGCGAGGGCCAGGATCCCAAGGGGCACGGCTCCTACGGCGAAACCGATGAGGCTGTCCGTGATCACGTGGTAGTCGCCGCGCACCAGCGCTACTATCCCCATGCATGCCAGGGCGATGGGGATGGAGGGTACGATGACCTTGTTGGGGATGATCTGCTTCTGCAGGTCGATGCCGGAGACGATGATGAGTATGGTCACCAGGAAGAGGTTGGGCAGGAGTTCAATGGACCATGTGAACCCCGCTTTCGCGAAGACGGCCAGCCACAGCGAGCCGCTGATGAGCTCCACCAGGGGATATCGTACGGGAATGTGTTTGGCGCAGTGGCGGCAGCGGCCGCGCAGAACGATGTAGCTTACCAGCGGGACGTTGTCATACCAGGCTATCGTCGTCCCGCATTGGGGGCAGAACGAACGCGGGGCCCACAGCGACTTCCCCTCGGGTATGCGGTAGATGGCCACATTGTCGAAACTGCCCACCACCAATCCGAAGAGGAAGAATACTACGGAGGAATAGACCTCATAGAACATGGCTTCCCCACTCCATTGCGATTCCCCCCGGCGAGGCCGGCGTCATGCGGCGCCTCTCGAGCCTCCCCCTACTCACCGCGCATCTCCCGCATCAGCGGGCCATCCTCACGCCACGTGTAACAGTTTCCCATGATATCGAGTTCGACGGCCTGCTTGCGCAGGTGTCTCACGGCCGCCTCCCCCCCGCCCATCCGGGACATGACCGCGGCTCCGCGCCCCTGCACGCTCACGTGCCCCAGGTTCGTTACCAGCACGGCCAGGTGCGAGCAACCCAGCGAGGAACCCACGACATCGCGCACCAGTTGAGTAAAGCCGGGCACGATGCGTTCCCCCACCAGTCGCGGAAGGATCTCGAGCGCATGGCGGCAATCCTCGTGGGGGATATGCGGCATTTCCCCCGAGAGAGAGTGGATGAGCCCATCCTCCAATCCTATCTCCGCTCGCACTTCGATGACGTGTATGGGTTTGTCGAGCCGCGTGTCGCTCAAGGCTCCGGTTATCAGCAGCCTGCCGTCCACGCCTTCCTCGATAGCGAAGGAAATCGCTCTATTGAATATTCCCACCACGCAACCTCCTCGCGAAGCGATACGCAGGCCGGGAGCGAATCAGCAGCGGCGTCCCCGCATCGCTCGCCCGGCGGCTGGATAGCCAGCGCCCGTACTCCGAGGCTCTCGAGATACCTATCTCATAAACGGCAATACCTCTATTTGACTTGAGGGGGGCCTCGCGATGCAGCGTAAAGGCGATATGATGGCTCGGCCTGTTATAAGCGTCAATAATATTATAATATTGTATAGAATAGTTAAATATATTATAATTCTGGGGTAAGCGAGAGATACATAGAGGAGAAGGATTCGCAGATGCTGGAGCCTGATTTCTGGAGGGGGAAGGGCCGGTATTCGAAGCAAGCCATATCGCGCAAGATCAGGGATGACTGCCCGCTCACCCTCCCCGACAGCCCCCCGGAAACGGCGAAGAAAGAATAGGTCCGGCCCCGCTTACGGCCGGTATCCGGCCGGGCGGGAGCCGCAGCTTCCCGGCGCTTTAATCGGGGCTTCGTCCCGTATCCGGCTGCGGAGTCCTCTCGATATCCCGCGGAGAACCCAAACCCTGAGTCGCGATGATGGATGCCTCTCGGAGGTGGAAATCCATCTGCGGCGAAGTCTGCATGGCGATGATGGGAGATCACCGCGGTCGCGCCTGGCAGGGCTATTGACGCATGGAAGGTTGCTCCCCATCGTTTGCATGGGAGACGCTCGCATGGTGGGTAGGGGATCGAGGAGCTCACATGGACACGTCCAGCTTCGAAGCGCGGCGCAGGCACGTTATAAAGGCCGCACTGGATGAGATACGGGATCTGGACCTGCGAGAACAAGCCCGCAGGGGAGGTTTTGACTGCGAGGATTGCGCGGACGGTGGATGCCGGCTGATCTTGACCTCATTCGGCAGCCGCATAGAGATGGAGATGCCGAGCGGGGAAATCTCCCTGCCCCCGGGGATGGACAGCCTGTCCATGCGCGTGCTGGCCTTGCGCTACGTAAAGCTCTCATGCGGGGTCCCCGAGAGCGGGGAATGGATCGCCTATCGCGATCTTCCCGGCGGCCGCTTCTATGCCGCCACCCTGGTCCCCACCATCGAACAGCCCCTGGCCATGCTCTTCGGAGGGAAGCCCGGGATGCTGGGTGAGATCAGCCGGGGATTGGGAGGCATAGCGGCCCCCTTTGGAGACGAAGCATACGTATTCCGGCCCTTCCCGCGCACCCCGCTTCTACTCGTCCTCCATTGGGGCGACGAGGAGTTCGCCCCCGGCAGCCGTATGCTCTTCGATCGCTGCTGTTCCCATTACCTGAATACCGACGACCTCAAGGTGCTCGCTACCCAACTCGCGGCCTTCCTTATCAAGCGTGCCGGCGCGGAAGTCGAGATCGATAACCTTCTCTGGATGGTGGAGTGAACCGCGGCTGGTCCGGCATCAATCCGCGCCGACCTGCCAATACAACACGCGCCCGTCGAGTATCCCGCTCGTGAAACGCAGCTCGAGGGTGCGGACGCCCGGCTCGAGGCGGACCTGCGCTTCCAGGGGAAACACAGCCGCTTCACCTCCCTCGAGGAAGATGTACAGCTGTATCTCACCGGCCGTCTCGCTGACCATGCCATCCCGCTCGTCCCTGCACACCAGGGTGTAATCCTGCGGATCCTCCGCGAAGGAGAGCAGCGCATATTCCGAGGGGTTGCGCAAATGCAGAAACAGGGGTATCTCCTCTCCCTCGCGCGCCTCGGCGGCGACGTCCAGGGTCGCCTCCAGGTCGTTCGCATCGGCCGATGGGCCGGGCTCCACCGCGTAGACGGCGATCTCGCCCCAGGTCCTCTCCAACCTCAACCCCTCCTGCGAGGAAAGGCGGGAACGGTACTCCCCCCTGGCTTGTGGATCCACCCAATCCCAGTGCCAGAAGACGTAGTCTATACCGACCTCCCGCAGCACATCGACGCTGCGTCCGGAGGGGAATCCCTCCATCTCGGTGAAGATTTTCTCGTAGGAGGGCGGACGGTAACCGCTGTAGCCGTTGGCGATGTCCTTCCAGTGGAAGGTGCTGAGATAGACGATCATCCCCTTGAGCTCAAAATCCCAGGAGATGTCGGGCAGCTCTATCACCCTCACGTCGCCCTGCTCCTTCAGCCAGGCATAGGCCTCGGGCACCTCTCCCCATACCGGGACGGTGGATACGTGGAGGTTGAAGGTGGCCAGCTCGGCGAGGAGGATGAGAACGACGGCCGCCATGGCGAGCCGCACGAATCTCCTGCTGCGTCCGCTCTGCGTCGCCCTCAGGCAGAGCTTGCCCGCGCCGTACCCCGCGAGCACGGACAGTCCCAACGCGGCCAGGACGTAGAAACGGCCGGGGAAACGGATGAACTTGAACAGCCCCAGGTGATAGGGGATGGTATAGAAGAGATTGGTCACTCCGGCGATCTCGGGTCCCATGCTCAGGATCAGGCTGATGACGATGAGCACGAGAAAGTAGAGCGCGCCCCCGCGGAAGGAATCGGGATCGAAGGCCTGGGTATCATCTTCTGGCTTGCGCCGTATTAACAATCCCGCGAGGGCCAGGATGATGATGGTCAGGCCGGGGAATAGCACCCGTTCCTGCTTGAGCCCCTCGATGTAAAGCGGAGAAAGCGAATTGCCGTAGATGACGCTGTCCTCGGATACGGTCAGGAAATCCCTGGGATAGGCGGCGAAGTACTCGGTATTGGAGAGGGTGCGCTCGAAGCCGGGCATGCGCTCGTGTACCCGCAGGTAGGGAAGGGCCAGGGGCAGGATCGCGGCCGCGATTATCAGCGCGACCAGGACCACCCCGAGCAGCCTGTTCCATTCGCTCCGGGTGCGGGAGAAAGCCGCCGTCCACAGCCACAGCAATCCCGCCGCCAGGGAACAGAAAAGAAGATAATGCCAGCTCGCCAGGGATTGGGCGAGAAAGAAGAAGGCGAAGAGGACGAGGTTCTTTCTCTTCCCCGCGTAGAGATAGCGGTAGAGATACAGGAGCATGAAGGGGAGGAAGGGGGAGAAGAGGACATGAAGCAGCCCGAGCTTGGATGTCTTGAAAGGGCAGAAGGCGAAAAAGAGGCCGCCGATCAGAGCGCCCCAGCGGCTGCCGGTAAGCTCCTTGACCAGGAGGTAACAACCGAAGGCCGAGAACACGAAGGCGAAAAAAATGAGGAGGTTGTAGGCGAGCACCGAGTTGCCGGTGAGGTAGTAGATCGGTGCGGCCATTATGCCCATGGTGAAGAGGTGCTCCGAGTAGGCCAGGACGTCCCTGGCGGGATAGAGGATGTTCGCCTGGAAGAGCTGGGCCGGATGGGTGAAGAAGGTATGGGCGTCCCAGGTCATGATCCAGGTATTGAGAAGCGGGTCGCTTGTCCCGCCCAGGACCCCGTTGTGAAGGTGGAGCACCAGGGGCCACGTGAAGACGATGGATACGAGGGTAAAGAAGAGGATCACCAGGCCGTACTCTTTACGCTTACTGGCGAGGAGGCTATCCATATCCTTCACGGCTCCATGCTCCTGTCCGGAGGACGCCCGTGGCACGCGGTGTCCCGGCCGCGAGCGAAACACGATCTTCCCCGCGGGCCTTCAAGTACCCGGGGGTTGTGGAATCGCCGGGCTCCCGTAGTGTCCGCCGGTCCATTTTCCTTCCGACACGCGTTCGCAACGGCTAAGGCGGAGTACCCGCCGCTTCTTTGACCTCGAACTCCATCACGAAAATCTCTCCGAACCAATCCAGCTCTTTGTCCCTCAGGCCCAGGACCAGACGGTACGGCCCGGGCACGGGCGGAGAGCGCAACAGGATCGGCGCCTCTATGGACTGGCCGGGCGAGACGTCACAAGGGAGTACGGCGGCTTGCTCCTCCCAGACGACCTCCTCTCCCTGCATCCAGAGCGCGCCCACATAGACCAGACCGTAAGGGTAACCGGTCCCCACCTGTTCTTTCTCCCAGCTCGATCGCCAGAGGATGGTCCCGGTGTTATCCACCTCGAGGCTGAGGGGCAAGGTTCCGTCCGCTTCGATCGGCCCCGCTTCGGCATGGTCCCCGCCGGCTCTGACCATCCCGTTGAGAACGGCGGATGCGATGAGATCCCCTGGCTCCATGACCTCGATGTCCTTTGACAATTCCCATTCCCCCAGGAGACCGCCGCTAAGCGAAAGCTCCATCGTGTAGGAGCCCCGGCCAGGCGCGGCAGCCGCCTGCAAAGGTACATACGTCTCCTCGCCCGGTTCGAGGAAGAAGGGTACGCGGTATTCCCCCTTCTCCTCGCAGGCCTCGTTCCCCCTCGTGTCCAGAAAACGCAGACGGAATGACTGGGGATCCTCGACCGCCATGGCTATGGGACCGTCCCCGGCGTTGCGCAGCATAAATGCCAGGTTGAAGCCCTCGCCGGAGGGGATCTCATGCGGTGATGCCATGGAGACCTCCAGGTCTTCTGGGGTAGCGGTTGCGCGTTTTTCGATGCGGAATACGGATTCATTGCCGAAATCGCCTTCCAGGGAGATGCCGGACGTAGAGGAGAGGCGGTCCCGGAATGCCGCCTCCATATCCGCGTCCACCCAGTCCCAATGCCAGATGACGTAGTCGATGTCCAGGGCCAGCAGCAGATCGACGCTTCTCTGCGAAGGGAAGGCCTGCATCTCCGTGTAGATACGGCGATAGAAAAAGGGAAGGTACCCGCTGTAGCCGTTGGCTATCCTTTTCCAGTGATAGATGCTGTAGTATTGCAGCAATGCCTCGCGGGTGGTGTAATCCGCCTGCGCCGGCATGAAGCCGATGTGCCAGTCATCATAGCGCACGGAGCCCGGACCCAGGATGGTCGCCGGGAGCTCCACCACCTCAACATCACCCTGTTCCTCGAGCCAGGAGTAGACATCCGGAACCTGTCCCCATACGGGGATGGGATAGATCACGAGGTTGAAAGTGGCCAACTCCAGAAGCAGCAGAAAGATCAGTGCCGCGGCGGCCAGGCGTCCCGCACCCAGGTTTCTTCTCCACTGTGATATCCTGGTCGCGATCCTGGCTATGCCATATCCTGCCATCACGGCCAGGCCCAGGGAGACCATGAGGAAGAAGCGCGTCGGAAAACGTATTATCTTGAGGATCCCCAGGTTGTAAGGGATCATGTAGACCGGATTATCCACGCTCCCGATGCTCGGGCCGAAGGTCAGGATTATGCCGACTACGGTGAAGAGCAGAAAAAAGAGGAATCCCTTGCGATAGGAGTTCCGGTCGAAGGCAAGCAGGTCGTCATTTTCGCGACGGCGTACGAACAATCCGGCCAGAGCCAGGATCAATACGAGCAATCCCGGGTAGAGGACCGCGGTAGCCCCCGGTACGTATTCTCGGAACGGTGGAGGGGTGCTCCCGTAAACCAGGCTTTCGGGTACCACGCGCAGGTAGTCGCCCGGAACGGCCGAGAAGATCTCGGCGTCTTCCCGGGACCGCTCGAAGTCGGGCAGCCGGCTGTGAACCCTCACATAGGGAAGCGCGAACGGGAGGATCAACGCCGCCGCGATCAAGACCGCCGCCAGGACCCCCGCCAGTCTCAGCCAATCCCGTTTGTGGCGCGAGAAGACGGCCGTCCATACCAGGAGCAGAGCAACGGCAAAAGCGCAGAACACGAGATAATGCCAGCTGGACAGGGACTGGAGCAGGAAGAAAAGGCCAAAGAGGACGAGGTCCTTCCTTTGCCCCGTTTGCTGGTAGCGGTAGAAGTAGAGAAACATCAGGGGGAGGAAGGGCGCAAAGAGCAGATGCAATTCACCGATCAACGACATCTTATAGGGGCAGAAGGCGTAGAAGATGCCGGCCGCCAGGGCACCCCACCTGCTGCCGGTCAACTCCTTCACCAGCAGATAACATCCGAAGGCCGACAGGACCATGCCGAGGACGAGGAGGATATTGTAGGCCAGGATGGGATTGCGGGTCGTGTAGTATATCGGGCTTGCCAGCAACGAGATGGGAAGAAGGATCTCCGAATAGGCGAGCGTATCTCGCGAGGGATAGAAGGAGTTCGCCTGGAAGAGGCGTGCGGGTTGCGTAAACATGGTCTTCGAGTTCCAGGAGATTATCCACGTGTTGCACAGGGTGTCGCTGCTGTTATTGGTCAAGCCGTCATGGAGATGGAGGAGCAGGGGCCAGGTGAAGATGATCGTAATCAGAAGGAAGAAGACGAGCACGAGAGCGTACTCCGTCCTTCTGCGGGCTAGCAGTCCCTTCCACGCTTGCATGTGACATACTCCTGACGGCCTGCCGGCCATGGCGCACGCAGCAGTCCGGACCCATCATTTCCCTGGTTGCATCGGCCTGTATCCACCATATGTTAATGCATCCGCTTTGCTCCCCATAACCCGCCGAGGTCTTTCGGAAACGGTAATCTATAGTATACTAATGAGTCATTATAGATATGCGTTATGGAGAAGCGCATCATATCATGGCCCGATACGGCCTTGAATTATGTATTTATGACTGAGGTTATGGAAAGATGGTTGCGAGTAAGATTATCATTGTATTTCGAAGCTGCCAATCGAAGCGGAGGAGGAGAGATGATAAACGCATTCAGTCCGGCCCTGGAGGGGGAGGTGGAGGAGAGGAGTGGTGAAAAGCCGCGGCTATGCTACCAGTGCGGAAAGTGCAGCACGGGGTGCCTCTTCAACTTCGCCATGGATATACTCCCGCACCAGATGATGAAACTGGTCCATTACGGGCAGAAAAAGAGACTGCTCGGCAGCCACACCATCTGGATCTGCGCTGCCTGCGAAACCTGCACGGCGCGCTGTCCCAACGACATAGACGTAGCCGGGGTAATAGACACCCTGCGGGCCATGGCACTGGAGGAGGGCGTCAAACCCGCCGAGAGGAACATCCCCCTTTTCCACGCGTGCTTCCTCGGCAACATCCAGGCCACCGGACGCATAAGCGAGCCCATCCTCATGGGCTCCTACAAGACCTTCTCGGGTGACCTGGTGAGCGATATAGGCCTCGCGGTGGAGATGCTCAAGAAGGGAAAGATCAAGCTGATACCCAGCGTGGTCAAGGACCGCCGCAAGGTCAGGCGTATCTTCAAGGAGACGAAGCGATGAGTGACTACGGCCACTCTCTGGATCGCACTCCCATTCCCGCCGTGCCCGTGCACGGCGAATGTACCGCACCCGCGGTAGCGGAGAAGGAGAGCAGGCAATGAAAAGCTACGGATATTACCCCGGCTGCTCGCAACTCTCCTCGGCGGAGGAGTACGGCGTCTCGGCGCAGGAGGTCGCGCAAGCGCTTGGTTTCAGCCTGGATACCCTGGAGGACTGGAACTGTTGCGGAGCTTCTTCCGCGCATATGACCAATCACCTCCTCGCGGTGTCCCTGCCGGGTCGCGACCTGGCCAAGGCGAAGGAAAAAGGGGATGACCTGGTGGTCGTATGCGCCGCGTGCTACCACAATCTCAAGAAAGCGCAGATGGAGATCCTCGAGGACGCGAAGCTCGCGGCGCGGGTGGAGGCCATCGTGGGCTCCGACCCCCGTTTCGCGGGCAGGATCGTCCACCTCCTGGACGTCATCGCCGAGGAGGTGGGCCTGGAGGATCTCAAGGATAAAATACTCCGGCCCCTGGAGGGGCTGAAGCCCGTCTCCTATTACGGCTGCCTCATGGTGCGGCCACGGGGAATGATAACCGGCGACGATCCCGATAACCCCCGGCTCATGGACGACCTCCTGACCGCCCTGGGAGCCGAGGTTAAGAACTGGTCCTACAAGACCGACTGCTGCGGCGGCAGCCTTTCGCTCACCCGTACAGATATTGTCGTCACCCTGGTCAACCGCATCTTCGAGGCGGCCGAGGAGGCGGATGCCAACTGCATCGTGGTCGCCTGCCCCATGTGCCTGGCCAACCTGGAGATGCGGCAGAAGGAGGGGAAGATCACCTTCGGCCTGGAGCACGATCTGCCGGTCTTCTTCTTCACCGAGCTGCTGGGCCTGGCCCTGGACATCCCGGGCGCCGAGGAGTGGTTCGCCAGGCACCTTATCGATCCACGGCCGCTGCTCTACGCGGCGGGGCTGGCTTAGGGGGATGAAGATGGCCGATAAGAAGCAGAGCAAGAAAGCCGGGAGCGAGGCCGCGGAGATCCGGAAGCCAGTCGGAGCGGTGATGGTGGTCGGCGGCGGCGTGGGCGGCATCCAGGCTTCCCTGGAGTTGGCGAACATGGGATACAAGGTCTACCTGGCCGACTCCTCGCCCTCCGTGGGCGGGGTGATGGGCATGCTGGACAAGACCTTCCCCACCAACGAGTGCTCCATGTGCATCCTCTCGCCCAAGATGGTCGAAGTGGCCTCGAACATCAATATCGAGGTCATCACCCTGGCCGACGTACTCTCCGTGGAGGGAGAGGTGGGCGACATGCGCGTGAAGCTGCGTATCCGCCCCCGCTACGTGGATATCGGCAAGTGTACGGGCTGCGGCGACTGCACCGCCAAGTGCCCGGTGAAGATACCCGATCCCTACAATGCCGGTCTCGACACCACGCGCTGTATCCGCGTGCCCTTCCCGCAGGCGGTACCGGGAGCGGCGGTCATCGACCCCGAGGTGTGTCGCTGGCTCACCAAGGAGAAATGCGGCAACTGCGTCAAGGTGTGCCAGGCCGGCGCGGTGGACTTCGACCAGAAGGAGCGCGAGGAGACCTTCCAGGTCGGTATGGTCATCGCGGCACCCGGCTACAGGCCCTTCGACGCTGGCCGCAAGACGGAATACGGTTACGGCGTAAACCAGAACGTGGTGACCTCCCTGGAGTTCGAGCGCATACTGGGCGCAAACGGCCCTACCCAGGGCCACGTGGTGCGCCCGTCGGACGGGGAAGAGGTGAAGAAGCTCGCCTTCGTACAGTGCGTGGGCTCGCGCGACACCACGGTGGGCAACGGTTACTGCTCCAGCGTCTGCTGCATGTACGCCACCAAGCAGGCGCTCATCGCCAAGGAGCACCTGCCCGGCATCGAGCCGACCATCTTCTTCATCGATATGCGCGCCTACGGCAAGGATTTCGAGAAGTATTACACCGCGGCGGAGTCGCGCCACGGGGTACGCTACGTGCGCGGATTGATATCGGGGATCCGCGAGAGACAGCGCACCAAGAACCTGCTGCTGCGCTACGCCGACGAGGCGGGATGCACGCAAGAGGAGGAGTTCGACCTGGTGGTGCTCTCCATCGGGCTGGAGGCCCCCTGCGGCCTGAAGGAAGGCCTGGGGCTCGAGGTCAACGAATACGGCTTCGCCGAGGCCGATCCCTTCCTTCCCGTGCTCTCATCACGGCCGGGGGTCCTGGTCTGCGGCGCGGCCCAGGAGCCCAGGGACATCCCGGACACCGTTACCCAGGCTACGGCGGCAGCCGGCATCGCTTCCCAGGCGCTGCACGGAGCCAGGAACACCCTGCTCACCCGGCGCGAGCATCCGCCGGAGAAGGACGTGGGCGGCGAGGAGCCCCGGGTGGGGGCGATCATCTGCCGCTGCGGCTCCAACATCGGCGGCTTTGTGGACGTACCGGCGGTGGTGGAGTACGCGAAGGAATTGCCCGGCGTGGTATGGGCGGAAGAGCGTCTCTATGCCTGTTCCCAGGATGCCCAGGATTGGATCCGGCAGGTGGTGGAGGAGAACGGGCTCAACCGCCTGGTGGTGGCCTCCTGCACGCCCCGCACCCACCAGCCGCTCTTCCGCGAGACGCTGCAGTCGGCGGGCGTGAACAAGTACCTCTTCGAGATGGCCAACATCCGCGAGCACTGCTCCTGGGTGCACATGCAGGAGCCGGAGAACGCCACGCGCAAGGCCCAGTACCTGGTGAAGATGGCGGTGGAGAAGGCGCGCCGCCTCGAGCCCCTGGTGGAGGGGGAGAGCGGCGTCATCCCGCGCGGCCTGGTCATCGGGGGAGGCGTGGCGGGAATGAACGCCGCCCTCAACCTGGCCGCGTCCGGCTTCCAGGTATACCTGGTGGAGAAGGAGGACGAGCTGGGAGGTCTGGCTCGCAACATACATTTCAACCTCAAGGGTGAGGACGTGCAGGCCTACGTGAAGGAGCTCGCGGATCGAGTGGAGCGCGAGGAGCTGATCACCGCGTTCACCGCGCACGAGATAGTTGACGTGGGCGGGTTCGTGGGGCAGTTCAAGACGCTTATCCGGGACGCCGAGGGCAGGGAGACACTCCTCGAGCACGGGGCGGTCATCGTGGCCACCGGCGGCGGCCAGTACCAGCCCACGGAGTATCTCCGCGGCGAGGACGGCAGGGTGCTCACCCAGTGGGAGCTGGAGAAGAGGATAGCCGAGAAGGATCCAGCCCTTGCCGACGTCGAGCGCGTGGTCATGATCCAGTGCGTAGGCTCCCGCGAGGAGGAGAGGCCGTACTGTTCCAAGGTCTGCTGCACCGAAGCCGCGAAGAACGCCCTGGCCCTGAAGGAGTTGAGCCCGCGTACCGAGGTCTTCGTCCTCTACCGCGACGTGCGCACCTACGGCTTCCGCGAGGATATCTATCGCGAGGCGCGCGAGGCGGGCGTGGTCTTCTCGCGTTTCGACGACGACGTGCGCCCGGATGTGCGCGATGTGGCGGGAACGCTGCAAGTGAGGGTGCCCGACGCTAATCTGGCCGGGGAGATGGTGGTTCTCAACACCGACCTGGTGGTCCTCTCCACCGGTATCACGGCCAACCCGGACAACGCCGCGCTGGCCCCCATGCTCAAGGTGCCCCGCAACGCCGAGGGGTTCTTCCTGGAGGCGCACATGAAACTGCGCCCGGTGGATTTCGCCACCGACGGGGTGTTCGTATGCGGCCTGGCCCATGCCCCCAAGTCCATCGAGGAGTCGGTCTCCCAGGCCGCCGCCGCGGCGGCGCGTGCGGAATCGATCCTCTCCAAGGACAAGATCGTGACCGAGGGAGTGGTGGCGGTAGTGGATGCCGATAAGTGTTCCGGCTGCGGTATCTGCCTGCAGCTCTGCCCCTTCGAGGCAGTGACCTACGACGAGGAGAAGAAAGTGGCGGTGGTCAACACCTCGCTGTGCAAGGGATGCGGCACCTGTACGGCCGCCTGCACCGCGGGGGCCAGCAGGCTGCAGGGCTTCCGCTCCGACCAGATATTCGAACAGATAGAGGCGGCGGCGTCCGCCTGGCGGGAATAGGATGGGGAGGTGAGGAGCGTGGCTGAAGAGAGCAAGAAGAACGACGAGGAAGATATCCGTATCCTGGCCTTCCTGTGCAACTGGTGTTCCTATGCCGGGGCCGACCTGGCGGGGGTGTCCCGCTTCCAGTACCCGCCCAACGTGCTGGACGTGCGGGTGATGTGCACGGGAACCATCTCTCCCTACTTCGTGATCAAGGCTTTCCAGGAGGGTATGGACGGGGTGCTTATCGCCGGCTGCCACATCGGAGACTGCCATTACCTCAAGGGCAATTACATGACAGCCAAGCGCTTCCAGGTGCTGCGCGAGGCCCTGAAGTTCCTGGGCCTGGAGGAGGGCAGGCTGCGCCTGGAGTGGGTGTCGGCGGCGGAGGGCGAGAAATACGCCGACGTGATCCGCTCCTTCACCGAGGAGGTCAAAGCCCTGGGGCCGTCACCCCTGCGCGGAAAGAAGGCGGCGAAGGCGGAGGTGGGAGCATGAGCGACCTCAAGACCATCGTCAAGGAGAAACTTGCGGGCGGCGCGGACGCCTTCCTCTGCCTCAAGAACGAGGAGGGGACGGTGCTGCCGGCGCTCATCACCGATGCCGACTCGCCCGACCTGGAGTTCGTGGACGTGGGGGAATCGCGCTATCCCCTGGGCAGGATACTCATAGACCTGCAGCGTGAGTACCCCGACAAGCGTTTCGCCGTGCTGGTGCGCGGTTGCGACGAGCGTGCATTGATAGAATTGTCGAAGCTGGAGCAGATCGACCTGGACCGCCTGGTCATGGTGGGAGTGGCCTGCAGCACCGAGGAGGCCGAAGCCTGCGGTTGCCCCCGGCCCTATCCCGGCGATATTGCCCTGGGCGAGAAGGTGGAGGCGGCGCCGGGAAGGGAGGTCATCGACGAGGTGGAATCCCTTGGCGATGCGGAGCGCCTGGGGTGGTGGAAAGAGCAGTTCTCACGCTGCATCAAGTGCTACGGCTGCCGCAACATCTGCCCCATGTGTTTCTGCAAGGACTGCGCACTCGAGAACCCCCATCTGGTCGAGCCGGGGGTCATCCCGCCCGATTTCCCCTCCTTCCATATCATCCGGGCCCTGGACATGACCGGGAGGTGCATCGACTGCGGGCTGTGCGAGGAGGCCTGCCCCGCGGACATACCCCTGCGCAGCCTCTATCGCAAGATGCAGGATATCATGGAGGATAAACTGGAATACCGGGCCGGCGGGAGCGTGGAGGAGAAGAACCCCCTGAGCTTCCTGGGCACCGAACACGACATAGAGAAGTTGGAACAGGAGTAGAGACATGGCCGAGAACAACAATGAATTGAGCTACAAGCTCGTCCCCTCGACCTGTGTATACTGCGGGACGGGCTGCGGGGTCCTGCTGGAGGTCACCGGGAATCGCCTGAGCGGGACCCTGCCCCAGAAGGATCATCCCGTCAGCCGGGGCGCCCTGTGCATCAAGGGATGGTCGGTGCACGAGTTCGTGCACAGCCCGCGCCGTCTTGCCCGGCCCATGATCCGCAAGGATGGTGAACTGGTCGAGACGGATTGGGAGACCGCCCTGCAGGCGGTGGCCACAGGACTGGCGGGCGCCCGTGACGAGCATGGTCCGGACTCCGTGGGCTTCTTCGCCTCGGCCCGCTGCAGCAACGAGGAGAACTACCTGCTGCAGAAGCTGGCTCGCGCGGCGGTCGGCACCAACAACGTCGACCACTGCGCCCGCTTATGACACAGCCCTACCGTCGCCGGTCTGGCGGCAGCTTTCGGGAGCGGGGCCATGACCAATTCCATCGGCGAGCTGGAGGACGCGGAGGCCATCCTGGTGGTGGGTTCCAACACCACCGAACAGCATCCCATCATCGGGGAGAAGATACTCGCGGCGGTGCGCAAAGGCGCCAGGCTCGTGGTCATCGATCCCCGTTCCATCCACCTGAGCGAATTCGCCGAGGTATTCCTGCGGCCCCGGCCGGGGACGGAGGTGGCCTATCTCAACGGCCTGATAAACGCGATTGTCTCCGAGGGCCTGGAGGACGTGGAATTCATCGCCGCGCGCACCGAGGGATTCGAAGAGCTGAAGAAATCGGTGGCGGAGTACACGCCCCAGAAGGTGGAGGAGATCTCCGGCGTCCCGGCGGAGGACCTGGAGGCTGCGGCGCGCATATACGCCGGGGCCGGGAGCGCTTCCATCGTCTACTGCATGGGCATCACCCAGCATTCCACCGGGACCGACAACGTCCTCTCCCTGGCCAACCTGGCCATGCTCACCGGCAACATCGGCAGACCGGGCACGGGGGTCAATCCCCTGCGGGGCCAGAACAACGTGCAGGGCGCATGCGACCTGGGAGGCCTGCCCAACGTCTACACCGGCTACCAGAAGGTGGCGGACGAGGATGTTGCCAGGAAATTCGAGGAAGCATGGGGCGTGGAGGGTCTTTCCAGGCAGCCCGGGCTCACCATCACCGAGATGACGGACAAGGCGTCCGAAGGCGAGCTGCACGCCCTGTTCATCATGGGGGAGAACCCCATGGTCTCCGACCCCGATATAAATCACGTACGGGAGGCTTTGCAGAAGCTGGACTTCCTGGCGGTCGTGGACATCATGGAGAACGAGACCATGGAGTTCGCCCACGTTGTCCTGCCCGCCGCGTCCTTCGCCGAGAAGGACGGCACCATCACCAACACCGAGCGCCGGGTGCAGAGGATACGCAAGGCGATCGAGCCTGTCGGAGAGGCTAAGGCAGACTGGGAGATCATCGCGCTGCTGGGCAGCAAGATGGGCGCTTCCGGCTTCGATTTCGCATCGCCGCAGGAGATATTCGAGGAGATCAGGAGGGTCACGCCCTCCTATGCCGGGATAACCTACGAGCGCCTGGGCACGCAGGGCCTGCAGTGGCCCTGTCCGGCCGAGGATCACCCCGGTACGCCCATCCTCCACATGGAGAGCTTTCCCATCGGCAGGGGGCGCTTCACCCCCTGCGAGTTCCGCGAGCCGGCCGAGACCCCCGATGCCGAATACCCGCTGGTGCTCACCACGGGCCGGCTGCTCTTCCACTACCACACCGGCACCATGACGCGGCGCTCGCCGTCACTGGTGCGGGAGATAGACCGCGCCTTCGTGGAGGTGAACCCGGCGGACGCGTCCGAGCTGGGCATCCGCGACGGTGAAGCGGTGAAGGTATCCTCCCGGCGGGGCAGCGTGGAAGTCAATGCCAAGGTAACCGAAAAGGTGGGGAAGGGGATTATCTTCATGCCCTTCCACTTCGCCGAGGCGGCGGCCAACACCCTTACCAACAGCGCCCTGGATCCGGTGTCGAAGATACCAGAGCTCAAAGTCTGCGCCGCATCCATCGAAAAGCTTTAGGGGTCAGGTCTTTCATTTTGCATACCAGGGTATCCGAACAATCGGCTCCGTGAGGATGATATCCTAGTCACTTTTATTGCAGCATGGCTTGCAAAAGATATAATATATAATATATTATAGTTAAATATGTTATATAATATTAATTTTCATAATCAGGTTATTCCCCTAAGGAATGGACAACGGATACCTTCCTCAAACTGTATGAATTGACCGATACATCCGTGGAGAATATATGGCAAGACCTCTTAGAATCCAGTATGAAGACGCCCTATATCACGTTACCGCCAGGGGGAACGAAAAGAGAGACATTTTCAAAGACGACAGGGACCGCAATGTCTTTCTCAACATCCTTTCTACCGTGGTGGAACGCTTTAAGTGGATTCCATATTCCTTCTGTCTTATGAGCAACCATTACCATCTTCTGGTAAGAACACCCAAAGCAAACCTATCGCAAGGAATGCACTATCAGAACGCAGTTTACTCTCAATACTTCAATAGAACGCATGAACGAGTAGGACACCTGTTCCAAGGTAGGTTCAAGGCCTTCCTCATACACGATGAAGAACGCCTGTTAGTGGCGGCCCGCTACGTTGTCTTAAATCCAGTGAGAGCAGGAATTGTTACGTTGCCTCGCGAATGGAAATGGTCTTCTTATCAGGATACCGTGGGGTTAAGAAGGCCAAGAATATCACTCAACCCTGATCAATTGCTCTGTTTTTTTACCAGCCGGAAAGATTCTGCTCGCAAGCAATATATCACCTTTATTGAAGAGGGAATCGGAGAGGAATCGCCATTTCTAGATGCAAGGGGAGGGATCATTGTAGGAGAGAACGAGTCAATCGAAGAGATCCTATCTAGACTGGCATATGAAATAGCCAGCGAAGTCCCCTTCAGGAGGGAGCTTCTGAATAGGCCAGGATTAGAGGAGATTTTCAACAGGCATGAAAGGGACGAGGCGGTTTACAGGTCTTTTCACTGTTACGGATACACATTGAAGGAAATAGGTGGATTTCTGGATATTCATTATTCTGTGGTGAGCCGCATAGCCAAGAGAATAAGGGAGAATCAATCCTTGATAGATGATTAACAAGGGCTTGCTGCTGGTAATGCTTCTTGCAGGCGATCCACGAGTATGAGTCCGCAGGATATGGATACTCGAGTATGCAAAATGAAAGACCTGACCCCTAGGCGCCGAACTTGTTGAGGCGCTGGGCGTTGGCCAGGAGGAGGGGCATGAGGCTGGTGGCCTGGAAGATGCCCAGGCCGCCGCGGGCACAGGCGCTCTCCCCGAAGACCTCCGCCCCGTCACGTCTCTCCCAGCGCGAGCGCAGCAGCAGGGGGGAGGGATGCCAGCTGTGGCCCGCGAGCAAGGCGGGAGTGGAGTGATCGCCGGTCACCGCGAGGACGTCGGGGTTCAAGGCGACCAGGCGGGGCATGAGCGCGTCCACCTCCTCGATGCAGGCGACCTTGGCGTCGAAGTCCCCGTCCTCCCCCCGGCTGTCGGTGTACTTGTAATGGATGAAGAAATAGTCGTACTCCTCCCAGGCTCCCTCCAGGGCTTCGAGCTGGTCCGCGAAAGACATACCCGTGTCGACCAGTTCCATCCCCACCAGCTTTGCCACGGCGCGGTACATGGGGTAGGTGGCGATTGCGCCCGCGCGGATAGAGTAGAGATCGCTCATCCTGGGGATGTCCGGCAGCTTGGCGAAACCACGCGTGACGATCATGTTGGCGGGGTGCTCGTCGGCCAGCAGATCAGCCACTTTTTCCAGGTAGACATTGACCATCGCGGCGGTGCGTTCCGCGGCCTCCCCCCCTCCCGGCAGGGCCTCGCAGCGCAGGGGGGCCAGCCCGGTATGCTGGGGGTCAGTATCGGTTATGAGCTCCGAGAGGCCGGATCCTTTAAAAACCAGTGCGGCGCGGTGCTCTTTCTCCGGCCTGATGATCTCCTCCGCACCCTCCACGTGGATGTGCGCCAGCTTCACACAAAGACGCATGTTCTCCTCGGTTGATATCCTGCCGGCGCGCCTGTCGGTGATGACCCCGCCCTCGACGGTGCAGAAGTTGACCCGCGCCGCCAGGTCATCGGGACCCAGATCTATTCCCACGCCCAGCGCCGAGAGCACGCCGCGCCCCACCTCGAAGCGGACCGGATCGTACCCGAAGAGGGCCATGTGGGCCGGGCCGCTACCCGGAGTGATGCCCGGTGCGATGGCGTGGATGAGGCCACAGATGGATTCGCGGGCAAGTGCGTCGAGGTTCGGAGTGCGCGCCGTCTCCAGTTCGGTCAAGCCGGTGTCCGGGCGGGGAAGCCCCCCCAGGCCGTCCAGTACCAGCAGGACCATCTTTGACGATGACCGTGCGGAAAGAGCGGAAAGGAAATCGATATCACTCAATGCAGAACCTCCTGGTTTCGGAAGCAACAAGTGATCTCCAGCCGAACCCCTCGACTTTGCCGTAACTCATGGAGATCGATCTCCTTGCTCCGTGACGTCAATGCGCCCGTACGGATGGGGCAGTATCCCGTCACCTGAAAGGTACCCTTAGGGGCGGATGATGGCAAGCCCCTAACGGAATACAAGCTGTATCTATGCAGACCGAATACCCCTTAGGGTAACAAAAAACAAGACCTGACCCCCAGGCTTGACCCCCAGGCTTGACCCCCAGGCTTGACCCCCAGGCTTCCGCAAGGCACCTCCGCATCAGGCGCCTTTCAGCGCCAGTTTCTCCAGGCCGGCAAGGTCCCGTTCCATGCCCAGGGCGACGATGAGGTCGCCGGAGTCGATGCGGGTGTCCTTGTCCGGGTTGGTGTTGAACTCTTCGCTCGCGGCCTTGCGTACGGCAAGGACCATGGCCCCCGTGCTGGCTTTGATGTCCAGCTCGCCTATGGTCTGGCCGTCGATGGCCGAGCCCGGCTCGACCACCAGCTCCTCCAGGCGGTAATCGAGGGATACGCCATGAGCTACCAGGTCCAGGTAGTCGTAGACGCCGGGCTTGAGGAGGAAGGTGGCCATGCGCCGACCACTGATCTCGTAGGGGGATATGATGCGGTCAGCTCCGGCATAGCGCAGCTTCTCCACCGAATCCGCGCTGACGCACCTGGTAACGATGGTTACCCCCTTGTTCAGCGTGCGCGCGGACAGGGCCGTGAAGAGGTTGTCGGCGTCGTTCTCCAGGGCGCACACGATTCCCTTCGCCTGGTTTATCCCGGCCTGCTGCAGGGTCTCCGTTTCGGTGGCGCTGCCCTCGATGTGGAGATAACCCCGGTCCACTGCATCCGCGATCCTCTCGGGATCTTTCTCCACCACCACGAAATCGACGCCGGCTTCGTGCATGGTCTCGCAGACCACCTCTCCCACGCGTCCATAGCCGCAGATGATGTAGTGGGACTCCAGTTTCCTGATCCTTAAATCCATTCTCCTCCTCCCAAAGGTCTCCCTGAAGGCCTCTTTGAACGTGTACCTGATGAGGCTTGATATCAAGAAGAAGAGGTTGAACACGCCAACGAAGATGATGAATACGGTGAAGTACCTGCCCGCCGTGGTCAGCGGCTCGACCTCCGCGAAACCCACCGTGAACACCGTGATCACGGTCATGTAGAAGGCCTCGTTGTAGTTCATGCCCTCGATGGCCATGTAGCCCACGGGGGCCAGGATGAGCAGGAGCAGCAAAAGAGCCAGGGCGATGACTATGCGGCGCTGCCCTTCCATCGCTGCTCCCCTTTCCGTGTATATGGCCTGTCCGCCGGAACGCGGCCTCTAAGCCTGGACGATATTTCCGGCATAGATTTCTTACACAGAGCGGGCCGATTCTCCTTTGCGGAAAATCCCCTAGATTCCCATGAGGAAGGGGTTGGTGCGCTTCTCCCAGCCCACCACCGTGGCGTCCATGTGGCCCGGAAGGATGCGCGTCTCGCTGGGCAGGGTGAAGACCTTCTCCTTCACCGATTGCAGCAGGGTCTCCATGGACCCGCCCGGGAAATCCGTGCGCCCTATGGAGCCCCGGAAAACCAGGTCCCCGGCGAAAAGCACACCATCAGTGAGGAAGCATACGCTGCCGCCTGAATGGCCAGGCGTGGAGAGGACCTTGAAATCCATGCCCGCCAGTTCCAGCTCCTGGCCGTCCTCGAGGGGGAGGAACTCCTCGGGGAGGTCCAGCCTGTCCAGCCCCATCATGTTGAGGAGCATGGGGGGGATGTACGCGAGCAGTTGCGCATCCTCGGGATGCATGTAGGAAGGGGCATCGGTGGCATCGGCTATCTCCTTCAGGCTGAGGAGATGGTCGGGATGGCCATGGGTGAGGAGGATGGCGACCAGCTCGAGACCGTTCTTGTCCAGGTATTCGAGCACCGCCTCCGCCTTGGTACCCGCGTCTATGAGGACCGCCTGTTTGGAGTCCTCGTTCACCGCCAGGTAGGTATTTGCGCCGAATCCGTAGTCCGTAAAAGTCACGATATCCACGTAGAACACCTCTTTTCTCTCCGTACCTGTGGTGAATTATAGAACAACGGGGGCGCATGACCAAATGAAGCACATCATTGTTCCTAATGCTATGGGGACAGCCTGACGATTATTAGTACGATGACAGGGGGTCGGACAATGGCAGGTAGGAAGAGAACGGGCAGGAAGAACGTGACGACTGTACTCTATATCGACGACAGTACCGTCGAACGCGAGATCGTCCGCCAACTGCTGGAGGCGGAGGGTTGCGAGGTCATGACCACAGGCGATCCGCAAGAGGGTATAGGGCTCGCCAGTGAGAACGTGCCCGACCTCATCCTGCTGGACCTGCATATGCCCGGCATGGACGGGTGCGGCGTGGTCGAACTGATGCGCAAGGTGCCCAAGCTGCACAAGGTCCCCATCGTAGCCTTGAGCGCGTCCATCAAGGAGGAGGAGAGGGAGGAAGTCTACGCCAGGTTCGACGGCTTCCTCAAGAAACCCATCGACGTCGACGCCTTCCCCCTCGAGGTGAAGGGATACATCCGCCAGGGACGCGGGGAGACGGCGGTTGATACGGTCGGTAACAAAGGCGAGGACACGGGTGGCGGCGATATCCCCGCGGATGCGGTGGATGCGCTGGCTACGCTGGAGAAGATCCGCGCCATCATGTCTCACGATATGCGCACTCCGCTCACGGTGATGATCTCCTATGCCAGCACGGTGGGCAGGGAGAAGGTGGGCAACCTCACCCCCCGCCAGAAGGAGATGTTGGAACTGGTGGTCGAGCAGGGCTTCAAGCTGGACGAACTCATCTCCGACCTGGTGCGCATCGCCCGCGAGACCCTGGACGGCTACGGCTACGAATAGACCCTGCTCTCACAAGGCCAGCCCCGCTTCGTATCCTTCCTGGATGGCCTCGATGGCCTTGCGGGCTTCCTTCGCGTCGCCCACCAGGTAGGCCTCCACGCCGGCCTCCTTGAGCTCGCCGTACAGCTCGCCCGCGGGGCAGGAGCCGGCGGCGACGATCACGGTGTCCGCGAGTATGGCCTCCTCCGCGCCGTCCACCTCGACGACGACCCGATCGGCTTCTATGCGCCGGGCGACGGCGTTGCGGCGCGTCTCGATGCCCAGGTGGCGCATGTCCTGCAGGATGGTCCAGCGCGTGGACACGCCCACGTCGCGGCAGACCTTGTCCAGCATCTCCACCACGGTGACCTTCTTTATACCCCGGCTGCACAGCTCCTTCAGGGTGCCGATGTCCTCGGCGTCGTTCATGAAGAGATAGAAGAGGGCGTCGGCGGAGATGGTGCCGATGCTGGCCACGTACATGGCTGTCTCCGAACCCACGGCGCCGCCGCCGATGATGACGATGCTGTCGCCCTCGGGGTCCTCCCGGCCGTCCAGGACGTCCCAAGCCATGAGCACGTTGGGACCGTCGATGCCGGGGATGGGCGGCACCACCTGGCGCGCACCGGTGGCCACCACCACGGCGTCGTAGCCCTCCGCCTTGAGCAGCTCCGCGGTGGCCTCGGTCTCCAGGCGCAGCTCCACCCCGGCGTCGTCCAGCTGCACGTCGAGGTCCTCCACGGCCGTCCAGAACTCCTCCCGCCCGGGCGGGATGGCCGCGAGGTTGAGCTGCCCCCCCAGGACGTCGCTGCGCTCGAACAGGGTCACCTCGTGGCCGCGCTGCGCGGCGGTGAGGGCGGCCTTCATGCCGGCGGGGCCTCCCCCGACCACCGCCACCCGCTTGGGGGTCGCGGCCTTCTCCATCTCGTACTCCGTCTCCCGGCCGGCCCGGGGGTTGAGGGTGCAGGTAACCGGCTGCAGGTAGAAGATGTGGTCGAAACAGCCCTGGTTGCAGCCGATGCAGTGGGTGATGGCCTCGAACCTGCCCTCGTATGCCTTCTCGGCCAGGTAGGGGTCGGCGATGAGGGCGCGGGCCATGGTCACCAGGTCGGCCATGCCCATGCGCAGGATCTCGTCGGCGACGAAGACGTCGTTGATGCGGTTGGAGGCGATGACCGGGACACTCACCCTGCGCTTCACGCCCGCCGCCAGGTAGGCCAGGCCGGCGCGCGGCACCGACATGGGGAGCTGGGGGACGCGGGTCTCGTGCCAGCCCCCGGTGACGTTGATCACGCTAGCGCCGTGCTTCTCCAGTTCGGCGGCGAAGAGGGACCATTCCCGGTTGGTGTTGCCCCCCTCCATGAAGTCGTGCCCGTCGATGCGGAAGCTCACCGGGAACGCGGGGCCCACCGCCTCGCGCACGGCGTCGGCAACCTCCAGGCCGAAGCGCATGCGGTTCTCCAGCGGGCCGCCGTATTCATCGCTGCGCACGTTGATGGTGGGGGAGAGGAACTGGGGGATGAGGTAGCCGGTGCATGCCAGCACCTCCACCATGTCGTAGCCGGCCGCCTTCACCCTCCCGGCGGCCGCGGCATAGTCCGCCTTGGTCTGTTCGATGTCCTCCCGGGTCATCCCCCGCGGCTCCTCCTTGGTGAAGCGGGAGGCGATGGGGGAAGGTGCCAGGGCCTGCCTGCCCTCCATGGCGATGGAATGGGAGTAACGCCCCGCATGGTAGAGCTGGCACGCGGCCGCGGCGCCGTGCTTCCTGATGGCATCGGCCAGGATAGCATGGCCTTCGATGCACGTATCGTCACACATGTTCAGCAGCCACGTGGCCCCGGAGACGTCGTTGATGGTGCATCCGCCCACGATGATCAGGCCGGTGCCGCCGCGCGCCCTCTCCTCGTAGAAGGCACAGATGCGGTCGTTCACCCGGCCGTCCGGAGTGTAGTTGAGGTGCATGGCGGTCATGACGATGCGGTTGCGCAGTTCCAGTTCATCGATGTTCAGGGGGGTGAGCAGTCTCTTCAACAACGCGATCAACTCCTAGTCAAAATAATTGTTCTCTGCTTTTCTCCAGGTCATTGCCGGAAGAGGGTTGTGATATAGTATAGCAGAAAACCGCATCCCGCCAGTAAAGTAAACCGAGGTGATGAACGGTGTTCGGCGTGTTCGAGGACAGGGTGAACGACAAGCTGGAGTTGGCGGGGAAGGAGGGCCCGGAGAGCAAGATCATGGGTCTGCGTGAGGCCGTCGCCTCGCTCATCAGGCCGGGCATGCATTTCCATGTCGGCCACGCCTACATGCGCCCCAACGCCGCCGTCTACGAGATCTGCCGGCAGTGGTGGGGGAAGGACCCCGCGTTTACCATCTCCTCGCTGGGTTTCATAGCCAACATGGTGCTCTTCGTCTACGGCGGATTGGCGCGCAGGATCATAACCACCTTCTGCGGCGACTCCTACCCCTTCCCCGGCCCCAACCGCATCTACCAGGACGCCTACCGGGAGGGGCGCCTCGAGATCGAGAACTGGACGGTACTCACGCTGCCGCAGCGCCTGCTGGCGGGGGCGCTGGGTGTGGAGTGGATGCCCACCCACTCCATAGTGGGGAGCTCCATGCAGGAGGAGAACGCCCGTGACTTCTGCGTGGTGGAGACGCCCGACGGCGGCAGGACGGGGATGGTGCGCGCCATGCGCCCGGACCTCACCCTCATTCATGCCTGGGCCGCCGACAGGGCCGGGAACGTCCTGCTCACCCCGCCCTACGCCGAGAACGCGCACGCGGTGTTTGCCGCCCGGGAGGGTGCTCTGGTGACGGTGGAGAAGGTGGTGGAGACGGCCGAGCTCCGCCGTTACTCGCACTTCGTCAAGGTCCCGGGATACCTGGTGCGGGCCGTCTGCCCGGCTCCCATGGGCGTGCACCCCTCGGGGGCCTCCAACCAGGGTATCAAGGAACTGGACGCCTACGCCGAGGACGAGGAGTTCATGCTCGAGTTGCGCGAGGCCTGCAAGGACCCCGAGGCCATGGAATCCTGGGTACGGGAATGGCTCCTCGACATCGCCGATCACGACCAGTACGTAGGCAAGGTCGGCTTCGAGAAGATATGGTTCCTCAAGGGGCGCGCGGCGACGGATGCGTGGAAATCCGAGCTGGCTACGCGCGCGGCCGACATCCGGCGGGAACCGGAATACACACCCACCGAGATGATGGTAATCGAGGCTGCGCGCCTGCTCAGGCGGAGCGTCAGCGCCAAAGGCTATTGCACCATCCTGGCGGGCATCGGGGCCTCCAACCTGGCGGCCTGGAAGGCCTGGTACGACCTGCGCCGGGACGGATATCAGGCCGACCTCATGGCCGAGGTGGGTTTCTTCGGGTATACGCCCATGCCCGCCGACCCCTTCATCTTCAACTTCCGTAACTTTCCCACCTGCACCATGCTCACGGACGTATTTGCGGTTCTAGGCTCCATGGTCGGCGCGGCGGGTAATCGCGCCATCGGTGTCCTGGGCGCCGGACAGGTGGACCGCTTCGGCAACATCAACTCCACCAAGGTCCCCGAATACGACCTCTTCCTCGTGGGCTCCGGTGGCGCCTGCGACGTCGCGCTGGGGGCAAGGGAGATGCTGGTCACCGTGGTGCAGGACAAGATGCGCACGCCGGAAAAGGTATCTTACATCACGGCCCCGGGCCACAGGGTACGCACCCTGGTAACCACCATGGGGGTCTTCGAGAAGCCTCCCGGTGAGGATGAATTCGTGCTCGAGGCCTATTTCCCGCAGGCGGATATGAGCGAGGCGGAGGCGGTGGAGAGGATACGTTCGCAATGCGGCTGGGAGCTGCTCGTGGCGCGCGGTCTGCGACGGGCGGAGCCGCCGCGGCTGGATGAACTCTACGACGTGAGGATCTTCGACCCGCGGGATTATTTCCTGACCTAGGCTGGCGTTGGTCTTAAGTAACGGGATATGGGGTCAGGTCTTGGCATCTCTCGCCTGCGGCTCGAAACGCCCCCTCCGGGGACAAGCAACACCCGACCCACACCCTGCGGGGAACAGATCGAAGCGTGAGTGGTAAGTAATGGGGAATGCGACCCCTAACCTCCGCCGATGGGGGTCAGGTTGACGTGGATGTTCTCGAGGAGCTCTGCTACGCTGATCTCGGCCGGTTCCAGTCCGTTATTCTTTATATAGCGGGTCAGCAGATAAAGCAGGAACTCGATCTCCGGTGTCTCCATGTTCGCCCCCTCCTTCCCGTAACTGGTTGTCCGATACGTGCCTTCTAATTTAATTCTCTCCCTCATCCGGAGCCTTTAAACAGGCCTCGACCCCATCAGCGTGAAGATGCGGGAGGCCAGATCGAGTATCTCTCCCGCCGCCTCAACCTGCTGGCGCCACCTCGCGGGTATGGAGTCCAGACCGTTGTAGGCGCCGCTCATCGCTCCCGCCACCGCGCCCGTGGTATCCGCATCCAGCCCGCCTCCCACCGCGCGGGACACCGTCTGCTCGAAATCGTCCGGAGAGTTGAGGAAGCAGAACATCGCGCTGGCCACCGTCTCCACCACGTAGCCGCTGGTCCCCAGGCGCGCCAGTGCTTCCTCCACCGCCATGTCCGTTTCCAGGAAACGGTGGGCAAGCTGCAACCTCTCAGCCGTCTCACCCGGCCCGATAAAGGCGGCCGTATCGGAGACTGCGCGATCTAAGTCGAGATCCCCCCGCGCAGCCCGGGCCACCACGTAGGCTACGGCCTGGCTTCCCGCCACCGCTTCGGGATTATCGTGGGTGATCGTCGTGGCCGCCCGCACATCATCGCGCAGCCTCTCCAGGTCGCCGCAGTCGAGGAGTCCCAAGGGCGCCATGCGCATGGCGCCGCCGTTCCCGGCGGCCATCTCACCCCGCATACCGCTCTCCAGCGGCGAGCAGCCCGCCTGCAGGCGCTGGAGTGATTCATAGGTAGCCCTGCCGATCCCCCTCCAGTCGTTGGACTCGAACCACTCCACGAACTCGCGAGCGGTGTCCGCGATGTCGAAGCCACCCATCCTGGCGATGCTGCGGGCGTGGCAGAGCATCATCTTGGTGTCATCGGTCCATTGTCCCGCCTTGAGCAGCCGCCACGGTGCGTTCATGAAGTCGCGTATCCCGCCGAACCTGTCCCTTATCGCCGAGGCGCGCATACCCTCAACCGGCATCCCCAGGGCGTCGCCGATGGCAAGTCCCAGGAGCGAGCCCTGGAAACGAACCTGCTCCGGGCCGTTTTCATCACCCATTTCGTTCACCCCTTCGAACTCGCCGTGATAACATTAATAGGTTAATATATTCGGGGATTAAGCGACATAGCGGCATGTAAAGAGGGGAATATGCTCGATCCGCTTAACCTGGGTACCACCCTTGGGGAAGGGGCTTCGCTGGGAAAACGGCAGGTCCGCCTCTTTGACATGCGCGGCGACCACTACGAGATGGGCTATCAGCAGGGTCTCCAGATGCGGGAGGCCATACACCACCTGCAGGCAAACCTCCACCACGTGGAGGCCTTCCAGGTGGAGAAGCCCGCCATGCTGCCGTTCAAGGTATACATGGCCATGGCGGCGCGGCGCGCGGTAGGGGAGATGTGGAACGACGTCTCCGACTACTGCCCTCGCCAGAAGATGCGCATGGAGGGCGTCGCCAAAGGGGCGGACATAGATGAATCCATGCTCTTCCTGATCCTCTCCGGTGAGCTGGTCCTCGCCCACGCCAACTACCGTCTCGGCGCCTGTACGGCCACTGCCGTGGATGCGGACAGGAGCGCTCTGGGGGAACCGATGGTCATCAAGAACTTCGACTACCCCGCGTTCTTTCAGCCGTACTACGTGACCAGGCTGTGCAGCCCCGTAGGGTTCGCATCAACTCTGGATGTCACCATCGCTCCCCTGGCCGGATCGCATGACGGTATGAACGAGCACGGGCTATGCATAAGTTACAACTACGGCCACGGTACGGATATGCCCAACGTCAACGTCCCGATAACCTTGCTGGTGCAGGAGGCATTGGAGAATTGCACCAATACCGGGCAGGCCATCGAATTTCTCAGCGCCGGCAAGAGATCAGGCGGAGCGATACTGCTGGTCGCGGACGCATCCGGAGACATGGTGACCGTGGAACTGTCCTCCAACTTCAGCGGCGTTCGGAAACCCGAAGGCGGTATCCTCATTAACACCAACCACTACAGGTGCCGCGAGATGGTATCCTACGACATCCCCCGCAATGCCTACTACACGAGCAAGAACGTAAGGGCTCTGCGGGGGATACGCTTGCATGAATCCAGCGAGCTCCGTTACGGCCGGGCCGAACAGCTGCTCTCGGATATGGGGGTGGTGACCATGAAGGACCTCCTGGGCGTGTTCTGCGACCATGGCGAGAGCGGCCGCGGTGACGACAATACCATCTGCTGCCACGGCCCCTATTTCACCACAACCTGCTCCATCATCATGCTGCCGCGCAGCAAGCGCCTGCTGGTGACGTACGGCAACCCCTGTGACTCCGTATTCAGCGATTTTCTCGATCCCTTCAAAGAGGAGGAGGGCGAAACGCAGCAGGATGATGAGGGCGAAGGTGCTTCGGACGCGGGGGAGCAAGAGCTGCCGGGCGCGTAACCGCGGGGATCATCCCTCGGCGTTTGGGGACGGGGTGTCGCTGGTGTTATCTTCCAGCCCTTCCGCCTCGAGAAAATCCATGACTACGGTATTGAATAGCTCCGGGCGTTCGTAGGGGGGGCAATGAGCGCAAGCAGTCAGGATGGTCATGTAGGGGTTGGCGAGGATCGAGCGCTGCCGTAGAGCTTCCCTGGGGTTGACGCTCTTGTCCTTGTCCCCGAAGACGATAAGGGTCGGCTGTTCGATGCGGCGCAGGTCGTCAGCCAGGTCCATCCTGCGCACCAGGCGCGTGGATTCGCTCAAGGCGCGCCTGGTGGCCAGCGTGTTAGCCTTGACGTTGGCGCGCACGAAGTCCAGGTCCTGATATTCAGGCTGGTAGAGTCCGCGGTAGAACATCCACTTCAGCATATCCTCGTTGCGGAAACGGTAGGTGTGGGAGATGAAACATTGCGCGCCCGGCAAGAGGGCATGCACGCCCATACTCGCCGTGCGGGTCGGGGTGGAGACCAGGACCAGTTTGCGTACCTTCCCCGGGTGCAGCACCGTGTAACGGATGCTGATGCATCCTCCCAGGGAATGACCCAGCAGGTGGAACGAGGACAGGTGGAGCGCGCCCGCGAAGGCGTCCAGAAAAGACGCCATGCCGTCCCGGGTATAGGGGTAGTCGTTCTCCTCCGATTCCCCGAACCCGGGCAGGTCGACGGCGATAGCCCGGTAGCGCGGCGCGAGCGCCTTGAGGTTAAGCAGCCACTGTTTGCGCGAACTGCTCCAGCCGTGCACGAGGATAAGCGGTTCTCCCTTGCCCCTCTCCTCGTAGGCGACCTCGGCGTCACCCAGGGTTATGTAGGGCATATACTGCCTCCGATATAAGGCGTTGCGGCAGCACCAGGCTGGACCGCCTGCCTTTTTCCTCTCCTGGTGCCATTATTGCCAAAACGAGGCTCTTATCCAAGAAGTACGCATCGCTGCCGGTGGGCCCGTTCCGGGCAGGCACGGGGTCAGATCTCATCGCTTACCCCTGCAGCTTGCAGCAGCTCGGGTTTGAGCAGGAGGACGCTTCCCCAGAACAGGCAGGTCAGAGACCCTATGGACATGGCCCTGGACATACCCGCGGCGTCCGCGATAAAGCCCAGCAGGGCCCCTCCCACCGGGAAAGCGCCGACCAGCATGAAGACGTAGAGGCTCATGATCCTGCCGCGCACCCTGGGATCCGTCTTGATCTGCAGGATGGTATTGATGGATGTGGCGGTGACCAGGAAGGAGAGTCCGGCACTGAAGACGAGAACGAGGCTGAGCCAGAAGTTGGTCGACCAGCTGAAGATCAGGAGGCTCAGGGAGATGCCCATGACGCCTCCCTTGACGAGCGTAATCTCATCGAAGCTGCGGTGGAGTCTCGTGACCAGGGGAGCTCCCACGACGGCTCCAAGCCCCGAAGCTGCGTACATCGCAGAGACCCCGATATTGCCCCGCGACAGGATATCCTTGCCGAACACCGGGATAAAAACGATATAGGGCAGGCCGAAGGCGTTGATCAACCCAAAGGTGATGAGAAGGTTGCGGATCAGACGGCGCCGGAGGGAGTAGGATATGCCGCCGGCCATGGTGCGAAAGGAGAAGGTGGAGCCGGCATGCGATGCGGCAGTTTCGGGGAGCGCTATCACGAATAGTACCAGGATAAATGGGAAAAAGCTGGCACTGTTGGCGAAGAAGCAGGCCGAGTAGGATGCTATGGCGATGACGATACCGGCCAGCATGGGACCCAGGAAGCGCGCCATGTTCCAGGAGGCGGCATTGAGGGAGATGGCGTTGAGAAGGTCTTCCCTGGGCACCAGTTCCGGGATTATGGCAAGCCACGCGGGGAAGTTGAACGCGATGCCTATGCCCATCAGGAAGACGGAGATCGATATGCCCGCAAGGCCGGCCGCCCCGGCCGCCACCAGCACCGCCAGGGACAGGGCTCCCGCCGCCATGGTCACCTGCGACACGATAAGGATGCGCTTCCTCCTGCCCGTGTCGGCAAGGGAGCCGGCGGGCAGGAAGAGGAGTATGGTGGGAGCGTAGCTGAAAAAATTGATCAGCCCCAGCCACCCCGGCGCCCGGTAGACCTCGTGCACGTACAGACCGAGGGCGACGTTGTGCAACCAGGTACCGATATTGGAGACGAAGGTCCATGTCCACAGCATGCGGAAATCCCGATGGGTGAGTGATGGGAAATAGTCCTTTACGATGCCTCGCCGCATACTCTTTCCCTCCGCGGTCGCTGTGGTCTGAGCGATTGCCATACCAACGCACTGATTGCTATGTAAGTTATCAGAAATGGTTCTGCACTTGGAAGCGTGTCAAGCCGGGCTTGACCCCAGGGCTTGACCCTAGCGCGCTTACCCGGCGCGGAAAATGCTATTGACAGCGGGCTGTGCGAAGTATAATATCGGATAACGATATCGGTATATGATATTTATTGAAAGATGCACAGAGATCTTTTCCTGGGATTTGTGAAGATACACATCCTGTATCACGCTTCCCATGAGGAAGTGAGCGGGGTCGGCCTGTCGCGTGAACTGGCGAGGCACGGTTACGCCCTCAGCCCCGGCACTCTCTATCCTACCCTGCGCAAACTGGAGAGCGACGGCTATCTCTCCAGTACCAGCAGGGTCGAGGGAGGCCGCAGGCGTATATACTACACCGCCACTCCCAAGGGCAAGAAGGCGCTCGTGAAGGCGAGAGAACAAGCATTGGAGCTGGTGGATGAGATAATGGAGGACACATGAGCAAGCCCGGCGGCGGCCAGTGCGAGGCGGGGGAGCGCGGCCCTTTCGGGCTTTCCCGTAACGTCTTCGTCCTGGGGTTGGTGAGTTTCTTCAACGACCTCTCCAGCGAGATGGTCTACCCTCTGTTTCCCACCTTCATCACCGAATTCCTGGGGGCGCAAGCCTGGTTTCTCGGCCTGGTGGAAGGGCTCGCCGATTCCGTAGCCAGCCTGCTCAACCTCTTCTCGGGATGGATATCCGACCACGTACGCCGCAGGAAAGCGCTGGTGGTAAGCGGGTACTCTTTTTCGGGATTGTCCCGGGGCTGCCTGGCCCTGGTGGCCGCACCGTGGCAGGCGGCGGCGGCATGGTTCTGCAATCGCGTCGGGAAGGGCGTACGCACGGCGCCCAGAGACGCGTTGATCGCGGATTCCTGCGGCGCCGGAGAGCGGGGCCGGGCATTCGGGTATCACCGTTCCATGGACCATACCGGAGCCCTCTTCGGCGCGGCGTCGGCCTCCATACTCATCACCGCTTTTTCCTTCGGCTACAAGACGATATTCGCCATCGCCTTCATCCCCATCGCGCTGGGGGTTCTGTTGCTCCTGCTGGGGGTAAGGGAGAGGACGTTGCCACAAAAAGAGGGCCCACCCAAGGCCGAAAGGCTGAGCCTGAGCCTCAAACCGTACGACCGCCGTTTCAAGTGGCTGCTGCTGGCGGTATTCATCTTCACCCTGGGGAATTCGAGCGATGCTTTCCTCCTGCTGCGCGCCCGCCAGGGGGGCGGTTTCTCGCTGGCACTCCTCCCCGCCCTGTGGGGCGTTCTGCACGTGGTCAAGGCGGCGGTATCCATCGAGGGCGGAGCGCTCTCCGACCGCCTGGGAAGGAAGAAGGTGATCATGGTAGGCTGGGCGGTCTATGTCCTGGCCTATACCGGTTTCGCTTTCCTGGTGGGGCCTTCGTGGATCTGGTTGCTCTTCGTAGTCTACGGGTTCTATTACGTGACCGAGGGGGTGCAGAAGGCGTTCGTTGCCGACCTGGTGCCCCCCGAGAAGAGAGGGGTCGCCTACGGCATATATAATTTCACCATCAGCATCACCGTCCTTCCCGCCAGCCTGCTCATGGGCCTGTTGTGGGATGCAGTGGGCCCGCGTTATGCCTTCCTGGTGGGAGCCGGCCTGGCCGTCATGGCCATAGCCGTACTCGCATTGGCGGTCAGGGAAGGCTGAAAATCCGCAGTGATTATGGTTGAAGAGGATGACACACCGCCGGCGTTTGTATGGAGCTAAGAGGAGACGGCCTTGAAGAACGGGAACATGCATATAAATATCCGCAAGTCGCGACGGTCATACGTATGCGGCAAGAAAGGCAACGGCGTTTTAAGGTTTTTTCGCTTTTCGGCGATAATCTAGCAAGAAAAGGAAGACGTATAGAAACCGGCAGAGATAACAGGAAGAGATGAAAATATCCCTTAGGTGAGGGGAGAAAACGACATGCCCGATGAACCCGTGCAGCGGGATAGCCCGGCGGACGGCCAGGATCTAGCGGCACAGTCCATGACCATCCTCAGCACCCTGCACGCCGCCATGGTCAACTTCCACCTCTACCCACCCACCTCGGATATCGTCGAGGGCTCGGTGCAGAGGGCGCTGCAGGAACTGGATAGCGCCCTTGCATCCTGGGGGAGCATAACCTTCTGCGAGCTGGAAGGGAAGCTGCTCATCAACGAGTTCTCCCTGGACGAAAGAGACCAGACGCGCCCCAACACCATCTCCTTCCTCAAGGACCTTGCCTTGTGGGAGGTGCGCAGCATCACTTTTATCCGCGGATTGCAGGAAGAGGAACTCCGCTTCTTCCTGGAGGTCTTCAGCCGCAAACGTTCGGACCGCACCCTTGAAGGCAACCTGAGCTCCTCCCTGCAGGAGGGGACGGTCGAGCACATAAGTGTGGACGAGAAGATCTACGTCTCCTTGAGCAAGGACCAGGAGGTTTCGACCGGTGGGGGTCAGGATGCAGGCGGGGACGCCATGGGGCTCCTGCGCGACGAGGTTTTCGTCCGCTACCTGGTGGGCAGCGCTCCCTCGATGGAGGTCTCCCAGGAAGAGGTGTCCAACCTGATGTCCGATCCCGAACGCATCAACGCCGCGTTTACCTCGGTGATGCTCGGCTTCGAGGGCAAGGGCGGGGAAGTTGGCCCGGACAAGGCCCGCCTCATCCGCGATACGGTGGACCGTATGTACAGCGTGGTGGAGCGCCTGGAGGATGATGAACTCAAGGAGACCCTGAGCGAGCAGATGATCGGTATCCTGTCGGCATTGGAACCCGAGACGCTCATCGAAGTGCTGGCCGAGTCGACGCCACAGGTGGTAAAAGACCCCCATATGCGCAAAGAGATAATCTCCTCGGTGGAAGGGGAGAACGTGCTCAAGCTGACCGATCAGATCATCGAAAAATACCGCAAGCTCATCGCAGAGCGTGACGGCATGAGCGCTCAGGACTACGAGGACATCTCATCGGTTCTCAACGAGATCGTCGCGGACCTGTACACGGAGGGTGATCCATCGTTTCATCCAGAGATAACGCGTCGCCTGCGAGAGTCCGGCTTGCTGGCGGAGTTGGCGCAAAGCCATCCCCAGGCGAGCAGGGAGATGCAGGTCTATACCATAGTCACGGATATCCGTACCTCCGGCTCCCTGCGGTCGTTGGAAGGGCTCAGCGACGAAGAGGTGATCGGCGTCGCCGGCAAACTCCTGGACCTGGGGGAGAAGGAGATCACCCATAAGATCATCGCGGTCACCTCGCGTAACCTGGAGAGCCAGAGGCCCGATTTCAGGGCTCGCGCCTGCTTTTTCCTCAAGCGGATGCACCTGGATTTCAAGGAGAGAGGGCACCGCGCGGAGATCCTGGACAAGGCGGACGAACTCCTGGACCGGCTGGACATGGAGCAGGACCCGGATGTGCGGGCGGGACTCCTCGAGCTGCTCGGGTGCGTCGCCAACGATCTCTTCGTCGAGGAGAGGATGGATGCCTTCACCCGCGTTTGTGGAGTTCTCACGGATATGGCGGGGCCGGACGGCGACGAGAGGATCAGGCGCGCGGCAGCCGCTGCGCTCTCCAGCATGAATGCGTGGGATGTGGGCAGACCGCTGGCGGATTCCCTCTACGGCGAGGATGAGGAGCTGCGCAAGCTGGCCACGAGGATTCTGCCCTATATCGAGGAATCGTTGACCTCCAAGGAGATCGTCGATCGCCTGAAAGGCGAGGAAGAGATAGCGATCACGCCCCAACTTGCCGAGGTATGCTCGGCCATCGGGAATCCCGTGCTCAGCGATATCTCGGAGGTCCTGGAGAGCAACGCCCGGGAAGAGGTCTACCTGAGAGCCTTGCGCCTGCTCGAGCTCATGGGAGGGAATGCCGCTCTGTCGCTGGTGAAGTCGGTAGAGGCCAATCCCATCCCCGCGGTAAGGGCCCAGGCAACGCGTTCCATGGCCAAGATCGCTCCCGGTGATCCCAGCCTGCTCACGCATTTCCTGCGCGGCCTGGAAGACGGTGAACCGGACGTGAGGCGCGAGGCGGTAAGGGGGCTGGGCACCATCGACGATCCCCGCTCGGTGGACGCGCTGCTGGTTGTCGTCCAGGGTAAGAGCATGAGCGGGGGAGAAGAGAACCCGAGGGTCGAGGAAGCGGCATGCTTCGCCCTGGCCCGGCTGAGTCCGGAAAAAGCCATAGCCCCCCTCTCGGACCTGTTACGCAAGAAGGTTTTCACCCTGCGCCGCCGCGCCGTTCATCCCAGGACCAAGGCCGCGGCTTGCTATGCCCTGGGACAGATCGGGGGTCCGGAAGTGGTGGAGCTCATCCGCGCTTACCTGGACGACTCCGATCCCGTGGTGCGCAACGAAGCGCGCAAGGCAGTCGGCGTATTGCGCAAGCGCGGCTACGTCGAATAAGGGGTCGGGCCCTGTGCCTGTCCCACGCCCGCTGGAGAAGTATCTTGTTCGTTTGCCCGAGCCGGCATACCTTATAATAGACAGACAAGATCGAGGTTGTTGGACGGTAATATCCCCGGGGGCGATACAAAGCAAGAACTGGTACCCAAGGAGGTTGATGGGATGTCCGAGGTATACTTCGCGAACACGCGCTGTAGACCCCACCGCGGTATGGTGGCAAAGCTCGGCGAGCTCATCGATAGGGTCGGGCTCTCCGAGGTGGTGGCGCGCAAGGACCTGGTGGCCATCAAGACCCATTTCGGTGAAGCGGGAAGCACGGCCTTCGTACCGGTGATGTACCTGCGCCGCCTGGTTGAGGCGGTAAAGGAGTGCGGAGGCAAACCCTTCGTGACCGATGCCGGTACCCTCTACGTGGGCAGCAGGTCAACGGCCATAAACCACCTTCTCACCGCGGCGTCCCATGGCTTCACCCAGGAGACGCTGGGCGCTCCCATAATCATAGCCGACGGCCTCAAGGGCCATGATTTCGTGGAGATAGAGGTGAACGGCAAGCTCCTCGACAAGGTCAAGATCGCCTCCGCCGCCGCGCATGCCGATGCCCTGATCGTCGTTTCGCACTTCACCGGCCACGAGCTCACCGCCTTTGGCAGCGCTATCAAGAACGTGGGGATGGGATTGGGCAGCAGGGGCGGCAAGCAGCAGATGCATTCGGATATCAAGCCGGAGGTAAATCCCGAGCGCTGTACAGCCTGCGCGCAGTGCATCCGCTGGTGTCCCGCCGAGGCCATATCCCTCAAAGGCAAGGGCAAGGAGAAGAAAGCGGTTATCGACCACGAGAAATGCATCGGCTGCGGTGAATGTACGGTGATGTGCTTCGAGGGAGCCATCGCCGCGCGGCTCATGACCGACCTGGGAGTAGCCCAGCGCAAGATCGTGGAGTATGCCATGGGGACCCTCAAGGGCAAGGAGAAGAAGAGCGCCTTCTTCAACTTCCTGCTGCGCATAACCCCGGCCTGCGATTGTTGGGACTTCAGCGACGCTCCGGTGGTTGAGGATATCGGCATCCTGGCCGGCCGGGACATCGTGGCGGTCGAGCAGGCCAGCCTGGACATGGTCAATGAGGCGGCAGAGCGAGACATCTGGGGAGAGATGTTCCCGACCGCCAACTGGCCCGCGCAGCTGGAGTACGCCGCCGAGATGGGACTGGGAAGCCGCGACTACGATCTCGTCCCCATCGACTAAGATTAGGGGTCAGGTCTTTCATTTTGCATACCACGGTATGCAAAATGAAAGACCTGACCCCTACCAGCAAGTCCAGCCGCCGTCCACGCACAGGGCGGCACCGGTCATGTAGGATGAAGCTTCGGAGGCCAGGAAGACCGCCGCGGGCGCCATCTCCTCCGGTTCGGCCACTCTTCCCATGGGGATGTGGGAGAGTATGCGCTCGCCCTCCCGGGGATGTTCCAGCAACTCATCGGTCATATCCGTGGTCGCGAAACCAGGGCAGAGGGCGTTGACCCTGATATTGAACGGTGCCAGCTCCAGCGCCATGGTCCTGGTGAGCTGGACGACCGCCCCCTTGCTGGCGGAGTAGGCGCTGCACTTGTATAGCGCCACCAGCCCCGCGGCGGAGGCGACGTTGATGATGCACCCCTTACCCTGATCCTTCATCACCGGTATGACCCGCTGGGAGCAGAGGAACACCCCCTTGACGTTGACGTCCATGATGAGGTCGTAATCTTCCTCCTTAACCCGCTCCACCCGAGCGTAGCTGGGATTCAGGCCGGCGTTGTTGATCATGATGTCCAGGCGCCCGAACTCTTCCAGCACCCCGGCCACCATGGCATCGACATCGGCCGGGACGCTCACATCCACGCGCATCCCCAACGCGCGGCAGCCCAGCTCCTCGATCTGCTCCGCGGTGGCGCAGAACTGCTCCTCGGTACGTGAGAAGACCGCCACATCCGCCCCCGCCCGGGCCAGGGCCAGGGCGATAGCCCTGCCGATGCCCCTGCCGGAGCCGCTGACCGCGGCCACCTTGCCGCTGAGGTCAAATGGATTATCCGCCATCAAGGCCTCCTTTGATCTCGCATTGTCTTCGCCATAATTATATGCGCTGACAGGGTCGAGTGGAGCGCTTATAAAAATCCACCGCAACGGCACCTTGACCCGCTCCCTCATGCTTCAGTTATGCCCGACCGGCACCGAAGGAAGTGTTGAGCGGGTGTTTACCCGTTCGCAACAAGGAAGACACGGAGGTTATATTCAAGTAGAGATAGGATGTATGCAGGTCAAAAGCTACAAAAACTCCCTGCAAAACGACATTAGGGACTGAGGGGATGAAAGAGGCAGAAAAAGGAGAGGTACAAGAAACCGAAACCGGGAACTCGACCGCGGGCAGAACCGGGGCAGCGCCTATGCCCGAACGCATACAGCCGACAAGGGGCTGGGCTTCCTTGAAGCTGAGGGACATATGGCGCTACCGGGAACTTCTCTACTTCCTGACCTGGCGGGATATCAAAGTCCGTTATAAACAGACGATAATAGGCGGGGCTTGGGCCATCCTGCAGCCCCTTCTAGTCATGGCCATCTTCAGCATCTTCTTCGGCAGGCTGCTTGGGGTGCCCTCCGACGACATCCCCTACCCTCTTTTCTCCTATTCCGGCCTGGTTATATGGACCTTTTTCGCCAATGGCGTTACCTTCTCAGCCAATAGCCTGGTAGTAGAGGCAAACATGATAAAGAAGGTATATTTCCCGCGCATGATCGCTCCTCTTTCCTCCATACTTTCCTGCCTGTTGGACTTCACCCTCGCTTTCATGGTCCTGATAATAATGATGTTGTTCTATGGAAGGGGTCCAACCCTGGCGGTGTTCTGGCTGCCCCTGTTCCTCCTGCTGGCCATGGTCACAACTACGGGGGTCGGGTTGTGGTTCTCGGCGCTGAACGTTATGTACCGGGACGTCCGCTACGCCCTGCCTTTCCTGGTTCAAGCCTGGCTATTCGCCACCCCCATAGCCTATCCAAGCAGCATACTGTCGGGTGCGTGGAAAGTGATCTACGGCGTCAATCCAATGGCGGGTGTGGTAGAGGGATTCAGGTGGGCTCTCCTGGGCGCGGAGACCCGTCCAGGCGGCATTATAGCCGTATCGTCGGGGGTAGCGGTGCTCCTGCTCGTCAGCGGAGCCTTTTTCTTCCGGCGGACCGAGAGGATCTTTGCGGATGTTATCTGAGCATGGCAGAAAGTATTTCTAGAGATGGATGGGAGAACCAACGTTGCAGGAACTGGCGATAAAGACTGAAGGCCTTGGCAAACAGTACCGTATCGGAGGTACTCAAGCCAGGTACAAGACCCTGCGCGAATCCATTGTGGATGGAGCCAAGGCACCCTTTAAACGCATGGGCAGGCTGTTCAGGGGTGAGGCATATGCCGGGACCGGTTTGCACGAGTCCATATGGGCGCTGAAGGAGATATCCTTCGAGGTCAAGCAGGGCGAGGTATTGGGTATTATCGGAAGAAATGGCGCGGGCAAGACTACGCTGCTCAAGATACTTTCCCGCATCACCGAACCGACGGAAGGAGTCGCGGAAGTATGGGGCAAGGTCGGCTCTCTGCTCGAGGTAGGCGTTGGATTTCACCCTGAGCTCACAGGACGGGAGAACGTCTTCTTGAACGGGGCGATCTTGGGGATGAGGAAAGCGGAGATAGAAAACAAGTACGACGAGATAGTGGATTTCGCGGGAGTCGACAAGTATATAGATACCCCTATGAAACATTATTCAAGCGGCATGCAGGTCCGCCTGGCTTTTTCCATTGCCGCCCATCTCGAACCGGAGATACTGCTCATCGACGAGGTGCTGGCCGTAGGCGACATAGGATTTCAGCGCAAATGCTTCTCGAAGATGGACGAGGTGGCATATGCAGGAAGAACCGTCATCTTTGTCAGTCACAACATGGAGGCGATAAGGAGCCTTTGCACTCGGGGGGTATGGCTCGATGAGGGCAAGGTAGTCTATGAAGGCGACGCCACCTCGGCGATCAACCTCTACATAGAGAGCTTCAGCGGTGAAAGTGCCGTATCCACGATCGCAGAAGAATCTCACGTTGTAGACAGCGGACTCTTGAGGATAGACAAGGTATCCATTCTGGACTCCGAAGGAAGGGCGACATCGAGGATCAGCTACCGCGAGGATTTTTCTATCGGGTTGGAGATCGGTATTCTCGGGACGATCGAAAAAGCCCGTTTGGGGATAGGGATAAACTCCCCCGGGGGCCAGAGGATCACTACCGTGCACCATACGGATAAGGGGGGCATACCCCTTGGCGTGCCGCCGGGGAGATACGCGGTTCTGGCACGCTTCGTGAACGATCTCATGCCGGGGCTCTACGTGATTTCCGTAGGTGCCCACGAGGAGGATAGTGGAAAAAGCCTGGACTACATCCCCTATGCTATCGACCTCTCGATCATCGGCACGAGCAAAGAGGGGGAGAGCCCGGATCCTGCAAACCACGGGCTCGTAGATATGGAAGTGAACTGGTCAGAGGTGGAACGAATATGAGAAAGAAAGGCGCCATCGTCGTAACCACGATCGGAAAGGGAGACTTCATCCACAATTACCTGGAGCAGATAAAAGCGGAAGATGCCTCAGCCTCATGTACCATGTTTGTAATACCCGACCGCAAGAGCCCTCACCAGCTCTTTCAGGCTTGCGAGGAGGCAAAGATTGGGGGAGGAGATATCAGGTGCCCCACTCTGGCCGAACAGGAGGATTTCCTCAATAAACTCGGAGACATTGGAAAGCTGATCCCATACGATTCGGATAACCGCAGGAACGTGGGTTTTCTTATGGCTCTCGAGGCCGGCTGTGATTTTCTGGTCTCCATCGATGATGACAACCATTGTATCGCGGGTAGACCTTTCCTGGCTCAGCATGCTCTGGTCGCCGGAGAGGAGGTAGAAGAGGAGGCGGTGCATTCTTTCTGCGGCTGGTACAATACTTGCGAGCTTGTGGAAACCGAGCCGCCTCTCATCTATCCCCGGGGCTTCCCGTATCACGCGCGTTTCAGAAACCCGGACAGGGAGTTTAAGGCGGAGATCGGAAGAGTGCACATAAACGAGGGATTGTGGTTGCGAGATCCCGATGTCGATGCAATAACCTGGTTGGCCTGCCGCCCTCAAGTCAAGAGCTTCGCCCAGAAGTCTTTGTTGCTCGGAAACGATACCTGGGCGCCCGTCAATACGCAGAATACCGCTCTCGCCAGGGAGGCGATAGCGGCATTCTACTTCCTGCGCATGGGATATGAGGTGGGAGGCCTGCGTATCGATCGATACGGGGATATCTTCTCCGGATATTTCTGCCAGGCATGCGCGCGGCACCTCGGCTTCCGCGTCAGAGTCGGAACACCGGTAGCCCTACACGAGCGTAACAGCCATGATCACCTATGCGACCTGCAGCAAGAGCTGGCTTGCATCCTGCTCCTCGAGGATCTCTCCGAGTGGCTGCGAGAGCTCAAGCTGGAGGGCAAGACCTATCAGGAAACGTACCTTTGCCTGGCGGAGAAACTGGAGGAACAACTACATCATTTCAAGGGCTCGATATGGAGCGAGTCATCGCGCGGCTACTTCAAGGCGATGGTCGAACATATGCGAGCTTGGATCGAGGCGGTGGTTGCCATTGGCCTGTGACCTCTGCAGTCCGCCGGCGATAAGCATAGTGGTGGGAGCGAGAAACGATAACTATGGAGGCGAATTGCTCCACCGCATGCAGGTTTTCGTCGATGCTCTTCTGGAACAATGGAACGTATTCGCGTTGCATGCGGAGCTTATCGTAGTCGAATGGAATCCTCCACGGGACAGGAAAAGACTGTGGGAAGAGCTTGTGTGGCCTCGGAAGATCGAGAGCGGCAAAGTGCGTTTCCTGGAGGTTCCAAATGAAATACACCAGCTTTACCCCAACTCCGATAAGATTCCCCATTTCGAGTATCTCGCAAAGAACGCGGGGATACGCAGGGCGGAAGGCGGGTTTATCCTTGCCACCAACCCCGACCTGATCTTCTCAAACGAGATCATCGAGTATATGGCCGAGGGAAAGCTGTCGAGAGATTGTTTCTACCGCACCGACCGCTACGACGTCGACTCCCAGGTTCCCCTGCAGTGTGCATTGGAGGGAAAACTCGACTTCTGCAGGAAGAACTGCTTCAGGTTTCATAGGCATAATGAAACGATAAACCTGCTGCCCCATCGTAAATTGGCCGATAAGCTGGAGGAATCAAAAAACAGGCAGCTTATGAGAACCGGCCTCGAACCACGCAAAGAGAGGGTTCTCGACCTGGAAGACGTGCACACGAACGCTTCGGGCGACTTTCTCCTCATGGCGAAGGAAGCCTGGTTCGATCTTCATGGCTACCCCGGTGTATTCACCCATTCGCATATCGATTCCATGATGTGCTGGATGGCGGCAACCCTTTCCTTGAGGCAGGCAATAATGAGGCGGCCCATGAGGATATTCCACCAGGAACACGATCGTACAGCCCATACGCAACGCCCTTTGACCGAGTATCTTCCCTTGAAGGAGAGAATCCAGGACTCCATGGCGACGGGAACCCCCTTTGTTTTCAATGGTGAGGAATGGGGTCTGGGCGGTGTAAGTCTTGAGGAGAAGCATATTATCGAGGGGCCGAAGTGAGCGGGGAAAAGGAGCAGCCTCTGGTCTCGATAATCACTCCATGCTATAACAGCTCACGCTATATCCATGGGTGTATCGAGAGCGTGCAGGCGCAGGACTATCCACGCGTGGAACATATCGTGCAGGACGGTGGCTCGCGTGACGGTACGCTGGAGATCTTGCGCGCGTATGGAGGGCAAATCGACTGGGTCTCAGAGCCTGATGAGGGCCAGGCGGATGGATTGAATCGCGCCCTGCAACGCTGCGGGGGCGAGCTGATAATCGTCCTCAACGCCGATGACGAACTCCTGCCTGATGCCGTTTCCTGGGGGGTGGAGAACATGGCGAAAAACCCCGATGCAGCCGTGGTATACGGCGATCAGTACATCATCGACGATGAGGGCGAGATAGTCGATCTCGATCCTGGACCCGATCCCTACGATTTCATCAAGGTACTCTGTGTCGAGAGCATCATTCCGGCTCAGGCGGCGTTCATACGCAGGTCATGTTGGGAAAAGGTAGGGTTGTATGCGGACACGGCCCTGGCTACTTGTCCGGACTACGAGATGTGGGTGCGCATAGGACGGCATTTTCCCATGGTGCATATTCCCGGTTTCATTACCCGGTATCGTGCCCATCAGGGTTCGCGGGGAAGGGATAAAGGGGCTATCATCGAGATGCACGATACAAAACGATCCGTCATGGACAGGCTGTTCGACGAATCCGTTCTGCCGCAGGACATCCGTGCCCTGAAAAAGCGTGCCCATGCCGGGGCAAAAAGCTGGACCGCTTCCATATTATACCATGAGAACGACACGTTCACCGGTCTCCGCTACGCTTGCGAGGCCTTCCTGCTCTATCCCGGGAAGATTCAGGGTAAGTTCCTGTCGATATATCTCCTGCGGGTGATTTTCCCGCCCGGCTACAAATGGCTTCATCGCAGATTAATGATCAAGTACGAGATCGTTGCAGCCGGAAAAAAGGGAGGAGGCTGCAGTTGCTGACCGTTTTCGCTATCCCGAAACCATTTGAGGGCCATATAGGAATGATCCAGAGGAATGCCATTGCGAGTTGGAGGAAGCTGAAGCCGGGATGTTCAATGATACTTTTTGGGGATGAAGAGGGCACGCGAGAGGCAGCTCGCGAATACGATGCGATGCATTACCCAGAAATACCCAGGAACGAGTACAACACCCCGATGGTCAACGCCGTGTTCGAAAAGGCGGCCGACCTGTCTGACGACCGTGTACTGTGTTACGTGAACGCCGATATCATCTTGACGAGCGATTTCATGGAAGCTTTCAACAGGGTTAAAAACCTCACTTCCTTTCTCATGGTGGGAAGGAGGAGGGACCTCGATATCGAAGAACCCCTGCACTTGGGCGATACAGGTTGGGAAAACGAAATTCGCATGCGCGCGATGGCCGATGGCATACTCAGGCACGCAAACTACATCGACTACTTCCTGTTTGATCGCAACCTTTATGGGCAAGCTCTGCCGCCATTTGCGATCGGGCGTACGGCGTGGGATAACTGGCTTCTCTATTACGCCAGAAAAACGGGAGTTCCGGTCATAGATGCCACAGGTGAGGTTATCGCCATTCATCAGAATCATCGTTATAACGAGCGCTCCGTGATCCTGAGAGAGGATGGTACATGGGAAGGTTATGAGGTGCGATCGAACAGAGAGTTGGCGGGAAAGCATGCTGTAAACTATAACATCGAGGACGCGACTCTCGTTCTCTCGGGGGGGAAGCTCATGAAGCAGAGATCCAAGGTGCGAGCAAGGAGGTTCCTCGTAACCCGATTTCCTGGCATCGCACGATTTGTGGTCAGCACGGCCAGAAGAGCCGGTTTTTTGGCGGGCGAGGAGAGCCGCGGATGATTAGGGCGAATATAGCGCTTCGCCCAGCGGCGATCCACACTTCCGGCAGAAGAACCAGCTATCCTTACGGTTGCCGGACGGAAATGGTCTTAATGCGATTCGGATCCACGGCGTCCCCTTAGGTCGGGGCTTGATAGAGAACTGGAGTATCGCCGGATGGTTGGAGATTCGATACGACGAGGGAAATCCCAGCGGGGGCCAGAGTCCAGAGAAGGGTTTCGAGAGGTCCCCATCGAGCAGGTCAGGGGGTTCTGGGATGGGCGCCCCTGCAATATCCGGCATTCTCAACGGCAGGTGGGGACACGCGAATACTTCGATGAAGTCGAGGAACGCAAGTATTTCGTAGAACCCCATATAAAGGATTTTGCCTGTTTTGAGCGTTGGCGGGGCAAGAAAGTGCTGGAGATAGGGTGTGGGATCGGCACCGATACGATAAACTTCGCCCGGCATGGAGCCAGGGTCACGGCGGTGGAGCTGTCCGAGGAGTCCCTGGAGATCGCGCGCACCAGAGCGGGGGTTTATGAGCTGGGGGGCGCCATCGAGTTCTACGGCGGGAACGCCGAAGCCCTGGCCGAATTCGTCCCTGCCGAGGCTTACGACCTGGTGTATTCGTTCGGGGTCATCCATCATACTCCCCATCCCGAGAGGGTCTTAGAGCAGATACGAAGGTACGTGGAGCCGGGAAGCTGCGTCAAGATCATGGTCTACAACCGCCGTTCCTGGAAGGTTCTGTGGATAGTCCTGGCGTACGGCAAGGGGCGTTTCTGGAGGATCAAGAGGCTGATCGCGGAGAATTCCGAGGCGGAAACGGGGTGTCCGGTCACCTATACCTATACCCGGAAGGAGATAAGGGAACTTATGGAAGCACATGGGTTCAAGGTAGAGGACATCCGCACAGAACACGTCTTTCCCTATCGCATCGCCGACTACGTGCAATACAGGTACGTGAAAGTGTGGTATTTCCGCTGCTTGCCCCGGAGGCTTTTTAGCTGGTTCGAGCGAAGATGCGGATGGCATCTGTGCGTTACGGCAACCGTCCCCGAACCAGGCCTGGAGGTGTAGGAGTTGAACAAGGTATCGCTTGGGCCTGGCGAATGCCGTCTGCGCCTCACCCTGCGGGCATGCCGTCTGGACAAGGAGAAATAGAAAAATGAAGAAGATGACCGTCTGCGTGGTCGGATTGGGCAAACTGGGGACCCCCCTGGCGGCCTGCGTCGCCTCCAAGGGATACGAGGTCATCGGGGTAGACGTCAATCCCGCTACGGTCGACCTCGTCAACGCGGGAAAGACGCCCGTTTACGAACCTGGTCTGGAGGAATTGATCGGGCGGAACACGCATAGACTGAGGGCCAGCGGTGACATCCATGACGCGGTATCGCGCTCCGCGATAACCTTTATCACCGTTCCCACGCCCAGCGACGAGCGGGGCGCGTTCTCCCTGGAATTCGTGGAGAGTGCGGGAGAGAGAGTGGCGGACGCCCTGAAAGGCCGCGAGGGGTATCACGTGATCGTCCTGACCAGCACCGTACTTCCCGGGGCCACCGAAAACGTGTTGAAACCGCTCCTCGAAAGAATCTCTGGAAAGAGATGCGGGGAGGAGTTCGGGCTGTGCTACAGCCCGGAATTCATAGCCCTCGGCAGCGTTATCCGCGATTTCCTCAACCCGGACTTCATACTCATAGGGGAGTCGGACCGGCGTGCGGGGGACCTGCTCCAGGAGTTCTACGAGGACGTATGCGACAACGATCCCCACATGGCGAGGATGAACTTCGTCAACGCCGAGTTGACGAAGATAGCGGTCAATACCTACGTCACCACCAAGATCACCTTCGCGAACATGCTGGCCAGGATCTGCGAGCGTATAGAGGGCGCCGACTCCGACGTCGTGGCATCGGCGCTGGGTCTGGACGCCCGTATCGGCGGGAAATACCTCAAGGGGGCTATCGGCTACGGGGGTCCGTGTTTCCCCCGCGACAACCACGCCCTCTCTTTCTTCGCGCACGAGTTGGGCGCCGACGCGACCCTGGCGGAGGCGACCGACGAAGCCAACAGGGAACAGGTCGCGCGCCTGGCGGAGCTGGTCAAGACCCACCTGCCCCCGGGGGGAAAGGTGGGCATTCTGGGCCTCACCTACAAACCGGACACCAACGTAGTGGAGGAGAGCCAGGGGGTGCTGCTGGCGAGCAGGCTCGAGGGGGAGGGGATCCCCTACGCCGCCTACGACCCCGCCGCCAGCATCGAAGATGCCGCTGGGGAGTTCGCGGGGTTCTCGTCCGTCTCTTCCCTGCAGGAATGCATCCTCGGGGCGGATGTCATCGTCATCACCACCCCCTGGAGGGAGTTCAAAGACATCGACCCCGCTCTCTTCGGGGAGGGCGCGCGGCGCCGCACGGTTATTGACTGCTGGCGCATCCTGGACCCGGCACGTGTAAGGGAACACGCCACCTACCGCGCTTTGGGAATCGGCTACGGGGACGATACATAAGTAGACATGGATACGGCATGAGGAGACCGGAGGTTTACATGGACTGGCAAGGTATGAGTGCGCTGGTCACTGGGGGCGCTTCCTTCATCGGCTCCCACCTGGTGGATTCCCTCCTGCAGCGGGGGGCGGGGGTCAGGGTGGTGGACGACCTCTCCAGCGGGCGCATCGAGAATATCGCCGGCCACATGGAAGACGGCAAGGTGGAGTTCATAGAAGGAGACCTGCTGCACCAGGACGTGGCCGCGTCCTGCGTCAGGGACATGGACGTGGTCTTCCATCTCGCCGCCGCCCACGGCGGCCGGGGCTACGTGGACCTGCACCAGGCCGCCTGCGCCACCAACCTGGCCATGGACGGCATGCTCTTCGCCGCCTGCCGCCAGGCCGGGGTCCGCAAGGTGGTCTACGCCTCCTCCGGCTGCGTCTACCCCAACTTCCTGCAGACCGACCCCGGGGAGATCCTCTACCTCAGCGAGGACAAGGTGGGCCCCCCCTACGACGCCGACAACATGTACGGCTGGGCCAAGCTCATGGCCGAGTTCGCCCTGCGTGCCTACCACGACGAGTGGGGGATGAACACCGCCTCCTGCCGCTACTTCACCGTCTACGGGGAGCGGGGCAAGGAGGACCACGCGGTCATCGCCATGATCGCCCGCGCCTTCGTGCGCCAGGACCCCTTCATCGTATGGGGGGACGGGGAGCAGATCCGCAACTGGACCTACGTGGGGGACATCGTGGAGGGCACCATCCTTTGCGCCGAGAAGATCGACGACGGCACGGCGGTGAACCTGGGCACCATGGAGCGCACGCGGGTGCTCGACGCGGTACGGGAGGTCATGCGCTACACCGGCCATGAGGCGGAGATCGAGCTGCACCCCGAGATGCCCACCGGGCCGCTCAACCGCGTGGCGGACAACTCCCTCGCCAGGGAGCTCCTGGGCTGGGAGCCCGGCATGAAGTTCATGGACGGACTGCACCGCACCGTCGACTGGTACTTCTCCAGCAAGGACCGGGAAGAGGTGGCGGCGAAGCTGGAGAGCTCCCTGACGGAAAGGTAGGGGCGGGCCTGTAGCGGGCGCTATACCGCGGCAGTAGGAGAAAAGCATTGAAACGGGGACGGCGGGACGGAGTGAATGCGCGGAGCGGTGCGAAGAAAGCCCTTATCATCGCCTACGAGTTCCCGCCCGTAGGAGGCATTGCCTCGGTGTGGAGGGCGAAATATGTCAAGTTCCTTCCGCATTTCGGATGGGAACCGCTCGTGGTTTCGGCGCGTGATATCCCGACTAACATACCGGATAGAACGCTGCTGGCCGAGCTGCCCCCGCAACTGACCGTAGTGCGCACCTTCTCTCTCGAACCCACCCGGCTGGTCAGGTTTATGAAGAGGTTACGCGCGGGGGGCGAAGACCTCGAGGCGGCGGATAAGGAGCAGGGCAAAGTGCTTTTCTCATATACGGGCCTTCCCTTCGACCTGGTAGCGAAGATCAAGGCATTCTTCATACCGGACGAGAAGATCGGCTGGTTTCCTTTCGCCCTGGCGGCTGCCTTGAGACTCATCCGCGAACACTCACCGCAGGTGATATTCTCCGGTTCACCCCCGTTTACGGCCCATCTCGTGGCCATGGCCTGCAAGCGAATAACCGGTCTTCCCTGGGTCTGCGAGTTCATAGATCCATGGGTCGATTACACTCATTTCAAACCCCTCTCGTGGTTCAACAAGAAAGCGGATCTCATACTGGAGAGGTCTATCGTCAGGAACGCGGATGCCGTGATCGGCGCGTTTCCTGGTATTGTCGAGGGCTTTGAGTCGAGGTACGGTGATGTAGAGAAGAGCCGTTACAAGGTCATCACCTACGGCTTCGACCCCGCCGATTTCACGGAAGAGGTGACCCTGCGGGACGGGTTCACCGTCACCTGGATAGGATCGGCTTTCGGGGGCCGCAGCCCCAGGGGATTGATCGAGGCGGTGCGCAGGCTGCTGGACCAGGGCAGGATAACCCCAGCCGACTTTCGCCTCTCTTTCGTGGGGACCATGGACGTGGGCACCCTGAAAGCCGTAAAGGAAGCCGGCATCGACGAGGTGGTGGAGATGACGGGATTCGTCACTTACGGGGAGAGCATACGCTACATGAGATCGTCACACCTGCTCGCTTTGCAGCTTGCAGAGGGCAGGGATTCCCGCATGGTCTACACCGGCAAGATGTTCGAGTATTTCGGCTCCCGCCGCCCCATCCTGGCGCTCGCGGGCGAAGGAGCGACAAAGACGATTATCGAGGAGACGGGGGCGGGGGTGGTCGTCGAGCCCTCTGACGTAGAGGGCATAGCCGATGCCCTGAGGTATTACCTTTCCCGCTACCGGGCGGGCGACGGGCTCTGGGTCGACAACCCACGGCTGGATGAGTTCGACCGGGAGAAACAGACCGCTGGCCTTGCCGGCATCCTCGCAGATGTCGCCCGTGACCTCCGCTCTTAAACCCGCGCCAGGCTGGCCAGGACGAGAAGGTCGATGGTGATAGCGATCCTGCCGAGGGTCATCGTGTAAGCGGCCGATGCCAAGGCGTGATCAGAAGAGCGTGTGGTCGTTGCAGGCGCTCAGGGGCATGGGATGTATACGTGTCCCCGCGGGCTCATCGATCACGTCCTTTATCCGGGGCCCGATATGCCGGAGTATATCTCCAGGGTCCTCCGGGCCATGCCCTCCAGGCTGAATCCGTGCAGCCTCTCCCGTCCAAGGCGGCCCATGGTCTCCGCTTCCTCCGGATCTCCCAGGAGCCGCATAACCGCGCGGGCTAGGCCAGGCGCATCGCATGGTCTTATCAGGATGCCGTTTTCCTCATCGCTTATCGCCTCGGGCCCCCCTCCCGCGTCGGTGGCGATCACCGGTTTCGCGGCCCGCATGGCCTCGAGGATTACGTAGGGGAATCCCTCCCACAGCGAGGGAAGGACGAAGATGTCGCAGGCAGCGAGAAGGTTATCCACCTCGCCGCTCTCGCCGAGGAACACCAGGGACTCTCCGGGTATGCCCAGGCGAGCCGCGTGCTCTTTCTCCCTCTGCAGCAGCCGGCCCGATCCGGCCAGGAGGAAGACGGCGCGCGGGAATTCCTCGAGCACCAAGGGCACGGAAGCGATGAGGGTATGGTGGTCCTTCTGGGGCATGAACCGGCCTACATGAAGGACGATCCCGCCGCCCCGGTCGTAGAGGCTCCGCAGGCGTGCGGCCCTCTCGAGATCGGCGCCGGCGTATGGATCGATGCCGTTGTAGATGACCTCAGTGCGGCGCGGAGCGACTATGCGGAGGGTCCGTGCGCTTTCCAGGTCGCTGCGGCATACGCAGATATAACTGTCCGTCGAGGGCTTGAGCAATCTCTCGCCGGCGATGAATGCCATCTTCCTAAAAGGATTGCGGTAATGGGGGTAATGGATGCCGTGCAGGGTGTATACGGTCCGCACATCCCGCAAGGCACATGCGGCGGCCCGGGCGTACAGCCCCGCTCGATGGCCGTGTGCATGTACGATCGCGAAACCCTCCGTTTTGAGGATCCTCCGTATCGCGTGCAGCGATGCCGGATTCGGTATCTCGGGCATGGATGCGCTCCACACCGGGCATCCCAGGGAGCGCATGCGCCTGGGGAGCTCTCCCTCTCCCGGCGCTACGAGTCCTACCTCAAAGCCTTCATCCAGGGCATAGGAGGCGAGATCGAGGAGGTTGCGCTCGCCGCCCGCCAGTATGGGTGTGCCGGCAACCATGAGTACGCTCTTCCCGTGCACCATTTCCATATGCGCCTTTCCGTAAGGCCGCGGCTCCCTCAGGTGATATTATCCTAACCCGGCCACCGTGATAAAGGGATAAGCTCAAGGGCCGATGAATTACAAGGAAACACCCTGGAAGGAGCGCGATGCGAACCGGCGTGGAGGAAGCAGACGTAAGGAAGATGACCTGGGAGCACCTCCCTTACGTCATCGTCGTCCTCCTGGGCCTTCTGCTTCTCCTCGTGGGCAATACCGCGGGAGCGGGAGATTTTCGCTGGCGCTTCGTGCTCTATTTCGGACTCACCCTTCTCCTCGCCGGTACGATCTTTGCCTTCTATGCTCGCCGGCGTATGGTTCACTTCGACAGGGGATTCCTGGCGGCCGCGGCCGTCATGGCCGCCTTGCTCGCGCTCGCGGCGCTCTCCCTCATATGGGGCGAAAGCAGCTACAGGGGTATGCAGCAGCTCTTGCTGCTCGGCTCGTTCGTAATGGCTTTCATCCTCGGCTATCTCGTGCTGCGCAACCGGGGAGAGCTGTGGTTGTTCATGGGGCTGCTCACGGCGGTGTCCGTCTCCCTCTGCGTCTACGGCTTGATGCAGTATTTCTTCTTCTTCGGAGACCTGGTCGAATTCCTGGGCAGGCACGGTATCGACTACGTGATAACCGACCGGGTGAACTCGCGATTCATCACCCCCAACGTGTTCGCCGCCTTCCTGAACATAACCATCCCGGTGGCCGTGGCCCTGCTGCTGGCGGAGAAGCGCAGGGCGCTGACTTTCGTTTGGGGAGGAGCGCTGGCTTTGCAGCTCGCCTGTCTCTACCTGACCCAGTCCAGGGGAGGGTGGCTGGTCTGCGCCGCCGTCATCCTGCTGCTCGCCATCATCGTACCTGGCAGTAAATGGAAGATCAGGTGGAAGATCCTGGCGGCGGCCGCGGTGCTCGCGGTGCTGGCCGCCTATCTCTGCTCTCTCTACAGTCCCCTCGGCGCTGCGACGGACGCCGGAGCCGGAGGGGAGTACGGGTCCGGGAGAGAATACTCCGGACTCGATGTGACCGAGGCGGCGGGCAGCATGAGGGGAAGGTTCGGGATTTGGCGCGGCGGCCTTGACATGCTCTCACACAACCTGGTGGGAGGAGTGGGATCGGGCGGCTTCGGGCTGGCCATGCAGCGCTACCAGTACCGCGCCTATTATTCCTCCCACGCCCATGATTACCTTCTGGAGACGGGGGCAGAGACCGGTGTGGCGGGGCTGCTGCTCATGGCCGTCCTTTCCATCATGGTACTCTACCGCATACGCTACATCTTCAGGAAGGAACCCTGGGAGGATGCGAGAGTGATGGCGGCGGCCCTGTGGACCGCGTCAGCCGGTTTCCTCGTCCACAACCTCATCGATATCCCATGGTACAGCCCGCTTGTGGGGGTGGCCTTCTGGTTGTGCGTGGGAGCCCTCTTCGCCCTGTCCGGCCGCATGAAGACCTGGCAGCACGAGACCGCCGCGAACGAGACCGCCGCGGGCGAATGCGGCGGCGGAGAACGTTTGGAGCCTGCGCCGAGTACCGGCCCGCGTGAAAGGGGAGTCGCCGGCGTGACCGTGCTCGTCGGAGTTGCCCTCGCCTTGCTGGTGGTCGCAGCCGGCTATGTCTGCACCGTCGGCTTCCTCTCCGAGACCCATAAAGAGACGGCCGAAGAGCAGATGAGCCTGAGGGATGCGGAAGGCGCGATCGCGGGGTACGAGAGAGCCCTCTCCTGCCGGGAGGCGGATCCGGAAGCCCACCATCAACTCGGTTACCTCTACCTGAACCTCATGTCCGGGGAGGCGGATGAGGCACGCAAGGGGGAATACGGCGCCCGGTCATCGTTCCACCTGGGCCGGGCGATAGAGCTCGAGCCTGAAGACGCCTATCATCACCTGTGGAAGGGTATTCTCCTCCTCTCCCTGGGTGATCACGAGGGGGGACGGAGTTCCCTGCACGAAGCCCAGAGGCTCTACCCCAACAACCCCATCGCTTTCTACTACGAGGGTGAATCGCTGCTGGACGAAGGCGATTACGAGGGTGCCGTCACGGCATACGAGAAGGCCATCGCCCTGCTGCCCTTCTACGCTGACCAGAGTATCGTGCCCTTCCGCGACCGGCCGGAATTCGACTTTATCCGCATCTCCGTGTGCAGGGTAGCCGATATCCGTCTCGAGCAAGGGAGGCCCGATGAAGCCCTGGGGACCATCGACGCGGCACTGGCCATCGTTCCCGACAACGCCGCACTTCATTTCCAGAGGGCCGTCGTACTGGAGCAGATGGGGGAGTGGGAGAAAGCCCTTGCAGAGCTGGAGATGGTGCTCGAATTGAATCCCTGGGCGGGCGGGGTCCATCTCGAGATGGGAATTATCTACAAGGAGATCGGCGACCCGCAAATGGCGGAGGAGATGTTCCGCATGGAGCTGGAACGCAATCCCCACAACGAGAAAGCCCGTGAGGAACTGGAGTCATTGACGGGGGGGGAATAGGCACTGTCCGAAGTAAGGGTACTTCAGGTGAACAAACTGTACTATCCGCACATAGGCGGGGTCGAGGAGGTCGTGCGGCGGCTTGCGGAGGGTTTCGCCTCCAGGGAAGGTATGCGTTCGCAGGTATTGGTATGTAACGAAAGCCCGCGGAGCGTGAAAGAGAACGTGAACGGGGTGGAGGTAACCAGGACCGGCAGCATCGGCAGGATATGGTCCGAGCCCATCTCTCCTACCTTCCTTTCGCACCTGCGGCGCACGGATGCCTCCATATATCACTTCCATGACCCCTTCCCCCTGGGCGAACTGGGCGGATTGATGTTCGGCGAAGAAAGGAAGATGGTCGCCTGGTACCACAGTGACGTGTTCAGACAGAGACGGCTCCTGCGCGCATACCGCCCCGTGCTCGAGGCTTTTCTGCGACGGTGCCGGGCCATCCTGGTGGCATCCCCGCAGCTCATGCGAAGCTCACCCGTCCTGGCATCCCTGCCCGACCGCTGCCGGTTGGTGAACTACGGAGTAGATGCGTCCAGGTTCCAGGCGGATGGGCGTATATCCCGCCTGGCGGCGGACCTGCGGGAGAAATACTCCGCGGGCGGAGGGCTGATACTCTGCGTGGGAAGGCTGGTCTACTACAAGGGGATTGAACACCTCCTCGAGGCGGCGAGGGAGGTGGACGCCGGCTTCCTCATCCTGGGGAGAGGGCCGCTCAGGAAGAAGCTCGGGCTTCAAGTCGAGGCATCGGGTATCTCGCATCGCGTCCACTTCGTGGACTGGGCGGACGAGCGGGAGATGCCCGCCTACTACCATGCCTGCGACATGCTGGTTCTTCCATCCACCGCGAGAACCGAGGCTTTCGGCCTCGTCCTCCTGGAGGCGCAGGCTTGCGCAAAGCCGGTGATCAGTACGGAGCTGGGAACGGGAACCTCTTATGCCAACCTCGACGGCGTTACGGGACTGGTGGTACCACCCCGCGATCCCCGCGCGCTGGCGGAAGCCATGAACCACCTGCTCGCGGATGAATTCTCGCGGGAGGAGATGGGAACGCGCGGCAGGGAGAGAGTGGAGAGTGAGTTCAGCCTCGAGGGACTGATAGAAGGGGTGGCGAAGATATACGCTGAGATCCTGCGAGAGGTATGAGTATGAAGAGATCGACCTGGACCGCGCTCACCCTTGTCGTCGACATAGGCCTGATCAACGGCGGTATCGTGCTGTCATTTCTCATGCGTTACGCAGGAGAGCTCCCCAGGTTCAACTTCGATCCATATCTCCGTATGGCGGTATGGATCACCCTCATACAATTGGCCTTCCTTTACGTCTTCGGATGCTACGATCCCAGGAAGATGTCCGGCTACTGGGACATCTTCGCCTCCGTGCTGCAGGCTGTCACCCTGGGGCTCCTGGTGGTGATCGTGCTCACCTTCGTCATGCGCTCGTTCTCCTTCCCGCGCCTGGTTTTCGCGATAACCTGGGGTGTCCAGGTCGTCCTGCTCGTCCTCTGGCGGGCGCTGGAAACGAGGCTCGGGCTCTTCGCGTTCGAGGAAATACCGGTCCTGGTGGTGGGGATGGAGGATACCGCGCTTTATCTCATAGGGGAGGTGGAAAGACACCGGCGCTTCGGTTACCGTACCGTTGGCGTAGTCGGGCGTGAGCCCAGCGCCGTGGGAGGGGAATACGGCGGGGTGAGGGTTCTGGGTACGGTGGCGGATGTGCCCGAGCTCGTGGCATCCCTCGGTGTCAAGTATGTCGTGATCACCACACCAATAAGGGAGAGGCAGTTGATCGAGGACCTGATCAAGGTCCGCAGTACCCGTATCAGGGTGGATGTCGTCCCCGACCTCTACGAGATAATGGTGGGCCGCATCGACGAGGTAGGCATAGGGGACATCCCCCTGGTCAGCCTGGTTAAACTGCCGCCACCTGCGTACCACCGGACGGTGAAGACCATTATGGACATCGTACTCGCCCTCGTTCTCCTGCTGGCCTTCCTCCCCCTTTGGCTGCTCGTCGCCCTTGGCGTGATACTCACCTCGCGCGGGCCCGTTTTCTACCGCCAGGCACGGGTGGGAAAAGACGGAGGGGAGTACATGATGTTCAAGTTCCGTACCATGCTCAAGGGCGCGGAAGAGGACACGGGCCCCATACTCTCGACTTATGATGACGAGAGGGTGACGGGAATCGGGCGTTTCCTGCGCCGTACCCGCCTGGACGAGATACCCCAGTTCCTGAACATCATCGCGGGACAGATGAGCTTTGTCGGCCCGCGCCCCGAGAGACCCGAGTTCGTACGCCTTTATACCCGTGACATAGTCGGGTATAAAGAGCGCTTGGCGGTCAGGCCGGGCTTGACGGGGTTGGCCCAGGTAAGCGGCCATTACGCCACCACTACCGAGAACAAGCTCAAGTTCGACCTCCTCTATATCCAGAATCAATCATTGCAGCTGGACCTGAAGATCATCATGAAGACCCTCGCCGCGGTGCTCTCCGGGCAGGGCTCCAGCGGGGTATAAGGACGCGGATAGAAGCCGCGTCTACCACA